>JBAQHZ010000098.1:0-7130 GCA_049288585.1 Chania sp.
TTTTATGTACTGAATCAACAAAATATTCATATTTATCAAACCCATCCATAGCTTAACCCAGCATGGGGTTCCTATCACATATGGATTCCTATATGTTCATTCACATTATGTATGTGTAAAGGGGGGAGTAGATCCAATGGTTGTGAACCATTTATCGAGAAACCAACGTGCCGCATACAATCACAAGTGGCTTGTACTCTTCCGTTTTGTCTGTCAGCTTTATTTGGGAAATGTATAGTGATGGCTAATACATAATAGGAGCTTAACGGCTCCTTTTTTCGTTTTGGGGTGAGGTACAAGGTGGGATACCGCGTGAAGAAGCTATAACCGAAAGGGCGAGCTTGCAACCGCAAACCACTTCCCCTAAGCTGGCAAAAAGTAAAGAGATTCAATCTACATGACTCGGGGTGCCGATGCAATCGGCTGAGAATTTACCCGTATTACCTGATCTGGATAATACCAGCGTAGGGAAGTCTCGGTATCTCAACCGGTACCCGCCTTCTTGAACGCCGGTTGGGAGCAATATGTTCACTCGACCTGATGTGTTACCCGGCCACCGTGCCGCGGCCTGTTTTCACCAATTTAAACGCCATCTCCCGCTGATTCATTGCCTGACTAACGAAGTGGTGCAGGAGCTGACCGCCAATGTCCTGCTGGCCGTGGGGGCTTCTCCGGCGATGGTGGTTGAGCCTGCCGAGGCCGCACAGTTCAGCCGTGTGGCGGATGCGTTGCTGATCAATATCGGTACGCTGCACAGCGCGCGGGCCGAGTCGATGTTGGCCGCTATCGAGGCCGCCAATCAGGCAGATAAGCCGTGGACATTGGATCCGGTGGCGGTGGGTGGCCTGGCTTATCGCACCGAGTTTGCCCAGCGTTTGCTCAGGCTGCGGCCAGCGGCGATCCGTGGTAACGCGTCGGAGATTATAGCGCTGAGCGGTCTACAGGCCAGCGGCCGTGGCGTCGACAGCAATGACGATTCACTGGCAGCGTTACCGGCAGCGCGTGAACTGGCCCAGCGCAGCGGTGCGATTGTGGCGGTGAGCGGGCTGGTGGATTACATCACCGACGGCGAGCGCGCTTGGGCCGTGACCGGTGGCGATATCCTGATGACGCGGGTGGTGGGCACCGGCTGCGTACTGTCTGCGGTAGTCACTGCCTTTTGCAGCCTGCCGGGCGATCGGTTGGATAACGTAGCCACCGCTTGCCGGGTGATGTCGCTGTGCGGTGAACGGGCGGTGGCACGCTGTAGCGGCCCCGGCAGCTTTACCCCGGCATTTCTCGATGCGCTTTATCAACTGACCCCAGAGGATCTGCAATGAAACGTATTAATGCTCTAACCATTGCGGGCACCGACCCGAGTGGTGGCGCGGGGATCCAGGCCGATCTGAAAACGTTCTCGGCGCTGGGGGCCTATGGTACCAGCGTGATCACCGCCTTAGTGGCGCAAAACACCCGTGGGGTGCAGTCGGTATATCATATCGATCCGGCCTTTGTGGCTGCCCAGCTTGATTCCGTACTCAGCGATGTGCGTATCGATAGCGCCAAGATCGGCATGCTAGCTAATGCGGAGATCGTCACGGCGGTGGCGGAACGTCTGCGGCACTATCAATTGCCCTATGTGGTGCTCGATACGGTGATGCTGGCCAAAAGCGGCGATCCGCTGTTGGCACCAGAGGCTGTGGAGTCTATCCGCCGTGAATTATTGCCGTTGGTTTCCCTTATCACGCCAAATCTGCCGGAAGCGGCGGCGTTGCTGGCTTGCGCACCGGCCGAGAACGAACGGCAAATGCGCGAGCAGGGGCAGGCATTGTTGGCGATGGGTTGCCAGGCGGTGCTGATGAAAGGGGGGCACTTGAACGAAGGCGAGAGTCCAGATTGGCTGTTCACTGCCGATCTGGAGCAGCGTTTCACTGCGCCGCGCGTGGCGACTCGGCATACCCATGGCACCGGCTGCACACTTTCAGCCGCGCTGGCAGCATTGCGACCGCGTCATAAGAATTGGGTTGAAACGGTGATGGAGGCCAAAGCCTATCTGCAACAAGCGTTGCAGCAGGCGGACAGCCTTGAAGTGGGGCAGGGTATTGGGCCAGTGCACCATTTTCATGCCTGGTGGTGAAATTGGCCTGGCGCAGAAAACGCCAGGCATAAGGCTTAGCCGACGCCAGCCTGATGCAGGTCGTGCAGGTTGAGCGCGCCAACTAACACACCGTCAAGGTTAACGACCGGGGCCGCGCTGATGTGTTGTTCGTGTAGGGCTTCCAGTGCTTCACCGGCTCGCCACTGTTCCGGCAGGCGATAGCCAGGGCGGGTGATCGCCGGGCTTAAGGCATCGTTAAGGCTATTGCCCTTCACCAGCCAGCGGCGCAGGTCACCGTCGGTAAATACGCCCACCACTTTCTGTTGAGTATCGCACACCGCGACCAGACCAAGGCCGGTGCGGCTCAGTTCCAGCATCGCCTCCATCACGTTGGCGCTTTCTTTAACCACCGGCAGGCGATCGCCGGTGCGCATCAGGTGATAGACGCGGTTTAACAGGCGTGCGCCCAAACTGCCACCTGGATGAGAGCGGGCAAAATCTTCTGCGTTGAAACCGCGCTGGCGCATCAGCGCCATGGCCAACGCATCGCCCATCATCAGCGTGTTAACCGCGCTAGAAGTGGGGGCCAACCCCATCGGGCAGGCCTCACGCTCTACGCTGATATCCAACATGCAGGCTGCGCCCAGGGCCAGCGGAGATTCTTTACCGCCGGTGATGGCGATCACCGGGATCTGGCTTTCCGCCAGCAACGGCAAGATCAGATCCAGTTCTTTGGCACGGCCGGAATAAGAGATAAAGATCACCACATCGTCGGCACCGATCATGCCTAAATCACCATGCAGCGCCTCGGCTGGATGGACGAAGAACGACGGCGTGCCGGTGCTGGCCAGCGATGCGGCAATCTTTTTACCGATATGGCCGGATTTACCGATGCCGGAAATCACCGCTTTACCTTGGCAGTTCAATAGCAGTTCGCAGGCACGGACAAAATTATCGTCCAGCCGGGTCAGCAGGCGCTGTGCTTCCGCCAGTTCAATCTCCAGCGTTTCGCGGGCAAAGTTAAGCAGGGCAGTGGCGTTACTCATCGGCGTCTCCTACCAGAATGATATTGATGCCTTTCGCCTGCAACGCGGCGAGGTAACTCGGGTTGATGCCTTTATCGGTGATCAGCGTATCCACTACGCCCAGTTCGCACACTACGTTCGGGCTTTTACGGCCGAATTTGGAGGAATCGACCAGCAGCACAATGCGGCTGGCAGCTTCGCACATCGCTTTGCTGACGTTGTGCACCTCATTGAAGGTGGTCACTCCCGCGTTGAGATCGACCCCGTCGGCACCGATAAACAGTTTATCAAAGCTGAACTGATGGAACGCCGATTCGGCCAGGTTGCCGTGAAACGAGGCTGATTTTTTGCGATAGGTGCCGCCGGGCATCAGGATGGTTTGGTCGTTGTCCAACTCTACCAATGCATTGACGATATGCAGGCTGTTGGTCATCACGGTGATGTTATTGAACTGCGCCAGATGCGGCACCATCTGCAATACGGTACTGCCCGTGTCGAAGATCAGCGAATCGCCGTCGTCGATCAGTTTGATGGCGGCGTAGGCGATCTGGCGTTTCTTTTCGGTATTGATATGGGTTTTGCGATCGATGGGTTGATCGCCATCGTCACGGCTGAGCACCACACCGCCGTAGGTACGGATCACGTCACCCTCTTCTTCCAGCAGGGTAAGGTCTTTACGGATGGTGGTACCGGTGGTGGAGAAATGTTCTGCCAGCGCATCCACTGCCGTTTTGCCATGTCGCTGCAAGTATTCAAGAATAGCGGCTTGCCGCTGCTTTGGTTTCATAGCGATTCCTGTTCACAAAAGTTGATCATTCCTCTCGGTGAGTAATTCACTATGAAAGGTAATGTCTTTTAGTGTGAAAATATCATGATTTCGGTGTAATCGCTAACAATAGTGCAGTTTTGCATGATTGATCCTCGGGGAAGATCACATCCGGGCATAAATCTTGCTGATGCATGCCATGCAACTCGGTGAGTTGTTTAGGCTGTGCGAAAATAGTCAGGCCGCGCATCAGCATGCTGCCGCACACCCGCTGCTGTTCATCGAACGCCAGTGCCAGTATCACGCGGGGTTTGAAGCGCCCGCCGGAGCGGCCAACGCCCACGTTGCCCAACTGGCACAGGCGATCAAAGGCGCGGTTGAAACGTTGGATCTGCCACCAGCCGAGGGCGATTTGCATCAACCAGGCGATAATGGCAAAGGTAATGAGTGCGCTGGTCATGAGATTGTTCTCCTGTGTAAAAATGAAGGGGAAGCCAGGTGATCTTCCCCCTCACTCTAGCCCTCTCCCACAGAGAGAGGGGACTGGATGTGCCACTGTTTTACTCCGGCGTTAATCGTGGCATTTATCGGCTCCCTCTCCCTTGGGGAGAGGGTTGGGGTGAGGGGGGACAATCTCGCCCTCAGCCGATATATATCAGAACATCACTTGCCCGCCGGTAATGTTGATCGACTGACCGGTGCAGTACGACGCCTTGTCGCTGGCGTAGAACAGCAGGGTGTTCAGCACGTCCTGATAATCGCAACCGCGTTTGAGCGGCACTTTGTCGGTATAATACTTCTCTACATCTTCGGGTTTGATCCCCAGTTTCTGCGCGTATTGCGGCAATAACGACTGGAACATCGGGGATTTCAGCAGATTACCGAGCATCAGTGAGTGCACGGTAATGCCATATTCCGCCAGATCGAGCGCCAGCGATTGGGTCAACCCTACGCCGCCAAACTTGGCGGCGCTGTAGCCAGAGTTGTGCTTGCTGCCGACCTTGCCGGATTTAGAGTTGATCTGAATGATGCGCCCGGCAACGCCGTCGCGGATCATCAGGCGCGAAAACTCGCGGGCACAGAGAAAATACCCCACCAGATTCACCTGCAATGAGCGATCGAAATCACCCAGTTGGAAATCGGTGATCGGTGCCGCTTTGGCGATCCCGGCGCTGTACACTAACAGATTCGTCAGGCCGAAAGCCTGATCAACCGCACTTGCCAGCGCAATAACGCTGGCTTCATCGGTGGCATCGGCCTGGAAGCCGATTGCGCGATCGGCACCGTATTGCTGATTGATTTGCTGTGCCACCAGATGGGCGTTGTCAGCGCTCAGATCCGCCACCGCCACACGGTAACCGGCTTCAGCCAGACCGTGGCACAGGAAGGCTCCTAACGTTTGGCCACCGCCAATCACTACAGCTACTTCAGACATGTTGTACTCCTTATGCGTATACTCGTCATACTTCAAGTTGCCTGTGCGTTGGCTGCACTCGCTCACCTCAGTCACATAGTTATCTATGCTCCTGAGGATTCACTCTCTTGCCGCCTTCCCGCAACTCGAATTATTTAGAGTAAAAATTTGAAGGTGCTGCCTAACGGAATATCGCCAGGCGTTGGGCCGGTAACGTGGATCGAACCGGGGAATTCCGCCTGTGCCTCGCCGTCGAAACGCACGGTGACGTGGCCCAGTTCGCGCAGGTTCTGCGTGGCAACCTCACCGACGGCAGTGATCGGGTAACGGTTTTCACCGAGCTCCATCACCCCGCCGACCTGTAAATCACCGGCGGTGTTGCCGTGTTGGTGAATGAAACAGTACTCTTCGATATCTGCCGGAGCGCCTTCACGGAAGGTGATCAGCATGTCATCCAGCAGCGCATCACGGGCACAGCCGCCGATATGGGTAATGGTGGTCTGGAAAATGGTATTCATCGTTTTCCCCTGATCAACTTATTGATAAATAAAGGCGGATGCCGCCCAGGCGATCAGCACTGTGGGTGCACCGGTAAGGAAGCGCCCGACCAGTACCGAAGGTACGCCGACGCGCACCGTATCCTGCTTGGCTTCAGCCAAAGACAGGCCCACCGGGATAAAGTCACAGGCGGCCTGTGCGTTAATGGCAAACAGCGCCGGTAAGGCCAACTGCGGCGGGATATGGCCAAGGCCAATCTGCACGCCGACCAACACGCCGATCACCTGAGCAATCACCGCGCCTGGGCCAAGGAATGGCGAAAGCAACGGGAAGGAGCAAATCAGCGCCAGCGTCACCAGGCCGATCGGGCTGTTAGCCAGCGGCGTCAGGCCGTGAGCGATAAAATCCCCGAGCCCAGAGGCCAGGATGATGCCGATCAGTGCCGAGACGAAGGCCATAAACGGCAGGATGGTTTTCAGGATGGTGTCGATGGTGTCACGGCCAGCCTGGAAGAACACCGCCACCACCGAACCCATGCCCATCCCGACTTTGGCCAGCAATCCATCACTTTGCTCGGTGATCTTCTTGCTGGTGTCGTAGTCGCGCACTTTTGGTGCTACGGGTTTTTCCGTGATCGGGGCCGTTACCGCGCCATCAGCCACCTCAACCAGGCTGATATTGTTTTCCCGCACGCCGGAAACGTAGATATCTTCCAGAATAAACTGCGCCAACGGGCCGGATTGACCGGTGGCATGAATGTTGATGGTCGGAATGCGGCGTTTCGGGTAAATACCGCAGCGCAAGGTGCCACCGCAGTCAATAATCATCACGCCGATTTCTTCTGTTGGCGGTTCACCCTCTTTAAAACCGTCAACCGCTGGCCAGCCGGTCAGTTCACTGATTTTGTCGACGATCGCCGGGCGGGTACCGGCGGTGATATAGACAACCTTCTTGCCCGGTTCGATAGCCAGTTGCAGTGGGCCACCCCAGCCGCTGGCACCTTTCTCAATACGGATATAAGCGCTCATGCTGTACTCCACAAATTAAAGTTGAACCTGACGATCCAGTTTGATGCCCATCTTGCGTTCGAACAGGCTGGTGGTGAGATCGGTGATCCAACCACGGAAGAAGTTGGTGAACAGCCCAACCAGGAAATAGCTCACGGCCAGCGGAGCCAGCGGCAAGCCCAGCGTGGTTAGCCCGCTGGCGACGCCGAGGTAAACGAACAGTTCACCGGGGTTGATATGCGGGAACAGGCCGTTCATCGAGTGGCAACTGTAAGAAGCCGCGGCGTAGTAGCTCGGTTTGTATTTCTCGGGCATAAAACGCCCAAGGCTCAGGGTCATGGGG
>JBAQHZ010000099.1:0-2007 GCA_049288585.1 Chania sp.
GGAGCTGACCGATCCCACTCAGGCGGGTTCCACAGCCGTGTCCCCCGATCAGTTGCTGGCACAATCCGTGAAAAAACTGGACGCAGTGCTGACTATCCCGGTGGCGATGGCAACAGAAACGGTTACGCAAGCGATCACACTACAGGGCCACGCTGTCGAAGAAGCACAAAAGGCAGCACAACAACAGATACAGAGCCTGGCGGCCATGGGCCAGATGTTCAAGCTCACCACGCTGAAAGATGATGTGATCGGCAGTACCTTCCGCTACGCCGATAATCAGGTTGAACTGAACGGTAACAAAATGTCGCTACAGGATTTCGTTGGCCTGTTCGGCATGATGGGCAGCCCGGCTGAAGAAGAGAGCGCACCAGCGCAGGATGCCGCGCCGGATCAACCGACTCAGGAGAAATAATACTCATGCCAGGGGCCAACCGTATTGGCCCCTGGTGTATCAATTAAACACCTATCCCATAAACCGCGTCACGAATCTGTACCGGATATAAACCGCACATCCCTTCAAATGCCGTATTGGTCAACGCTACCACGCTCAGTTGAGCGACCGGATCATAAAACCAGCTATGCCCATACACGCCGCCCCACTGCATAGTGCCGTTATGCTGTGGCGTCGCCGCTAGCGCAGCATCCACCAATATTGCCCCACCGAAACCGAACCCCCAGCCCGGCCCTTGAGTCTCTGCGTCGGCCCCTACGTGCGGCATACGCATTAGCTTAGCCGTTTCTGGCTGCAAGACCCCCTTGCGACCATGGCGCAACACCTCTACCAGCCGTAATACATCATCAGCATCCCCAACCATGCCAGCGCCTGCGGAAGGATAAACATAGCGGTCAAAAGCACGGGAAGGCGCCAGCTCAAGAGCAAAAATGCCCTGATCGGATAAGCTGAGCAGAATACCGTTATGCATCGGTAGCGGATGCGGTTCTGCGTTGTAATAGGCAATAGCCAGGTTACTGGGATCCTCCGCATAAAAACCGGTATTGCGCAGCTCCAAAGGTTCACTGACCGATTGTGCGAACAGCGCTGGCAGCGGCATTCCTGCCACTTTCTCCAGCACCGCCCCCAACACATCGATGGCCAGTGAGTAATTGAATGTGCTCCCCGGTGCCGCCTGTAGCGGAGCGTCGGCCAAGCGACGCAGGTTTTGTTCCAATGTCAATGCAGACATTTCCATACCGTCCTGAATGCCCAAACGGTGATAAGGCCCGTCCGCAGTCTGCTTAAAGCGGTAATCCAGGCCAGCAGTGTGGATCAATAAATGGCGGATGCGGATCTCCGGCTGCCGCCCATCGGGCAACGCGGGGGTGAACCAAGGCAGCCAGCGGCTTACCGCATCATCAAGATTGAGCCGTTGCTGCTCCACCATGCGCATCGCTACCAGCGTGATATAAGGCTTGGAAACCGAAGACAGCCGAAACTGGCTGCTACGCCGCATCGGGCGCTGCTGTTCCCGATCGGCATAACCACTGGCTCCGGCGTAAATCACCGTTCCTCGGTGCGCCACCAGCACCACACTGCCTACGATGCGGCCTTCGGCGATCGCCTGTTGGTTCACTGCTTCTATCCGTTGTGCTAACGCCTGAACCATTCCCGCTCTCCTTTTAAGGTAATGAAATCAGTCTATTGCGTTTAACTTTACCCATTGGGTTACCCAGCAGGATTAACAGCATAAATACGCCGACATAGATCGTGCGTTGTATTTCCAACGTGTCCGTCAATATTGCATGCAGCACTACGGCGTATAAAAGACCAAATATACCGACGAGCACCACGATAAAGTAGGAATACGTCGCCTTGAAGGAGGCGAGTCCAAAGCGTCTGGGCGAGAACCAAGGCAGGCACAGTCCAAGAATTAACATCATACCCATGAGCCCCGGCCCCAGTAGATATAACATAGCGCGCGGACCATATTTGTCGGGCATGCCATCAAAATTCCAGTGCACTGGGATCGATGCAGGCAGGTCAGGGTAGTACATCAGTGTGGCAATTGC
>JBAQHZ010000100.1:0-2650 GCA_049288585.1 Chania sp.
GTACCACAGCACGCGGAGCTGTTCCAGCAGTTCAATCTGCTCAAGCTGACTGGGCTGCCAACTCACGTAGCGGCGCACAAACCCGGCACGGTAGGCATAAATGCCGATATGGCGCAGCAGGCTGTCACCGATGCTTGCTTTCGATTGGGCAAAGCGTTCGCGATCCCACGGAATCGTGGCGCGGGAGAAATAGAGCGCATAGCCCTGTGCATCCATCACCACTTTGACGGCATTCGGGTTAAACGCCTCTTCGGCGGTTTCGATTGGCACGGCCAACGTCGCCATTCCAGCCTCGCAGGAGGCAAGATTTTCGGCCACCTGGCGGACGATTACCGGCGGGATCAGAGGCTCATCGCCCTGCACGTTGACGATGATTTGATCGTCAGTAAAGCCGCATTTCTCGATCACTTCCGCCAAACGCTCAGTACCCGAGTGGTGATCGGGGCTGGTCATACAAACCTCGCCACCGGCCGCCTCCACCGCTTTGGCCACTTCGGGATGATCGGTGGCAACAATCACGCGGGAAGCACCGGATTCCCGGGCACGCTCCATCACGTGTACCACCATCGGTTTACCGTGAATATCGGCCAGCGGTTTACCCGGCAAACGGGTGGACGCATAACGAGCAGGAATAATAGCGATAAAACTCATGCGTGTTTCTCATCTAGTGACAGTGAACGCGCTTCGTTTTCCAGCAACACCGGAATGCCATCGCGCAGTGGATAGGCCAGACCGTCGACTTTGCAGACCAGTTCCTGGTTTTCTTTATTGAAATAGAGCTTACCGTTGCAGACCGGGCAGGCAACGATTTCGAGTAAACGGTGATCCATGCTTCCTCCAGGGGATATAGGCATCAGGGAAAGTGCGTGAGGATAGCATAACGCTATAAGGCAGGTTAATCACCGCCTGATTTACTCACGAAATCCGTTATTCCACACGCCACCCTGCCGCCCACGCCATGGCTAACTGAGCCGGTATGTCTCCGAGAGTGACCTGTTGCGCACCATGCCACTTCGCCGTGCGGGTTATCGCCTGCTGGATATCCTGGCAACGCTGCTTGTTCAGCTTGGTTTTCGGCTCCAGATGAAAACTGATGATTTCAAAAACGCCAAGCTTACGATGCATTTTTGCATCAACTCGGCCGATCAGATCACCCCGCTGCAATAGCGGTAAAGTGAAGTAGCCATACTGGCGTTTTTCCTTCGGCGTGTAACATTCCAGCCGGTAATCGAAGTTGAACAGCTCTAACGCACGGCGACGATCCCATACCACCGGGTCAAAGGGAGAGAGCAAACTGGTCACGCTGGATTTCAGTTTCCCTTGTTCAGCCAATGCCAACTCGGCGGACAAAGATTGATGCACATAGAATTCGCCTTCCAGCCCGCTGATTTCCACCGGCAGAATCTCCCCTTGTTGTAGCAGCGTTGCTAACAATTTTTTGGGAGTCACACGCTTTAAGCGATAGTAATCCGCCAGCCATTCTGCTTTAAAAATCCCTAGATAGCGGCAGCTACGGCGCAGCATTTCCTGCTGGGCCTCGGGCTGCGGCAGAGCATGAGTATTGTCGTCCCACTCAGGCAGTAACCGCTGAGTAAGATCGTAGACGCGATGAAAGTTACGACGTTCGGCCACCATCAGCTTACCGGTAGTGAACAGGATCTCAAGATGACGTTTTTCCGGTTTCCAATCCCACCAGCCATTAGCGCCTTTCTTTTCGGCGGTGAAGTCTGCCGAACGCACCGGCCCTTGGGTGGCGATATGCTGCAAGAGTGCATCAATGGCTGCATGGTGTTTTTCCACCCACGCTTGTGAGTGTTTCCATCCCATTCCCTGCGGATCCAGCATACGGTGGCGGAGCAATCCGAAATCATCAATAGGGAGGAAACAGGCTTCATGCGCCCAGTACTCAAACAGTTTGCGAGCGGCCAGAGCCTGCTCCAACCATGCCGGCTGATAGTCACCCAGGCGGCTGAACAGCACCAGATAAGGGCTACGCGCTACCACGCTGATCGTATCGATTTGCAGCAATCCCATGCGTTCGATGGCATCAATCACATCAGCAGGTTTGGCTTTGCGTTTAACAGGGGACAGCAGCCCTTGAGCGGCAAGATGAAGCGCGCGGGCAGAAGAAAGCGAAATAACCGGGGTTGGCATCATGATATACCAGGTGATTGAACAATCGCCTGATCATAAAGGATATCGAAGAAATTTTCTTCGCCAGTGCATGGGGTGGCGGCACCGGCACTGGCGAGGAAGAGGTGGGTCAGAACGCGATAACGTCTGCCGCAGACAGCCCGTGAGAGCTACGATAGATCGAGAACTCTACGTTCTGACCTTCATTTAACGATTTATTCTTGGTATTGGCGATAGCGCGGCGGCTAACATAAATTTCGTCACTACCATCAACCGGAGAAATAACACCATAGCCTTCGCTCTGATCAAACCACTTCACACGGCCCATTTTTAACACAGTATTTTTAAACATAATTTAATTCCTTTCACTTGAGCATCCTTAACAACATCATTTTTATTATTGTTTGGATGCTACCAGCCCATCCTAAAGTTTCTCGTAACAAACCTCTCGTGAGCAAAAAATAAAAAACCCGCACTTTGGCGGGCTTGTTGAGCTCAATATCTTCCGCAATAACTC
>JBAQHZ010000101.1:0-6652 GCA_049288585.1 Chania sp.
GTTATGGGGATACCGCACATCGACTTATTAGCCATAAGAAACAGGAAGGCAGAGTGAGAAAAACGTTAGGCGTATTCTTTCCGCTGTACACTACGACTCTGCTGATGTTGCTGGGGTCAGGGTTACTCACCACTTACATCTCTCTACGCTTGACCTCCATCAACGTAACTGGCGCACTGATCGGGGCCATTATCGCCGCCAACTATATTGGCCTAGTGATCGGCGGCAAAGTGGGGCACTTTCTGATTGCCCGCGTCGGGCACATCCGCGCTTATGTCTCTTGTGCCGGTATTATTACCGCCGCGGTGCTGGGCCATGGCCTGACGGAATATATCCCGGTATGGGTCGTGCTGCGACTGATTATCGGCCTGTGTATGATGTGCCAATACATGGTGTTGGAAAGCTGGCTGAACGATCAGTCTGAATCCAATCAACGCGGCAGGGTATTTGGTTTTTATATGGCGGCGTCATATCTCGGTATGTCGTTGGGGCAGATCGTGCTGATGCTGCAAACCGATCTGGGGATTACCACGCTGCTGCTGATCGCCCTCTGTTTTGCCCTCTGCCTGGTCCCGATCGCCCTGACCACCCGCACCAATGCTCGCCATATGTCACCCGCGCCCATGGAGCTGCGCTATTTTATCGGTGCCATTCCTAAAGTGCTGGCCAGCACTTTGGTGATCGGCATGGTAGTGGGTTCCTTCTATGGATTAGCACCGGTTTACGCCAGCCAGCAATCCTTGACGACGCAACAAACCGGCCTGTTTATGGCGATCGCTATTTTTGCCGGGCTGGTGGCGCAGTTACCTCTGAGCTGGCTGTCCGATCGTTACAACCGCACCCTGCTGATGCAGATTAATGCGATCTTGCTGATTATCGCCTCTCTGCCATTGGCGCTATTACCGCATATTGATTTCCCAATCCTGCTGGGGGTGGGCTTTGTCGTCAGCATGCTGCAATTCACGCTGTATCCGCTGGCGGTGGCGCTGGCTAATGACCTGATTGAGCCGGAGCGCCGCGTCTCGCTGGCCGCCTGCTTGTTGATGTCATTTGGCGTGGGGGCCAGTATCGGCCCGCTGGCCGTTGGGGCGCTGATCCAGCCGCTGGGTGGCAATATTCTGTACGCGTTCTTTGCCCTTTGCGGAGTATTGCTGGTAGCCTGCAGCAGAACGGTGAAAGAAGACAAATCGCAGTTTGTACAGGATGCGCCACTGCCCCATATCGCCATACCGGATAGCCTGACCAGTTCCCCACTCTCCCCGGCCTTGAATCCGACGTTTGATGAGCAAATCATTCAGGACACCATGCCAGCACCAGAAGCGGCACCCGATCAGATCGAAGAGATTGTAGAAATAGAGGCATTACTCCATCCGCAAGGTGCCGATCCTGAAGAAGATACCGGGCTGAAAAAGGCCTACACCATGCTGTAAGCAACCAGAGATTGCGCCATTGCATGCTCAATCTCTGGTGGACTTGCCAGTATTATTGCCCGCGCCGCGCCCTGCCGACCGCTTCGCCCAGTTGCCAAACCGCCATGGCATAGTGAACGCTGTGGTTGTAGCGGGTGATGGTGTAGAAATTCGGTAACCCGTACCAATATTGATAACGGTTGCCCATATCCAAACGCAGCAGGCTGGCTTGCTGATAGCCAGCCAGTGAGCCCTGCGGCGTTAAACCGGCTGCCGCTAAGCTGGTGATGGCGTAGTTGGTTTTGAACCCGGTTTCCAGGCCGGTTGCCTGACCGTTGGCAGGAATTGCCACTGTGGCCCCTCGGGTCCAGCCATGGGCTTTGAAATAGTTGGCAACGCTGCCGATAGCATCCACCGGATCCCACAGGTTGACGTGGCCGTCACCATTAAAATCAACCGCATAGCCCTTGAATGATGAAGGCATAAACTGGCCATACCCCATGGCACCCGCGTAGGATCCGCGCAGTGACAGCGGATCGTCCCCTTCCGCGCGCGCCATCAGCAAAAAGGTTTCCAGTTCACCGGTAAAGAACTCAGCACGGCGCGGGTACTCAAACGACAGCGTAGCCAAGGCGTCGATGATGCGTGTTTTACCCATCACCCGGCCCCAACGGGTTTCCACCCCGATGATGCCAACGATAATCTCCGGCGGCACGCCATAAACCTGCCAGGCACGCTGTAGCGCTTCGTCATACTTATTCCAGAACGCCACACCGTTTTGCACATTGTCGGGGGTCAGGAACTTGCTGCGATAACGGATCCAGGCTCCATTTGGGGTCGTTGAAGGTCGGCCAGCCGGTGCCTGTTTATCCATCAAGCGCACCACCCAATCCAGCCGTTGTACCTGCGCCAGCACATCATGCAGTTGCTGGCGTTCAAAACCATGCTCCTGCACCATTTTATCGATAAAGCGTGCCGTGGCCGGGTTGTCGGCAAAATCCCCGCTCAGTGGATGAATAGCGTGTTCCGGCTCAAGTTGAAAACCGCTCTGAACCAGGCTGGCCTGAGAGGCTTGCTCTTGGGGTACGGGCTCGCTGCTACAGGCAGCAAGCAAAGGGATCAGTGGTAACAGGGTGACCAAATGACGCATCGGATATCCATATAGCCGGGCAGAAAGAGTGGTTGCTATGTTAAGGCATTGTCTGACGCGAACAAACAGGAATATGGCACATATTCACCGCCTGACGGTGGCAAAATACTCCGACGAAAAGCGAGGGGGCATATACACTTATAATGCTTACGTCTCTACAGGTGATATCGGTTCAACCCTAAAACGCTAGGTTGCCGTCTTTACCCGATTGTATTGGTGTAAATCCATAATCGTAGTGTTGTACTACCGAATAACACAGAGGAATAACGTTATGAGTAAGCTTCCAGCCAAAGAGCCCGCACGTAGAACACTATTAAAACGTACCGCCGCCCTCTCCGTTCTTGCTATGACCGGTGTTGCCGGTTTTACCGCACCTTCCGTTGCTTTTGCTGCCGCGATGACCAAAGAACAACGCGATAAAATGACGCCGGATGACATTATTGAAAGCTTTAAGCAAGGCAACATGAGATTCCGCCAAGGGAAGATGCAGCAGCATGACTATGTAGCCCAGAAACAGGCTAGCCAAGGCGGGCAATTTCCAGCTGCCGTTATTTTAAGCTGCATCGACTCGCGCGCCCCGGCGGAGATCCTGCTGGATGTCGGAATTGGTGAAACGTTCAACGCCCGCGTCGCAGGTAACATCCAGAACGACGATATCCTGGGCAGTATGGAGTTCGCCTGCGCCGTTGCCGGTGCCAAAGTGGTGCTGGTGATGGGGCATACCGCCTGCGGTGCGGTGCGGGGAGCCATTGATAACGCCGAACTGGGCAATCTGACCGGCTTGCTGAACAAGATCAAACCGGCGATCGACAAAACCGTCTACGAAGGTGAACGCTCTGGCAAAAATTATGACTTTGTCGATGCGGTAGCTAAAACCAACGTTATGATGACGATCGAAGATATTCGTAAAAACAGCCCGGTACTGAAAAAACTGGAAGAAGAAGGGAAAATAAAAATCGTCGGCAGCATGTACCACCTGGCTGGCGGTAAAGTGGAATTTCTCTCATAACAACGTAACTTTTAGATAAAAAAGGCGCAGCAGCTGATATCAATCACACCGCTGCGCCTTGACTTTAAAGCTCCGCGCATTTTATTTCTGCAACTTGGCCAATAACGTCTTGCGGGTAATGCCCAACTGTTTGGCGGCTTCCGTTTTATTGCCAGCGGTTTTTTCCAACGCGGCAAGGATCGCATTTTTCTCTACCTGTTCCAGCGGCTGAATCGGTTGCTCCAAACCGTTTTCCTGCTCGTCATAAGCAAGTGAACTCACACTCAATGGCAGTTCCTTTTCACTGATAAAATCGTCGGTCAGCAGGATCACTCCGCGCTCAACGGTATTTTCCAGTTCGCGCACGTTACCAGGCCAGTGGTATTTCAGCAGCATATCCATGGCCTGTGGGGTAAATCCTTTAACTGATTTGCGGTTACGTTCGGCAAACTTTGCCAGAAAGTGCATCGCTAACAGCGGGATATCTTCGCGGCGTTGTCGTAGCGGCGGGCTGTCTACCGTCACCACGTTTAAGCGATAATAGAGATCCTGACGGAATCTGCCCGCTTCCACCTCGGCCATCAGATCGCGGTTGGTGGCGGCGATCAACCGCACATCAACAGACAGCGTCTGGTTGCTGCCAACCCGCTGGATTTCCCGCTCCTGAATCGCCCGCAGTAATTTCGCCTGCATTAACGGTGAAACTTCGCCAATCTCATCCAGAAACAGCGTGCCTTGATTCGCTCCCATAAAACGCCCTTCGCGGCGTTTATCAGCGCCAGTAAAAGCCCCTTTCTCATGGCCGAACAGTTCGGACTCCAGCAAGGATTCACTCAACGCCGCGCAGTTAATACTCACTAACGGCCGATCCTTGCGCTGGCTGTTGGCGTGTACCGCGCGTGCGATCAGCTCTTTGCCGGTGCCTGATTCACCGCAGATCAGCACCGTCGCTTCCGAAGGCGCGATCATGGCGATCATCTCCATTAGGCGACGCATGGGCACGCTGCTGCCAATCATGTTGCCATGATCGGCAATCAGCTGTTGTTTGAGAGTTTTGTTTTCGGATTTCAAGGAGGTATGTTCCAGCGCCCGCTCGAGCGTAAGCTGCAATATGTCGAAATCCAACGGTTTGGTCAGGTAATCATAGGCACCCGCTTTTATCGCCTCAACCGCCGATTCAACGTTAGAGTAAGCGGTCATAATCAGGATCGGGATCGCCGGATTGTAGGTTTTGATCGCCTTAAGCGCCTCAATGCCATCCATTTCCGCCATGCGGACATCGCTCAGAATCAGGTCAAACGGCGTGCCCTTGGCCTGTTCCACCGCCTCCAGGCCGTTATGCGCGAGAGTGACCCGATATCCCCACCCTTTCATCAGGGCTTGAATGATGGTGCAGTGGCTCAGATCGTCATCCACCACCAGAATATGCGCGTTAGGCGTCGCCATGCTCAGGAGCCTCCAGTTTTTTATGTCTCAATGGAATCGTTATCGCAAAACGGCTACCAGACGGTGAATGACTGGTCACGGTGATGCTACCCTGATGCTCCTCGATCACTTTCTGCACGATGGTCAGCCCCAGGCCGGTGCCCGCTGCCTTGGTTGTGAAATACGGGTTGAAAATTTTCGCCAAATCGTCCGGCTTGATACCTTTACCGGAGTCCGTAACGGTAATGCGCAACCCCTCCTCGCCCACCAGCACCACAGCCACTTCCAGCGAACCATCAGCCCCGATCGCCTGAATGGCATTCAGATAAAGATTCAGCAACGCCTGAGTGAGGCGGTCGGGGTCGATTTCAGCCAGCGGTAAGGCATTATTGCGGCTATAGCGGATAGTAATATTCTTGTTCACCGCATCCTGGCGGATCAGGTGCAATGAGTGCTCGATCACCTCATTGATATCCACCAGCTGTAGGCGTAAATCCACAGGGCGTACCAAGGCCAGCAATTCGCTAATCACGCGATTCAGGCGATCGACTTCTTTCGCCATCACCTTGGCCAGTTCCTGCTCTTCGCTGCCTTGCGGCGAGCGGTCTGCAAAATATTTGGCAAACCCTTTGATCGAAGAGAGCGGATTGCGAATCTCATGCGCCAGGCCCGCCGCCAGATCACCAATGGCCGCCAGTTTTTCTTTCCGGCGGACTTCGTCTTGCAGTTGGCGGCTGGAACGCTGATAGCGTCGTGCCCAGAACAATGCCAGCAGGCTGGTCAACGCCAGCAACATCAGAGTGAACAGCAAGATGGAGGTGTTACGGATATCTTTCGCCTGAGCGGCATCCAACGCCAAGGTATCGAAGGCGACAAAAATGAGGGTTTGCTCATCATTCTGGCTATCGGCAGGATCCGTTTCTGTAGCCCGATACATGTTCATCATATGGCCACCATGGCCGTTACCGCGTTTCAATGGTTTGAAGAAACGATAAGCTTCAAAGGCATTCTGGCGGTTCTGCTGCCGATCAACAAAAGAAGTCATATGCCACTGTTCTGCACCCGTCGCCTGCAAAGCCTCCATCTGTTGCTGGCTATACAAGTGACTGCCAACCCGCAGCGGATCGCTGTGAGCCAGGATCCTGCCTGAACGATCGGTAATCGCGATATACAGCACCCCCGGTTGGTAGGCCATTTCCTCCAGCAGGATCTGGCGCTGATCCTGACGCCAGCGCATGCCCATACCAGTGCGCGCGCCGGACTCGAACGCACGGATAAGCACCGCGCTTTTTTCACGTAGCGTCTGGATCTCAATCTCCCGTCCGCTCTGCAAGTCCTTAACAGCCAGCGTGATAATGATAGCGAGCAGTATGACCACCGGGCAGATAACCATCCAAGCCAGTAACGCCGAAGATATGCCTGATTTTTTTTTAATTTTCGTCACTATTGGCACCTTCTTCAATCTGGCTTGCGCTAGCGTACGGGTAATTATTACTCACACTATCAGTCAAGCGAGTAAAAATAACCCACTTTTTACCTGGGTATTGGCAAACACATCGCCATTTTCTATCTGCCTTATTTTTTATTCTTGCCAAGACGTTAAGCGTATTCACAGCCTGGACTCCTTACTTGGCGCTCTTTAGCGGATTAAGCACCCATCAATAACGATCGTTGATCCAT
>JBAQHZ010000102.1:0-7675 GCA_049288585.1 Chania sp.
AAACGGGTGAATCCTTCGCGGAAACGCTGCACGCGTCCCCCTTCCTGATCCACCGCCACCACCAGCCGATCGTGGGATGCCGCACGGATCTGACGCACCAGTTCACGCAACTGTTCAGCATCGTGGAAGTTACGGGTAAACAGGATCAAGCCGCCAACCGAAGGATGCTTTAAAATCTCACGTTCTTCTGCGTCCAGCTCGTAGCCGACGACATCTAGCATTACTGGGCCCACGGCCACCTCACTTGATTAATTCATTGAGAACAGGGGGATGATAAACAAAAACGCCGGTATAAAGCTGCGCCCCAGCGCAAGAACTCCCGATCCCCGCTTTGCCACCAACGGACCTCAAACCACATCAACATCAGGTAATCCACCCACGGCAGCCAGCGTTGTATCTGCGCAGCCAGTTGCCACCGATCTGCATAGCCCCGCTGCACATAGTGGAGTAAAAAAACGTGTTGAGCGGCAGGTGAAAACTGGTTAAAACGAAACAGTGCGGCCAGTTCGAGAGCAATATCGCCGTCAGCGGCATACTCCCAGTCAATCAGCCTTAGCCGCTCACCTTGCATCAGCAGATTGCCTGCATGAATATCCATGTGTAACGGGGCCAACATTAACGGCTGCGGCGGCGTGCTTTGCATAAACGCCCGCTGCCAACCTAGCCAGGCAGGGGTAATGCGCCGCCGGTCGAATTGTTGCCAATAATGGGCAAACTGTTGTTGCAGATTCAGCCGATAACCGCTTAGCGGCCGGTGATGCAGTTGAGCCATCAACGCCGCCAGTTCACCACTTTCATTTAATGCCATAAAAGACGATTCACTAATGCTCTCGCCTGTAAGCCATTGGACAATCAGCCAGCCAGACGTTTGCAGCAAAATCTGCGGCCCGATCCCCACCCCACAGCGCTGCAACAAACGCCCCTCACGGCGGCGGCTGACGCCAAGCCGGTACTTATCCTGTGTCTGCTGGCGTGCCAGCAGATCTATCCCCTCACCTTCGATCCGCCAGCTTTCACCGGTCAGCCCCTGCACCGGGCTGAAACGACAACCGGCGGTATTGACCGCCGGTAGCCTGTGACTGATTAAGCGCCGAAGCTCAGCCTCACTGTTTGACGTCGCCATTACCCGACCAGACGATTTCACCGGTTTGTACCAGCATCAGTTGCATGTCCATCGTCGGGGTCTTTACGTCGCCACTGACGTCGCTATACAGCACGTACTGTGCATTGACGATGCGCGCAAGGCCGATCGCTTTGCTGCGCGAACCCAGGCTGTCTTCCGCCGACAGGCCGAGCGTTTGTTTGGCGCTGGCCAGTTGCGATTCCGGCACGATGCTGAAGGTTTGGTTAGACGCCAACGCCTGATGCAAGGCAGAAGTTGCCTGCGCGATTTGCAACGAACCGTTGGTGTTATTTTTGACGCTGTCCAGCAACAGTACACTGCCGGTGCTTACGCCATCGGCTTTCAGCATGTCATTGACTAACGGCTGCACGCTGCTCAACCAGTCAAGCTGCTGGAGTTTCGGCGGCTGTGGCACCGGTTCGGGAGCGGGGGGTTGCGGTTTAGGTTCTGGTTGTAGAACCGGTTCAACGACCACGGGAGGTTGCTGCGGTTCTGGTGGATGCGACGGACAGCCGGTCAACACTAACGCAGCCAATGCCACAAATAGATACTTTTTCATTAACCCTCTCAACGGAACCCAAAGCTGATAAGAAACAACGCACTGTTTAGGGATTGTGCGTGGTGTTCTTCAATTAACGTGGCAACAACGGGCCCAGCACGCGTCCACCGACCAAATGCATGTGAATATGATAGACCTCTTGCCCGCCGTGGCGATTGCAATTAACGATCAGGCGGTAACCATCTTCAGCAATCCCTTCCTGCTCGGCAATTTTAGCCGCGACGGTGATCATGCGGCCCAACGCTGCCTCATGTGCGGAAGTGACGTCATTCACGGTAGGGATTAGCACGTTCGGCACGATCAGAATATGGGTCGGTGCCTGTGGGGCGATATCACGAAATGCGGTGACCAACTCATCTTGGTAGACCACATCTGCTGGGATTTCACGGCGGATAATTTTACTGAAAATAGTTTCTTCGGCCATCTCAAGCTCCTTGTGCATTATAAAAAGATTTACGCAGTATGAGTGACAGATTCTACCGCTTTCAACCTGATTGCGCATTTCCTGCATTGAGTGATGGAGAATTACTCAGCTATGGCAAAATTAGCTCAACCATGTTCGTAGAGTCCGTTGGCCTGAAACGACAAAGATGATAACCCCAATAACCCTAGATTTTTTACATGTTGGAGTTATTGTGGTTACCTATTTTCAATAGGACGAGATAGGGTGAGGACATGAACAGTAAACAGATTGTGAAAGAGGTGGTTGCGGATGGATGAACTCTGATCAGAGTTAACGGCAGCCACCATCACTTCACCCACCATACAAAGCCGTGATTAGTCACTATCTCGCACCCTAAAAAGGACTTACCGGCAGGCACGGTTAAGAGCATCAGGAAACAAGCGGGGATTTAATCCTGCTTTCCCGAAAGAGGTTTAAATTATGTTTTATCCCATCGCAATTGAAGCAGGTGACGAACAGCATGCATGCGGCGTGATCATTCCTGACTTACCCGGTTGTTTTTCAGCAGGTGATACCCTGGATGAAGCAATCTCAGCCGCCAAAGAGGCAATTACTGGTCATATCGAAGTTATGGTCGAAATGGGTCAGGATATTCCTGCCGTTTCCAGTGTTGGCAAATTGGCACAGGATCCTGAATTCGCAGGTTATACTTGGGCTGTTGTAGACATTGATGTTTCTCGTCTGCTTGGCGGGTCGGAAAAAATTAACGTCACTCTGCCCAAATCGTTAATTGACCGTATCGACCGCTGTGTCACCACACATCCAGAATTTAAAAGCCGCTCCGCGTTTTTAGCTGAGGCAGCACTGCTGCAAATCAGCGGTATCCACCAGTAGCAGCCCCCGTATATACCCAAAATAATTCAAGTTGCTTGTAGGCGGCAACTGAACGAAGCCCCAGGAGATTACTCAAGTAAGTGACTGGGGTGAGTGAAGGCAGCCAACGCCCAAGCGACTTGAAGTATGAAGGATATAATCCAGAGCAGCCTTCAGGCTGTTTTTTGTTTACCCAGCCAAGCTGCAAACAAAAAAAGGGAGGCCATCGGCCTCCCCCATAAGCTCCCCAGCCTGAATCAGTGATTACGGATGTACTCATCCATATCTGTTTTCAGGTTATCAGACTTGGTACCAAAGATGGCCTGAACACCAGAACCTGCGACCACAACGCCCGCAGCACCCAGTTTCTTCAGCCCAGCCTGGTCAACCTTGGCTATGTCGGCCACGCTAACGCGCAGACGAGTGATACAAGCATCCAGGTTAGTGATGTTTTCTTTACCGCCGAATGCCTGAACCAAAGCTGCAGACATCTCAGAACCGCCCTGAGTAACCTGATCAGCCGTCGTATCTTCACGACCAGGAGTTTTCAGATCCAATTTTGCAATCAGCACGCGGAAGATGGTGTAGTACACCAGACCGTAGATAACACCGACGATTGGGAACAGCCAGATTTTGCTGCTGTTACCGCTCAGTACGATGAAATCGATCAGACCGTGCGAGAAGCTGGTACCGTCACGCATACCCAACAGAATACAGATTGGGAATGCCAAGCCTGCCAGAAGGGCGTGGATCACGTACAGGATCGGTGCAACGAACATGAACGAGAATTCGATGGGTTCGGTAATACCGGTCAGGAACGAGGTCAACGCGGCGGAGATCATGATACCGCCGACTTTGGCACGGTTTTCCGGCTTAGCCGAATGCCAGATGGCAATCGCAGCAGCTGGCAGACCGTACATTTTGAACAGGAAACCACCGGACAACATACCTGCGGTTGGATCACCCGCCATGTAACGCGGAATGTCACCGTGGAACACTTGACCTGCTGCGTTGGTGAATTCACCAATTTGCATCTGGAATGGTACGTTCCAGATGTGGTGCAGGCCAAACGGCACCAGAGCACGCTCAACGACACCGTAAATACCAAACGCAACCACTGGGTTCTGATAAGCCGCCCATTGTGTGAAGGTCTGGATAGCCGTACCGATTGGAGGCCAGATAAAGGACAGAATCACGCCCAGAATGATGGCCGCCAGACCAGAGATGATCGGAACAAAACGCTTACCGGCAAAGAAGCCCAGGTATTCCGGCAATTGGATGCGGAAGAAGCGGTTGAACATGTAGGCAGCGATGGAGCCGGAGATAATCCCCCCGAGCACACCGGTATCGGCCAGGTGTTTGGCTGCGATCTCTTCGGCTGGCAGATGCAGAACCAGCGGAGCAACCACGGCCATGGTTTTCACCATGATACCGTAAGCCACCACAGCGGCCAGTGCGGAAACACCGTCGTTGTTAGTGAAGCCCAAGGCCACACCGATGGCGAAAATTAACGGCATATTGGCGAATACAGACCCGCCAGCTTCTGCCATCACGTGGGAGACTACCATAGGCAGCCAGCTAAAGTTGGCGGAACCGACGCCCAGCAGAATACCTGCAATAGGCAATACGGATACCGGCAGCATCAGCGATTTACCTACTTTCTGCAGGTTTGCAAATGCGTTCTTGAACATAGTTGAGTGTGCTCCTGAGTAATGGTGCTTTGCTACTTCTCGCGAATTTTCGCGCTGCAAGGGGGGGAGAAAAACCCCTGCAATTCAGGGTGTCTGAGCACCCCTTGAATTTTTACGCAGAGTAAAATAAATACCCCGAGTAATGTTTGATGGCAGTCACGTTTCAATGAATAAGACCGTAGGCTTCTGTCTAAATCGCCTACTTTTTGTCTTTTTCGATGAAAAAGAGACCCCCTACCGCCATAAAACGGGTGGGAACATTACCCGTTTCGGCGATTAATTACGAGCTTAAAAAGAATTGCGTTCCTATCAACTGCACCCTAAGCCTAGGCGAAAGATCACAATTTGATATGAAATAAGCGTGAAAAGTTGGCGGTGGTCGCTTCAGCCAGCGTTTCCAGGCTTACGCCCTTCAAGACGGCAAGATATTCAGCAACATCACGCACATAGGCAGGTTGGTTTTCTTTACCCCGGTGCGGCACCGGCGCAAGGTAGGGAGAGTCAGTTTCCACCAGCATGCGATCCAGCGGCACATAGCGCGCCACCTCACGCAATGACTCCGCATTGCGGAAGGTGACAATGCCGGAAAAAGAGATGTAGAAACCCAGATCCAGCAATGCCTGAGCCGTGGGTAAATCTTCAGTGAAGCAGTGCAGCACCCCTCCACATTCCTGTGCATTCTCTTCACGTAGAATAGCTAATGTGTCTTCGCGAGCATCGCGGGTATGCACAATTACCGGCTTGCTAAGCTCGCGGCCAATGCGGATATGCTCACGGAAAGAAGCCTGTTGCAGCGGAATATTGTCTTTCTGGTAGAAATAATCCAGCCCGGTTTCCCCTAACGCCACCACTTGCTCTGCTGCTGCCAAGCGGCGCAGTTCAGCATAATCGTAACCCTCTTCCAGGTTCAGCGGGTGAACGCCGCAGGAGAAGGCCACATCGGCACGCGAGCCGATCAATTGTGTCATAGCTTGGTAACCCGGCAGCGTGGTAGCTACCGCCAGCACGTAGCCTACATCCCGCGCTTTGGCCTTTGCCAAGGCATCATCAACGTTCTGATGCAATGCATCAAAATCCAGGCTATCAAGATGGCAATGCGAATCAACTAACAACATAGTAATAAACTCTTTTACAGCGAGTGGGGTTGTGAATAGCCAGCGGAACCTAACATCTGCTCCCAGCTAAGTAACTGTTCGGTGAGCAATAGCTCGCGGTTAACACCAATAACGTTGAGCAATTGTTGGCGGCAATGCAGCCACTGTTGCACGATCTGCTGCAATGAAGTGCTGCTCAGGAGGCTGGCCAGTTGCTGTACCAACGGTTGCTGATCCTGGTTCAACACATAACCCACCGCCCCCTGTTGCCACTTCATTGCGTCTACCAACAAAGTACACAGCCAGTGCAACCGTTCGGCGACGTCGTCATGATTAAGAACCGGGAGTAGCGCCAGCATATCGCGCTGCGGCAAGGCAGTATTCAGCGCCGTACACAGCGCAGTACGCTGCTGCCAGTGCTGTGGTTGCAGTAACTGTTCCGCAGCGATCGGCGCACCGTCATGCAACCGCAGTGCAGTAAGACGATCGCTTTGATTACCCGGGGCCTGACGGTTTAACCATTGTAAACTAAGGGTCTCGTCAGGGCTCGCCAGATGCCAATAAAAGCAGCGGCTGCGCAGCGTAGCCAGCAGGTGCGAAGGTTCACGGCAGGCCAGTAAGAAGAAAGTGTTGGTTGGCGGCTCTTCCAGCGTTTTCAGTAACGCATTGGCCGCGGCCTCGGTCAACAGTTCGGCCTGCGGCAGCCAAACTACTTTCGCACCGCCCTGCTGCGCGTGGGAGTAGAGGATCTCTATCACCTGGCGAATAGGTTCAATACCCAAGCTGCTCTTGCCCTTTTCCGGCGTCAATGCGTGATAATCAGGATGGTTGCCAGCCAGCATCAGCCGGCAGCTATGGCATTCTCCGCAGCTCTTCTCGCCATTGCGCTGCTGGCAGATCAGCCAGCGGCTTAATGCGTAGAGTAAGGCTTCATCACCATTGCCTGAAGCGGCATGCACTAGCAAGGCATGATGGCCGCGGCCAGCCGCATATTGCCCCACCAACTGGCGATAAGGTCCGTTAAGCCACGGATACCAGTTCATTACACCCCTTCCTGCTGTTGCAGCCACTGCGCTACCACTCGGCGAATATCGGCGGTCACCTGCTCCAGAGGTTGCGCCGCATCCACGGTCACGATGGCGCTATCTTGCGCGGCCAGTTGCTGGTAGCGCTCACGGGTCCGTTCGAAGAAAGGCAATGCTTCCTGTTCGATACGATCCAGTTCACCGCGCGCCCGCGCCCGTTGCAGCCCGACCAACGGTGGCAAGTCGAGATAAACCGTCAGATCGGGACGAAAATCGCCCAATACGGTATCGCGCAGCGACGCCATCAACTGCGGATCAACACCCCTTCCCCCCCCCTGATAGGCTTGCGAGGAGAGATCGTGGCGATCGCCAACCACCCAGGCACCGCGCGCTAACGCTGGTTTAATCACGGTTTCAACTAACTGGACACGGGCCGCGTACAGCATCAGCACTTCTGCTTTGATGGTCGGTAATTCGCCGTCGGTACCGCGTTTAAACAGGTCACGAAGCTTTTCCGCCAGTGGCGTACCGCCGGGTTCACGGGTGAATACGATATCGTTGATACCCCACTCATTCAGCACGCTGACGATAGTGTTACGCGCGGTGGTCTTGCCTGCGCCTTCCAGCCCTTCGATAACCACGAATTTACTTTTCATTCTTTTCCTTTAACAGCTGACGATAAGCGCGCACCGCTTCATTATGGCTGGCCAGATTGGTGGTAAACCTATGCCCGCCCTTACCGTCGGCAACAAAATAGAGATAAGCCGTTTTTTCTGGATTGGCTGCTGCTGCCAATGAAGCCCGGCCCGGCATCGCAATCGGCGTTGGCGGCAAGCCACTGATCACATAGGTGTTATAGGGCGTCGGGGTTTCCAGATTTTTACGGGTGATACTGCCAGTATAGCTG
>JBAQHZ010000103.1:0-2333 GCA_049288585.1 Chania sp.
ACATTCGGCTTCAGGTTCTTCGGGCGATAGAACATCTTCAACTGTAGGCGTACTGCCACTTTCACCGCAGAAACACCGGGCGGTAAATTGGCGTCAGTGGGGGGGATCTCGTAGACATTCAGCCAGTAAAGGGATTCACGGTCCTGTGGCTGCTGTATCTGAGTGGCCAGCAGGCGCAGGTTTTTCCTTTCTCCCGGCTCTAGCCGGAAAATCCCCGGTAGTGGTAACACCGGGACGTCTCCTGCCGTTTCTGGTGTCCCTTCCGGGGCACCATTATCAATCCAGGTCTGCACAATTACCGGATAAGGATTACCGTTCGACAACAGCAATGAACGTTCGCGATCGGCTGCGGAAAACACCACGCGCGATGATTCAATAATCACGCCTGCCTGTGCCCAACTGCTGAACAACAGTGCGCCTGCAATACATAATCCGGTTAATTTTTGCATCATTGCACCTGAATAATGACCTGCGCCGTTGCGCTTACTTTGCCCGCGGTAGCCGTTTTGCCCGGCAGGGCTTTCAGCGTGGCATTGAGGTTTTTAGTATAGGTGGTTACGCCATTGACGACCCCCCCTGCGGTTGCATCCGTCAATACCGGGTACCAGCCCGCATTGTTGCCCCCCAGCACCGAACCACTCAGCGTACTGAGCAGATTCAATACCGTACCGTTGGTACGTGAAATCTGAATGCCTACGCCGGTGGCGACGTTGGGATCGGTGCCATAGCCATCGGATAAAAGATAGCTGACGCCTGAACCGGCGGTACCAAATCCAGCGGATACCGCAGCAGCTGCGTTGGCGGGTTGTACCAAAATCCCCATTGCTGTCTGGTTGGCAGCAACTCCGCTAGCCAATGCCACTAGGCCAGTATTGGCCGGAGTCCCGGTCTGGCAGGCGAACTGAATCGTTATCGGCATCTGGCGTGTTACGCCGGATTTCAGCTCCGCTACCGTGATAAGTGGGAAGACAACCGTAGGGGTCACGTTAGTGACCGAACAGGTCGCCGCACGGCGGATATAGATACGGTTATGCAGGTTGACTGAGCCAGGCCAATAGGCATACCAGCCATAGTAGATGGAGCCAGAATCCGCACCTACAGTAAGCCCATTGGATAGACTCCCCCCACGAAAGGCGATATAAGTGTTGGGTTGCGTCCAGTTGACTACGCCGGTAGCGGCTGAGCCGGTTGAACTACTAAGGCGAAATAGCTCTACCTTGGTATCACTGAAGTTTTTGGCTTTGACAAGGATCCACCCTAGTGAATCCGTATCCAGATTGGTCAGTGGGCGTGCTTTCCAGTAACGTGAGTAAAATTCACCAGTGGACAGATTGGTAGCGCGCAGAGCTACACCATCGATAATCGTTCGATAAGACTCTGGTAAACCATAAGCCGAGCCCACTTCATAACGGCCAGCATAATCGGAGTCACCGTTGGTGGAATAGTATTCGAACAGCTTTCCAGCTTCGCTAGCGGTACAGCGGAACAGGATTTGATCGGCACTGTACGGCTGTGCGCCTGATTGCAAGAAGCTGACCGTGCCGCTGGCAATCAATGTTCCATTCGGTTGAAAGGTGCTGCTGTTGACATTGATAACGCTCTGAACGGTACCCATAGAACCTGCCGAATCAAGGGAACCGTCCCAATTAGCTGCTGTCCCTTTACCTGCTTCGGTGTAATAAGCTGAGGCTGAGTTAGTAGTATATCCTGTTATTTTGTAACACTCTGCCCAACTCGGCGTTGCCAACGTGATGCCAGCTAACGCCAGCAACACGGCAGTAAAATTTTTGCTCATACTTGTCTCCCGTTTGAACTGAGCATCAGTGGCTGGTGCACGGTAACTCCAGACGATACAGTGACAGTGTCATGTCCTGACCGCGTAAATCATAATTCAGTGTGCACTGCTCGCTGGCAGATTCGCCCCATTTCACTCGCAAGGTTCCTTGCTTACCTGCTGCACGGGCATAAATTTGATTGCCCTGACCCACCAGGCCGATAACGGTGTTATTGCTGTCATAAACGTTGCTGCCTAACGGCAAGTTGCCGCTTTGTGCACCAAGTAACTTGATCAACAACGCATAACCTTCCAGCGTTTTGAAGTGGACTTTGACCACCGAACCTGCATAAGGCGCTATACGCTGCTGGTTCTCGGTGAGTTCGGCACTGGCGTTCTCGATCCCTTTGGCATCAAGGCCGATATCGTTATAACGGTAGGGCACCAGAGAAGGGACAATGGCATAACCGGAACTATTGATCTTTGCACCCATGCCGTTAATCACATCAGCACCTTTTACCCCATCCGCTTCAACCAGCGCAAACGTATCGCCCAGATA
>JBAQHZ010000104.1:0-6779 GCA_049288585.1 Chania sp.
CTGCAAGCAGTAATGTTATGGCAGTCGATGCACAATGCCGATCCGCAACATATGAGCATTGGTACCGATGGGCAGATTGTGATGAAAAGCAAACAGGAACTGAAACAGCAGTTCGTTGCCGAGCCCCTGATCAAACTGAAACCGCAATAACTTCTCAAGTAGGGCGATGCTGGCATCGCCCTGGCTGCTTTACTTTTTAGCGTAATGAAATTTCAGTTACGTCTGGGCCAGATGATGATTATTGTCGACACCATAATTCCCAGAACATCGCCCGCCTAATTAGCGCTGAATAAACTGTGACAGTGTCACTAATTGTGCGCCAGCCTGCTGCATTTCTAGCAGTGCCTGTTGGCTATCTTCCGGTTGCAAATTGACGCCGCGGCATCCTTCCGTGATCACCATGGTTTGGTAGCCCAGATGCAAGGCATCCAGCACGCTGAATTTCACACAATAGTCCGTTGCCAAGCCCATCACGGCAAGATGGGTGATCCCCTGAGATTTCAGCCAGCTATCGAGAGCTGTTTGCGTGCGGTGGCCATTATCAAAAAACGCGCTGTAGCTGTCGATGTCAGGGTTTTCACCTTTACGAAACACTGCGGTCAGCGCTTGCTGCCGGAGTTGCGGATGAAATGCGGCTCCTTGAGTGCCTTGAACGCAGTGTACCGGCCACCAGACTTGCGGCAATCCTTCTAGCTCGCCAAGCGTGCCGACGGTGGCATGAGAATTTACCGCAAAGCTGCGATGATTGGCCGGGTGCCAATCCTGGCTGGCAATCACTAGTTCATGCCGAGCTAAACAGGCTTCGATGGCCTGATTGGCAATGGCGATGGTTTGATCGCCTTCGGCAACCGCCAGTGCGCCGCCGGGGCAAAAATCGGTTTGCAAATCAATCAACAGCAGGGCAGTTTTCATTTCAACTCCGAGATGGGGTTAGCCCGCAGCACTCAGTTCACCACGTAGGTCCTGTTGCATCTGGCTGCGGATATCTTCTGGTGTCAGCGGTTGGCTCAGCAGGTAATGCAGTTTGGTCAGAGCAGCTTCTACCGTCATATCAAAGCCGCTGATAACGCCAGCATGGGCCAGGGCATTGCCGGTGGCATATCCCCCCATGTTGACCCGGCCTGAAATACACTGAGTCAGGTTGACCACTACGATGCCACGCGCAGAGGCATCGCGCAATTCATCCACCAGTTCCGCTTTTTGTGGCGCATTGCCGACACCGTAGGAGCGCAGAATCAGCGCTTTTACCGGTTGCAGCAAGAAGTTACGCACCACCTCCCCGGAAATCCCCGGATAGATGGTGACCACGCCGATCGGCTGCGGCGTAATGTTATGCACTTTCAACTCACCATTACACACCGGCGAAGCGATGCCGGTTTGGCGGCGGATATGGATCCCAGTCTCTAATAATGGCGGCAGGTTTGGCGAAGCGAAAGCGTCAAAGCCATCGGCATGGGCTTTGGTGGTGCGATTGCCACGAAACAGTTTGTTATTGAAGAACAGGCTGACTTCATTGACCGGATGATTAGCGGCCAGATACAGCGCATTCAGCAGGTTGGTTTGGCCGTCGGAGCGTAATTCTGCCAACGGGATCTGTGACCCTGTCACAATAACCGGCTTATCCAGGTTCTCCAACATGAACGACAACGCCGAGGCGGTAAAAGCCATGGTGTCGGTGCCGTGCAGGATGACGAAGCCGTCATATCGGTCGTAATTCTGTTTAATATCATCAGCGATATGTTGCCAGTCCTCCGGCGTCATATCGGAAGAGTCGATCAGCGGTGCATATTCATGGATGGTGAAGTCTGGCATTTCCGGGCGATGGAATTCGGGCATCAGTGACAGTTGGTGTTGCAGGTGGCCAGAAACCGGGATGTAGCCGTGCTCGGAACGTTGCATGCCGATCGTCCCACCGGTATAAGCGACGTAAATGGATTTCTTGTGCATAGCATAAATCTTAATAGATTTCAGATGAGCTAAATTATAGGGGAAAAAAGCCCGGCGGATGCCGGGCCAGAGATTAATGCGTTAACGGACTTCTCCGCAGGTTAGGCAGAGAGCATAACGGTGCTGCGGATCGTTCAGATTATTAAACAGGCCGGGTTGATCTTTCACCGCTAAAGCGACGGAAGCCAACGGCGCTGGCAGCATAGACTGAATAGCTGCGGGTAACATCGCATGGATGGAAACGCCAAACTGGCTGAGGATCATATCCGCCAAGCTTGGGTTATCCACGAACCAGTTAAGCTGCCACTGTGGCAGTTTGGCCAACTCTGCGGCTTTCTTCACGGCATCATCAAAGTCACCCAACTGGTCAACGAGGCCATTTTTCTTGGCATCATTACCAATCCAAACGCGCCCCTGAGCGATCTGGTCAACCTGTTCCGGCGTCATTTTCCGTGCTTTAGCCACCAGATTGATAAAGTTCTTATAACCGTTTTCGATGTTCAACTGCATCATCTGTGAGAACTCGGCGGGCAAAGCCTTGGTAACGGCCAGATCGGCCAACGGTGAGGTGGCCACTCCATCGGTATTCACACCAATGCTGTCCAGTGTGTTCTCAAAGGTGTTGATGATACCAAAGATGCCGATGGAGCCGGTGAGGGTGCTCGGGCTGGCGATGATGTAATCCGCAGGCGCCGAAACCCAGTAACCACCGGATGCGGCCATGCCGCCCATGGAAACGACCACCGGTTTTCCGGCCGCCCGCACGGCAGCCAGCTCGGAACGGATCACCTCAGAGGCGGTCACGCTGCCGCCGGGGCTGTTCACTCGGAACACTACCGCTTTGATTTTGGGATCCAGACGCGCCTGGCGCAGTTGCGTTACGGTGCTATCACCGCCCACGGTTCCAGGGGTTTGCTGGCCATCCATTATGGCACCGTTAGCGAAGATAACGGCGATTTCCCCCCCTTGCTCCGGCGCTGATTTTGGTTGGTAATCGTAGATGCTGATCGCGTTGAAATCATTGGCTTGCTTATCCCAGCCGAAGACCTTGACCAGTTGCTCTTCAATCACGGTACGGGATGCCAACTCATCAACCTGCTTGCTGTCTAGCGCAAACTTGGCTGTATCGCCTCCCGCAGCTTGCAGGCCACTGAGGATCGCTGCCGCCCCTGGGAATAGTTGTTCTGGCGTCAGTTGGCGGTTGGCCGCCACGGTATTCAGGTAGTTTTGCCACAGACCGCCGACCCAAAGGCTGTCGGCCTCGCGGGCTTCTGGAGACATATCGTTGCGGATCAGTGGCTCAACAGCGGATTTATAGGTGCCGACCCGGAAAATATTGGTGGTGATCTTCAGTTTTTCCAGCAAGGCTTTGTAATACAAACCGTTAGTCGCAAAACCGTGAAGATCTACCACGCCTTGTGGTGACAGATAGACCTTATTGGCATAGCTAGCCAGATAATATTGCGTCTGATTGTAGCTGTCGCCAATCGCAAAGATCGGTTTGCCGCTGTCACGGAATTCGCGCAGCGCTTTGCCAATATATTGCAGAGAAGGCTGATCGGCACCGGCGAAGTCATTCAACTGCAACACCATGCCAGTAATGTTTTGGTCGTCTTTGGCCTTGCGAATCATGTCCACCAGGTCAAACAGCGAGTTTTCCTGCAGACGATTGCTAGAGGCCCCCAGCAGTTCACGGCCCCATTGGCGAACGCGGCTGTTCATCGATGGCTGATCGACCACGACGCCGCTGAGGTTCACCAGCAGCGCGCCACGGGGCGTCTCTACCGGAGTGGTGCTGCTTTGGAAAGAAAGATAGATACCAACCCCAACCAGGATCAGCAGAATCAAGAATAAGTTCAGGATAAATTCCCTGATAAAATTCAGCAGACGCCACGTCCACCTGAAAATACCGGCAATGAATCGCCACAATGTGCGCATGTGCTCTCCAACAAGAGTCGAGAATGTTCCGCTATCCTAATGAGCGGCCGAAGAAATGTCAGCTTTAAATCGTGAGTCATATACAGTATTGCAGAGGCTGTAACTCCCTGTGGAGCTATGTTAACGTGATCCAAATGAAAATTGTTATCAGGAGTTTACAATGGATGCGCTGGATCTTTTACTGAATCGCCGTTCCGCGTCGCGGTTGGCGGCCCCTGCGCCAGCGGGCGAAGTGCGTCAGAATATCATCAATGCAGGGTTACGCGCTCCCGATCATGGTGCATTGCAGCCATGGCGTTTTGTGCTGATCGAAAATCAGGGCTTGGAGCGTTTTAGTGAATTGTTACAGGCGGCAGCAAAGCACGATGGCCTTGATGAGGCCGCCGTCGAAAAAGCAAAACAGGCGCCGTTCCGCGCCCCGCTGATTATTACCGTGGTGGCGCACTGTAGCGAAAACCCGAAAATCCCCCGTTGGGAACAGGTGATCTCCGCTGGTTGTGCCGTACAGGCGATGCAAATGGCGGCATTGGCACAGGGGTTCAACGGCATCTGGCGTACCGGTGCCTGGACTGAGCATCCGCTGGTGCGTGAGGCCTTTGCCTGCCGTGAGCAGGATGAGATTGTGGGTTTTCTTTATCTCGGCACTCCACAGTTAAAAGCAGCCACCAAAGTAGTGCCCCCAGACAGCACTTCTTTCGTCCGTTATTTCTGATCCTGTCCGCAGGGTTTTAGCAGAAAATGCGCGATATCCCGCAGTTTTGTACTGTTTCTGAGCAGGCTAACGGCATAATGCCAGCCTGCTCTTATCAATCCCCTCGGCAAGCGTTACCCTATACCCCATTGTGATATTCTAAAGCTCGTTACCCAAAGGGAGTGGACTTATGGCATCGTCGGTCATCCGTTTAACCCAGTACAGCCATGGCGCTGGCTGCGGCTGCAAAATCTCACCGAAAGTTCTCGAAACGATACTGCATAGCGAACAGGAAAAGTTTGTTGATCCGCGTTTGCTGGTGGGTAATGAAACTCGTGATGATGCGGCGGTGTATGACATTGGCAATGGTGTTGGCATTATCAGCACCACCGATTTCTTTATGCCGATCGTCGATAATCCGTTTGATTTTGGCCGCATTGCGGCCACCAATGCCATCAGCGATGTGTATGCGATGGGCGGTAAGCCTATCATGGCGATCGCGATCCTGGGCTGGCCGATTGCTACGCTGCCAGCGGAAGTGGCGCAGCAGGTGATTGACGGCGGGCGCTATGCCTGCCAGCAGGCGGGCATCGCTTTGGCTGGGGGCCATTCGATCGACGCGCCTGAACCGATCTTCGGCTTGGCCGTCACTGGCATTGTCAGCACCGAGCGGGTGAAGAAAAACAGTGCTGCGCAGGCCGGGACGAAATTGTTCCTGACCAAACCACTGGGTATTGGCGTGCTGACCACGGCCGAGAAAAAAAGCAAACTGCGGCCAGAGCACCAAGGGCTGGCAACGCAGGTAATGTGTCAATTAAATAAACCGGGTGCGGACTTTGCCGATGTGGCGGGTGTCACCGCGATGACCGATGTGACCGGTTTTGGCTTATTGGGGCACCTCAGTGAAATGTGCCAGGGTTCTGCATTGCAGGCGACGGTGTGGTTCGATCAGGTGCCGAAACTCCCTGACATCGAGCGTTATATCAGTGAGGGCTGCGTGCCCGGCGGAACCGGCCGTAATTTCGACAGCTATGGTCATCTGGTCGGAGCTATGAGTGACTTGCAGCGCCAGTTATTATGCGATCCGCAGACTTCTGGTGGTTTATTGCTGGCGGTATTGCCAGAAGCCGAAGCCGAGGTGCAGGCGATTGCTGCGCGCCATGGCATCACGCTGAAGGCCATTGGTGAACTGCACGCCGCTCAGCCGGGTAAACCGCTGATTGAGGTTGTCTAGTGTCAACTATGCAGACTAGGCAGGACACCAACGATTATCGGCGTATTTTTCTGCAAGATGTGCCACTGATTGATGTTCGTGCGCCAATAGAATTTCAGCAAGGGGCATTCCCCTCAGCTATTAACCTGCCGTTGATGAACGACAGCGAACGCCAGGCGGTGGGTACCTGTTACAAGCAGCAAGGTCAGCAAGCGGCGATCGATCTCGGACATCGTCTGGTTAATACCCAACTGCGTGAACAGCGCACTCAGGCCTGGATCGCGCAATGTGCTCGGCAGCCGCAGGGATATATTTATTGTTTCCGCGGTGGGTTGCGCTCACAACTGGTGCAGCAATGGCTACGGGAAGCCGGGGTGGATTATCCGCGTGTTCTCGGTGGCTATAAGGCGTTGCGTACCTTCCTGCTGGAGACTCTAGAATCCTGCGTTGTACTGCCGATGGTGGTGGTGGGGGGCAATACCGGTTGTGGTAAAACACTGCTGATCAATGAACTGAAAGCAGGTATTGATCTGGAAGGTGTAGCGCATCATCGCGGCTCGTCTTTTGGCCGAACCTTGGTGGAACAGCAAACGCAGATTAATTTTGAGAATTGTTTGGCCGTACTGATGTTGAAAAAGCAGCATAATGGTTGCCGCCATTGGGTGCTGGAAGATGAAAGCCGGATTATTGGCTCAAACAATCTACCGCTGGCGTTGTTCAACGGTATGCAGCAAGCCCCTTTAGTGGTGATCGACGATCCGTTTGAGGTACGTTTGGCCCGCCTGCAAACTGAATACATCGATCAGATGCGTATTGCCTTTGAGCACGCTTATGGTGAACAGGAAGGCTGGCAGAAATACGTTGAGTATTTGCATCACGGCCTGTTTGCCATTCGCCGCCGCTTGGGGCTGGAGCGTTTCCAGCAACTGACGCAATGGCAGGAATGGGCGTTGCAGTTGCAGCAAACCCAGGGTAACCGCGATGCTCACC
>JBAQHZ010000105.1:0-5323 GCA_049288585.1 Chania sp.
GGTCAGAACGCTGGATCAACTGGAGGAGAAGGGGCTGATTACCCGCCATACTTGTGCAAATGATCGACGCGCAAAACGCATTAAGCTGACTGAAACCGCAGAGCCGATTATTCAGGAAGTGGATAGCGTGATTACCGTGACAAGAGGTGAAATACTCAGCGGTATCTCGGCAGATGAAGTAAAGCTTTTGGTAACCTTGATTGACAAACTCGAACAAAACATCATTGAGCTGCAAGAAAAATAATAAACTCAGCGACTTTTTTGAGCGTTCTTTTCACGGCACAGATACCAAAACCGGAGGGTCAGTGCCTCCGGTTTTACGTTCAGGAAAGTACTATGTTACTGCAGCGGAGAAACGGTAACGGTACCGCCGTTTTGCGCCATACGGACACGTTGCCCAGGGCTGAACTGAGTGGCGCCTGTTCTCTGTACCACAACGATGTTTTCTTTGTTGTCGGTTCTGATTTCCAGTTCGACGCCATTGCTGCGGGAAGCCACACTCCCTACGCTGTTACCCACCACACCACCGGCTACCGCGCCCGCTGCTGTTGCCAGCGTGCGGCCAGTACCCCCACCAACGGTATTCCCCAACAGGCCACCCAGCACTGCACCACCGATAGCGCCGATGGTGTTCGCACTTTCACTGCCCTGGATTTGTACCGGGCGTACAGAAACTAAAGTACCAAAGGTAACGGTCTGTACACGCTTGGCATCAGAGGCCGAATAAACATCGCCGGAGGTTGTAGGGTCTGCACAGCCTGCCAGCGTGATTCCGGCGAGAGCAACGACGAGAAGACGCTTGATCATATAAAACTCCTGCGGTTAGTAATCCCGATCTGGGAAACCTGCCCAAATCCGGCTTAATGAAAATGTTTCAACAAGTGTGGCTGAAAACGTGCGATATCACCATGACTCGCTACGGCACACAGCTTAACTTTTCTCTGTTCAACCAATAATAAACGGTGGTTTAGCTTTATAACAGAGCAGGGGAAAAATAAGCGTAATTTTTTGTTGCGTTTATGCTGTTGTCCGTTGTCAGGATAAAATCAGCGCGTCGTTCACAGCGTGTAGAAAATGCATCATAATTCATGGCGTTAATAGTGTAACTCTGGTTTATTTAATGAGGTAGAAGGTTTCATCCTCGTAAAGGTAAAAGGATATTGCTATGAAGTCAGGCCGCTATATCGGTGTTATGTCGGGTACCAGTCTGGATGGTGTTGATGTGGTTCTTGCCGCCATTGACGAACGCATGGTGGCTCAGCAGGCCAGCTACAGCCATCCGATGCCGATTCAACTGAAGAAAGATATTCTGGGGATGTGCCAGGGGCAGCAGACCACGCTTTCGGCCGTCGGCCGGTTGGATGCACAACTGGGTACCCTGTTTGGCGAAGCGGTGCTGGGCCTGCTGAAGCAAGCCGGTATACCGCCGCATGAAATCACCGCGATTGGCTGCCATGGGCAAACGGTATGGCATGAGCCAGAGGGCGAAATGCGCTTTTCCATGCAACTGGGTGACAACAACCGCGTGGCCGCGCTGACCAATATCACTACCGTGGGGGATTTCCGGCGGCGGGATATGGCCTATGGGGGGCAGGGCGCGCCATTGGTTCCGGCGTTTCATCAGGCGCTGCTGGCCCATCCTCAGGAGCGACGCATGGTGCTGAATATTGGTGGGATCGCCAATCTTTCGTTGCTGTTGCCTGGGGCTCCGGTGCGCGGCTTTGATACCGGGCCGGGTAATATGCTGATGGATGCCTGGGTATGGCGGCATCGAGCACAACCTTATGACCAAGGTGGCCTCTGGGCGATGGAAGGGCGTGTTTGCCTGCCACTGTTGCAGCAGATGCTGGCCGATCCTTATTTTGCCTTGCCAGCACCAAAAAGCACCGGGCGGGAATACTTCAACATCAGCTGGCTGGAGCAGCAACTGATTGCGATGCCAGGCGTGAGCCCGGTGGACGTGATGGCAACGCTGGTGGAACTGACGGCGACCAGCATCTGCGAGCAGGTGTTGCTGGCGGGCGGCTGTGAACGGCTACTGGTGTGCGGCGGCGGTGCGCGTAATCCATTGCTGATGGCGAGGATGTCTGCCTTGTTGCCAGGGATTGAAGTGGCCTCTACCGACAGCTTCGGCGTCAGTGGCGACGCCATGGAAGCGCTGGCCTTTGCCTGGCTGGCTTTCAGGACGCTTTCCGGGCAGCCCGGCAATCTGCCTTCGGTGACCGGAGCCCGCTGTGAAACGCTGTTGGGTGGGATTTATCCGATTTTGCCATTGGGACACCAGTAGCTTTGTTAGGATGAGCAAAGGTTGAATATCCCAAGGAGCAACACCATGAAAGAAATCCTTATTGCCGCTGTGCTACTGCTGTTGGCGGGTTGTAGCCATATGGCACCGCAGAAGCAGGATCAGACGTTGCATTATCAATGTGGCACCACACCGCTGACCGTGGCGCTGAATGGTGAAGAGAACACCGCAAGCTTTCTGTTGGATGGCGAGCAACTGAAATTGAAGCTGGTGTCTGGATCCCAATACAGCGACGGCAAATACACTTTCTGGTCGAAAGGGCACAATGCCGTGGTCGAACGCAATGGTAAAGTGATCATGAGTGACTGCACGCTCGCGTCAGATTGATTGTGATTCTGGTGTTGCAGGCGCAGAATGTAACGACGAATTCACCGGTGGGTTGAAATCCTAGATGACTGATAATAATGAGTTTGATGTTGCGGACCTGCGCCGCGAATACACGCGTGGCGGTTTGCGCCGTAGCGAGCTGACGGCTAATCCTCTAGAACTGTTCGAACGCTGGCTGAAACAGGCCTGTGAGGCGCGCCTGGCCGATCCTACCGCCATGTGTGTTGCCACGGTGGATGAACAGGGCCAGCCTTTTCAGCGCATCGTGCTACTCAAACATGTCGACGATAAAGGCTTGGTGTTCTATACCAACCTCGGGAGCCGCAAGGCACAGCAACTGGCGATAAACCCGCGCATCAGCCTGCTGTTCCCGTGGCATATGCTCGATCGGCAAGTGACCTTCCTCGGCCAGGCCGAGCGATTATCGACGCTGGAGGTGATGAAATATTTCAGCAGTCGCCCCAAAGATAGCCAGATTGGCGCCTGGGTGTCACAGCAGTCATCACGCATCTCCGCGCGTGGCGTACTGGAAAGCAAGTTCCTCGAACTGAAGCAAAAATTCCAGCAGGGTGAAGTGCCGCTGCCCAGTTTTTGGGGCGGTTTTCGGGTCAAATTTGATTCTGTCGAATTCTGGCAGGGTGGCGAACACCGTCTCCATGACCGCTTTATCTATCAGCGGGAAGGAAATGACTGGAAAATTGACCGACTGGCACCCTGACAGACGGAAAATCCCCCTTAAGCGCTGGCACTGATGCCGCTGGCGCTTTATTCTATGCGCTACCCCGAATTTTACTATTTTCGCCAATGGGCGAAGGCTGTGTACCGGCAAAGGTGCATTCGTTTATACATGGAGAAATTGATGGCTAGCATCAACCTGATTCAACAACTGCAAGAGCGGGGCCTGATAGCTCAGGTGACGGACGAGGAAGCGTTAGCAGAGCGGCTGGCGCAAGGGCCAATTGCCCTGTATTGCGGCTTCGATCCGACCGCTGATAGCTTGCATTTGGGCCATCTGGTGCCTCTGCTGTGCCTGAAGCGTTTCCAACTGGCCGGGCACAAGCCGGTAGCGTTGGTCGGCGGCGCGACCGGGATGATCGGCGATCCAAGCTTTAAAGCCGCTGAGCGTAAGCTGAACACCACGGAAACGGTCAACGAATGGGTCGAGAAAATCCGTAAACAGGTTTCCCCTTTCCTCGATTTTGATTGCGGCAGCAACAGCGCGATCGCGGCAAATAACTATGACTGGTTCGGCGGCATGAACGTGCTGAGCTTCCTGCGTGATATCGGTAAACATTTCTCGGTTAACCAGATGATCAACAAGGAAGCGGTGAAACAGCGGTTGAACCGCGATGATTCGGGTATCTCCTTCACCGAGTTCTCTTATAACCTGTTGCAGGGTTTTGACTTTGCCGAATTGTACAACCTCCATCAGGTTGAGTTGCAGATCGGTGGTTCTGACCAGTGGGGCAACATCACCTCGGGTATCGATCTCACCCGCCGCATGCATCAGAAACAGGTATTTGGCCTGACCGTTCCTCTGATCACCAAATCAGATGGCACCAAATTCGGTAAAACCGAAGGTGGCGCAGTCTGGCTGGCACCAGAAAAAACCAGCCCGTACAAGTTCTACCAGTTCTGGATCAACACTGCGGATGCCGACGTTTATCGCTTCCTGAAATTCTTCACCTTCCTGAGCCTGGAAGAGATCAACGCGCTGGAAGAAGAAGACAAGAACAGCGGTAAAGCACCGCGTGCTCAGTACGTGCTGGCGGAAGAAGTGACCGGTATGGTACACGGTGCTGAAGGGCTGGCGGCGGCGAAGCGCATTACCCAGAGCCTGTTCTCCGGTGCGCTGCACGAAATGACCGAAGCAGACTTTGCGCAATTGGCACAAGACGGCATGCCGTCCATCAAGCTGGAAAGCGATGCCGATCTGCAGCAGGCACTGGTGAATGCAGAGTTGGTGCCATCGCGCGGGCAGGCTCGCACCATGATCGGCTCCAACGCGGTGACCATCAACGGTGAAAAACAATCAAATCCAGAATACCAGTTCACCGAAGGCGATCGCCTGTTTGGCCGTTACACGCTGCTGCGTCGCGGTAAAAAACATTACTGCCTGGTTGATTGGAAGTAATTCGCTATAAGTACCAAGGGGCCTTCAAGGCCCCTTTATTTTGACGGGTTCAGGGGCAGTTGCTCCTGTGGTGGTGTCTAGGGTCAGGTCGTTTTGATGAAAAATATTCTTTCTATACAATCGCATGTGGTGTTTGGGCACGCAGGTAACAGTGCAGCAGAGTTTCCTATGCGCCGGATGGGGGTCAACGTCTGGCCGTTGAACACCGTGCAATTTTCCAATCACACGCAATACGGCCAGTGGACCGGTTGCGTGATGCCAGCCAGTCATCTGACCGAAATTGTGCAGGGCATCACCGCTATCGATAAGCTGAAAGAGTGTGATGCGGTGCTGAGTGGCTATATTGGTTCGCCGGAGCAGGGCGGCCACATTCTGGAGATTGTGCGGCAGGTGAAGCAGGCCAATCCCAATGCTTGGTATTTTTGCGATCCGGTCATGGGGCACCCGGAAAAAGGTTGCATTGTGGCACCGGGCGTTGCCGAGTTTTTTTGTCAACAGGCGCTTTCGTGTAGCGACATGGTGGCACCAAACCTGCTGGAGCTGGAACTGCTGTGTGG
>JBAQHZ010000106.1:0-2658 GCA_049288585.1 Chania sp.
GCCAAAGCCATGGCAACTGCTGGCGGCGAGTTGACGCAGGCAAAGGCCTGGTCACCGAATGTCGTTGTTGATCGTGAGTTGATCACCGGTCAAAACCCATTCTCTGACCATGCTCTAACCAAAGCGTTGTTAACACAGTTACAAAATGGGCGCTAAATGACCGGGCACTCATGGTGCTACAGGTGGAAGCTTTGCAGGTTAGCGTACCGTTGAACGCATGGGATGAGTTCATAATGCTTGTCAGTTAAGGCTAACCAGTTCCCTCTCCCACAGGGGGCGACTCTTTTAGCCATTGCGCATGATTATGCAGTTTTGCGCACAGTCCGTTGAAATCCCTGAGTCTGGCAGCGGTGGAGCCTACCAGGCTCAGGGGCATCGCACTGGTCAGATTTTGATATAGATTTGCCGGCGATATAGCATTGAACTGATAGACCAGTTGACGCTAAGGAACAGCAAAGCGTAAACCAGCGAACTCGGGTAGTCACCTAATACGGGTCTTAACAATCCTTCGTAGACTAACTGGTGAATCGTGACCAACGCATCGTAACTGCCAAACGGGATAGTGTTTAGCAGCAAAGAAAGAAAAGCCGCGTTGACGTAGATAAACAGTGGGTTAATACCGAACGCTTCAAAGGGGCGACTCCAGGTTACCTTGCCCTGTATATCAATAATCCACATGAGTAATGCGAGGAAAGATGCGGCTAAGCCACAAGTCACCAGTACAAAAGTGGGCGACCAGATCTTTTTATTGATCGGGCAACCATAGCTGAGTAAAAAGCCGATGAAGGTCAGGCTGGTGCCTATGATAAATAACGTTTGTACTTTCTGCTGTATATCCTTGGTGCGTGAAAGTATTTTGCCGCAATAAAAACCTAACAGGACATGGGCGATCGCCGGGAGCGTGCTCAGTAAACCTTCAGGGTCAATCGCCAGTCCAGCATCTTTATACATGTGGTTGACGCCGAGAACCGCCTGGTCGAGTCGCGAAATAATATTCTGCTCACTTTGCTCAAACCCATTGCCTGCAAGCAAAATTGCAAAATATCCCAACAGGAGCGTGACGATGATATGCGGGATGTATTTATGGTTGACGAAAAGGGCAATGATTGCGGTGGCTGCATAACAAATAGCCAAGCGCTGCATCACCCCTAAAATACGAATATGCTCAAAATTCCACAGTGAAGGCCCAAGTCGCTGCCAGAATTCAACTCCCTCTGCGGTAAGCTTGTAGGAGGTTCTGAGAAAAAGGGCAAACCAGGCAATCAGTAACCCAATCATAAAGATAACCAAGGTACGGGTCAGAATTTTGGTTATGTTCGCTGAACTGGCGGAGAACTGGCTTTTCTGGAGAGAAATATACGTGGAGATGCCCATAATGAACATGAAGAATGGGAAAACCAGATCGGTTGGCGTCAGCCCATTCCAAGAGGCATGGCCGAGAGGAGCATAAACATAGCTCCAAGAACCCGGGTTATTGACCAGTATCATTCCTGCAATTGTCATACCTCGTAGAACATCTAAGGAAAGCAAACGATTATGAGAACTGGAGATTTTCGACATGGTATCTTTTTGTCCTGAAATTAAAGAAGGGTGGATACGCGTTGTGTTTGAACCACAACAAGGCCTGCCAATGTTGGCGATATCAGCCTTAATTTAATTTAAATTCATTCACTTGTGCTTCCGCGCCGTTTTAATAAACGTCGATATATGTACTAGTAAATAGGATGGTTTTATGCCACCCCTGTCACAACTCAGAAAAAAACAGCTTTCAGTGATTAATTTTATTAACCATTAATCCGTAAAACCGGCGGTGGGCTAGAAAAAAGATTGATAAAAGAGTGGCGTGAACCCTTCCTGTGCAATTACTTGAAAGGGACATGTTTGTAGTGTCACGATGGGTGCGTTTGCTGCCGGGTTGAGGTGTTTGTCGTGCGGTGATATTCCCCTTGGCCTGACCCTCTCCACAAAGGAGAGGGAATTGCTCAGGCAGGCACAGGGTTAATTTTTTACCGTTTAGCTCAGACCTTGTTCAGCACCAGTTGGCCGTTTCTATCCAGCGGGATCTGGGTGCCAGGATCGTGATCCATACGGATTTTGCCCTGCTGGTTGCCTATCTGGTAGGTGACGTCATAACCCAGCATTTTCTGCGATTTATCGTAAACCGTTTTGCAACGCTGCTGTGTACTGGTGGTGGTGTCATTATTCTGTAGGCGGCCCTGAACCTGATTGCCAGCATAGCCTCCCCCTAGTGCACCCACCACGGTCGCCACATCGCGGCCTCTACCACCGCCGATCTGATGACCAATCACGCCACCAGCGACGGCTCCCAGCACCGAACCGGCAATGCGATTCTCATCCTGCACCGGCGCTCGGTGGGTAACCGTAACGTTACGGCATTCCTGACGTGGAGTTTTAATCGTTTCTTTGATTGGCGTTGCGGTGAGAACCTGCGCATATTGCGGACCGGCAGAAAACACGTCCAGACTGGCTACGGCAGCAATCCCCAAAGCGGCGGCAATCCCAATCCCAACACCGGCTAACATTGATTTGTTCACAGGAAGTCCTCCTGAATGTGTTACCACGCATTTTGTACCGGAAAATCTACCGACGTTGCACCACGTTTATTCTTCTGCGCATCGGCGGTACGCGGTCTCCGGT
>JBAQHZ010000107.1:0-7406 GCA_049288585.1 Chania sp.
GCACCACAGCCCATAAGAAATCGTCTACGAGATACCATATTAAAACTCCTTTTATTTTAGTAATTACCTTGCGTCACTATTGATACTGCCCCAGTTACAACAACATAAGTATCGGAAAAGCTTGATATTACCACAGGTTTAAAGTCCAAAAAAACAAACAATAAAACGCCAAAATCACGTAGCTTGATTTTTAATTAGTAGTTTTCTTATTAATAAATAAGAAAATAGGAATAACGCCTGCTTTAATTAACGCCCAGCATAATTCTCACAGCGCCAATGAATTAAGAAAGTTTAAATAATATCCGAAATTAACTAAAAAATAAGTAGAGAAATGCAACTGATAGGGGGTTAGACGCATGTCCAAAGAGGTGCGGGCATATCGATTCTGCCCAAAGGGAGAGTTTTACCACCGCAACACCGATGCTTATGTACCAGGTTCTGTGGTAAAGTGCGCGGCGTTGAAATGACAAGATAGAAAGGTAAATGACTGCAATGGCCCTATTGATTACCAAACGCTGTATCAATTGCGATATGTGCGAACCGGAATGCCCAAATCAGGCCATTTCAATGGGGGATGACATTTACCAGATCGACGCCAATCGCTGCACCGAATGCGTTGGCCACTATGATATACCAACCTGCCAGCAGGTTTGCCCAATCGATAACACCATCATTACCGATCCGCAGCACGTCGAAGCGCAGGAACAACTGTGGGAAAGATTTGTGGTGCTGCATCACGCCGATCGGCTGTGAGCAGAAGTGCAGTAGCGGAATATCGGGCCCAAAATGCTGAGCCCTTGCGTTAGCTGAAGTCCATCACCCTTCGATAATCACGGTGGCGCAGGCATAGCGGCGTTCGTCAGCCAGAGAAACGTGGATCGAAACCACCCCCATTTTCTGCGCCAGTTCAGCGGCAGCTTGGTGCAGGCGGATATTGGGCTTGCCCAGACCATCGTTAAACACTTCAAACTGATTGAAAGCCAAGCCGTTGCGGATCCCGGTGCCAAAGGCTTTAGCGGCGGCTTCTTTCACCGCAAAGCGTTTGGCCAGAAAACGTATCGGCTGTTGATGCTGCTGATAGGCTTCCCATTCGGCCTGGCTCAACACCCGCCGCGCCAAACGATCGCCGCTGCGTTCCACCACCGCTTCGATGCGCGCTATCTCGACGATGTCGGTACCTAAGCCAAGGATCGCCATCAGCGGCGTGCTTCGCGCATCAGCAGTTTCATATCCGCAACCGCCGCCGGTAAACCGCTCATCACCGCCTGGCCGATAATCGCATGACCGATATTCAGTTCGTGCATTTCCGGCATCGCTGCAATCGGTTGGACGTTGTGGTAAGTCAGACCATGACCGGCATTCACCTTCAGCCCTTTACCTGCGGCGTAGGTTGCCGCCGAGGCAATGCGTTTCAGCTCAGCCTGAACGGCCAACTCACCTTCGGCCTCAGCATAGGCACCGGTGTGGATCTCAATATAAGGAGCACCAACCGCGACGGCGGCGTCGATCTGGCGGCGATCGGCATCAATAAACAGTGAAACCAGGATCCCGGCCTGAGCCAAGCGCTCAACCGCCACGGTCATTTTGTCCAGTTGCCCGGCCACGTCCAACCCACCTTCGGTGGTCACTTCCTGGCGTTTTTCCGGCACCAAGCAGCAAAAATGCGGCTTCAGCTCAATGGCGATGTCCAACATTTCGTCGGTGACCGCCATTTCCAGGTTCATGCGCGTCTGAATCGTCTGGCGCAGAATACGCACATCACGATCGGTGATATGGCGGCGATCTTCCCGCAGGTGAACGGTAATGCCATCGGCACCGGCCTGCTCAGCAATAAACGCCGCCTGAACCGGATCCGGATAGTGAGTTCCGCGCGCATTACGTAACGTGGCGATATGATCGATATTAACGCCCAGCAGCAAATCAGCCATGACAATCCTCTAAATAACGATTTTCAGTAGCAGCAGTTTACACGCCTGCGGAAAACGGCAAAAGCAGAAAGAAATCAGGCTTCGTCGACGGGAGTATCGGGTTGTTTGCGCACAAACTGGCGGAACAGTTCGCGGCTCTTCAGCGGTTTTCCGCCAAGGTAGGGTTTCAGCGCCATACGGGTAAAGCGTTTGGCCGCTCGCAGGGTGAGTGCATCGGGGAATTGCCGTTCAGCCAAGGCGCGCAGTTCACGGCCGGTAAAACTGTAGTGATCTACCACCAGGCTGGCGATAAAGCCTTTTTCCTCGCGGTAGCGGTAGGTCATGCCATCGTCCACCGGCTCGCCGCTGCCAGCACAGTGTAGAAAATCCAGACCGTAGCCGAGGTGGCCTAATAGGGCTAATTCGAATTGGCGCAGCGCATGTTCCGGCGAACTATCTTCCGCCGCGAGTGCTTGCAGGCACTGCAGATAGTCGAAGAACAACACCGAGTAATTGCCTTCCTGCTCTAGCACGCGCGACAGTAATTCGTTCACGTACAGGCCGCTGTAAAGCATCATGCCACTGAGGGGTAAACCGAGAGAAACCGCTTCGGCGCTACGCAGCGTTTTAACTTCGCCACGTCCGCCCCAGCGTACCAGCAGAGGGGTGAAAGGTTGCAAACACCCTTTCAGGTTGGAACGGCGGCTGCGCGCGCCTTTTGCCAGCAAGCGCACCCGCCCATGACTTTCCGTGAACATATCCAGCATCAGGCTGGTTTCACTGTACGGCCGCCCATGCAGGACGAAGGCGCGCTCCCAGCCATCCATCAGATGTGTTACTTCAAGTCGTCAACATAGCCCAGGCTACGCAACGCACGTTCGTCGTCTGCCCAGCCAGATTTCACTTTCACCCACAGTTCCAGATGCACTTTGGCTTCAAACATCTGTTCCATATCCTGGCGGGCTTCAATGCCGATGGTTTTGATCTTTGAACCTTTATTGCCGATCACCATTTTCTTCTGGCCTTCACGTTCCACCAGAATCAGGCCGTGAATGTTGTAACCACCACGTTCGTTCGGCACAAACTGTTCGATTTCCACCGTCACCGAATAAGGCAGTTCCTCACCAAGGAAACGCATCAGCTTTTCACGGATGATTTCCGACGCCATAAAGCGCTGGGAACGATCGGTAATATAGTCTTCAGGGAAATGGTGTTCCGCTTCCGGCAGCAGCTTACGCGCGATACTGGCAATAGTATCCACGTTCATGCCCTTTTCAGCGGAGATTGGCACCACATCAAGGAAATTCATCTGCTGGCTGAGAAACGAGATGTGCGGCAACAGCTTGGATTTGTCGGTCACGTTGTCGACCTTGTTGATCGCCAGCAATACCGGGCATTTCAGGCTGCGCAGTTTATTCACCACCATTTCATCATCGGCGGTCCAATGGGTGCCTTCAACCACGAAGATCACCAACTCTACGTCGCCGATCGAACTGCTGGCCGCACGGTTCATCAAACGGTTGATGGCACGTTTTTCTTCGATGTGCAGCCCTGGAGTATCCACGTAGATAGCCTGATAAGACCCTTCGGTGTGGATCCCCATAATACGGTGACGGGTGGTCTGTGGTTTACGCGAGGTGATGGAGACTTTTTGCCCCAACAGTTGGTTCAATAACGTGGATTTGCCCACGTTAGGACGGCCAACGATCGCGATAAAACCGCAGTATTGTTTTTCTTCACTCATTCAAGCTCCAGCTTTTTCATCGCTTGTTCCGCTGCCGCCTGCTCAGCTTTACGTCGGCTTGAGCCGGTGCCCATCACAGGCTCGCTCAAACCGCTCACTTGGCAGTGGATGGTAAACTCCTGATCGTGCGCTTCACCGCGAACCTGCACCACCAGATAAGAAGGCAACGGCAGATGGCGACCTTGTAAAAACTCCTGCAAACGGGTTTTCGGGTCTTTCTGCTTATCACCGGGGCTGATTTCGTCCAACCGGCTACGATACCAGTCCAAAATCAGGCGTTCGACGGTTTGAATATCGCTATCCAGGAACACGCCGCCAATTAATGCCTCTACCGTATCCGCCAGGATCGATTCGCGGCGGAATCCACCACTTTTCAACTCTCCCGGCCCAAGGCGCAGGCACTCACCCAGATCGAATTCGCGTGCCATCTCCGCCAGCGTATTACCCCGCACCAGCGTGGCACGCATGCGGCTCATGTCGCCTTCGTCTACGCGAGGAAAACGGTGATAGAGCGCATTGGCAATGACAAAACTCAGAATAGAGTCACCCAGAAACTCAAGACGCTCATTATGTTTACTGCTGGCGCTACGGTGAGTTAACGCTTGCAGTAAAAGCTCCTGCTGTTGAAAAGTATAGCCCAGCTTCCGCTGTAGCCTGTTTATTACGATGGGATTCATGAGTTACCAATAGATCAAGAATGCGTCAAAAACTTGCAGCATACGGAACAGGCCTGCTTCGCCAAAAACCAATCCAAAGCTGTTTCGTTTGCAGTGGCTCCGAAAGGGGCCAACTTTTTATCGCTCGAGAAGGTATTCTACAACGAGTGGAAATATAATGCTGCGTTTATATATACCCTTGGTCTTTTTAACCGCAGCCGGTTTGGCGACGGTTAAAAAGACCAAGGGTAAAAACGCTTATTAATGAATTCCACCAATACGGCTCAATCTTACGCCGGTTGGCCATTCACCTTCTTGTTTTTCAAAACTCATCCAGATAGTCGTCGCTTTACCCACCAGATTTCGCTCAGGCACAAAACCCCAATAACGGCTGTCTGCGCTATTATCACGGTTATCACCCATCATGAAATAATGGCCGGAAGGAACCACCCACTCAGCTAATTGCTGGCCTGGTTGCTGATAATAACCACCGATCTGATCCTGCGCACCGGGCACGGTCAGAATACGATGAGTCACATCACCCAAGCTTTCTCTGCGCTCACTCAGGCGAATACCGCCCGGTGGCACATTGTCGGTCAATGGGATCTGGAAGAAACCACTGCTGGCTTCACCCATGCCACTGCGGCTGAACATCTGCACAAAATCGCTTTGCTGTACATCGCTGTAGGTCACCGCCAATGCGCTATCGCAAGACGACTGGCCGTTATTACAGGACGGTTGCACCGTGACGCGCTTATCCACTGGATCATAGCTCACGCGGTCGCCCGGCAAACCAACAACGCGCTTGATATAGTCCAGTTTCGGGTCACGCGGATATTTAAATACCGCAATATCACCACGTTTTGGCTGGCCAGTAGGAATTAACGTCGTCAGAGTGATCGGATCTTTAATACCGTAGGCAAACTTTTCCACCAGAATAAAATCACCAATCAGCAGTGTCGGCATCATTGAACCGGAAGGGATCTGGAAAGGTTCATAAATAAACGAACGCACCACAAACACCAGTAACAATACCGGGAAGACTGAGGCCCCCGTTTCAACCCAACTCGGTTGCTTCGCCACTTTCGCCAGCACGTTTTCGTCAACGTCACCCGTGGCTTGTGCATTGAACGCTGCAACTTTCGCCCGACGTGCAGGGGCCCATTTAAAGCGCTCAAAGCACCAGATGATCCCAGTCACCAGCGTTGCAATTGCCAAGATCAGGGCAAACATATTCGCCATGCAAACTTCCTCGTTAAACGAGCTTTCGCTCTTACTTGCTGTCTTTGCCTACGTGCAGAATGGCCAGGAAGGCTTCCTGTGGCAACTCTACGTTACCCACCTGCTTCATGCGTTTCTTACCGTCTTTCTGTTTCTGCAACAGCTTCTTCTTACGGCTCACGTCACCGCCGTAGCATTTCGCCAGGACGTTTTTACGCAGCTGCTTCACTGTGGCACGCGCAATAATGTGAGTGCCAATCGCCGCCTGAATTGCAATGTCGAATTGCTGGCGAGGGATCAGCTCTTTCATTTTCTCTACCAGTTCACGACCGCGATACTGAGAGTTGTCACGGTGAGTGATCAACGCCAGCGCATCCACACGCTCGTTGTTGATCAGCACATCGACACGCACCATGTCAGAAGTCTGGAAACGTTTGAAGTTATAATCGAGCGACGCGTAACCGCGCGAAGTCGACTTCAAGCGATCAAAGAAGTCGAGCACCACTTCTGCCATCGGAATTTCGTAGGTCAGCGCCACTTGGTTACCGTGGTAAACCATGTTGGTCTGCATACCGCGTTTCTCGATGCACAGCGTAATCACATTGCCGAGATATTCCTGCGGCATCAGCATATGACATTCCGCGATCGGCTCACGCAGCTCGGCAATATTGTTCAGCGGCGGCAGCTTGGAAGGGCTATCAACGTAAATGGTTTCTTTACTGGTGGTTTCCACTTCATACACCACCGTCGGTGCGGTAGTGATCAGCTCCAGATCGTATTCACGCTCCAGACGCTCCTGAATGATCTCCATGTGCAGTAAGCCCAGGAAGCCACAGCGGAAACCAAAGCCCAATGCCGTCGAGCTTTCTGGCTCATAGAACAGCGAGGCATCGTTCAGGCTCAATTTACCCAGCGCATCACGGAAGGCTTCATAATCGTCGGAACTGATCGGGAACAGGCCAGCGTAAACCTGTGGCTTCACTTTCTTGAAACCTGGCAGCATTTTTTCTGCCGGTTGACGCGCCAAGGTCAGGGTATCCCCTACCGGTGCGCCAAGAATGTCTTTGATGGCGCAAACCAGCCAGCCAACTTCGCCGCAGTTCAGCACATCGCGATCGACACGTTTCGGGGTGAAAATCCCCAGACGATCGGCGTTATAGGTTTGACCGGTACTCATTACCTTGATCTTGTCGCCCTTACGCAGCGTACCGTTCTTGACGCGGATCAGGGAAACCACCCCCAGGTAGTTATCAAACCAGGAGTCAATGATCAGCGCCTGTAGCGGTGCTTCAGGATCGCCTTCTGGCGGTGGGATATCGCGCACCAAGCGCTCTAGAACTTCGGGTACACCTACGCCGGTCTTCGCCGAACAGCGCACGGCGTCGGTGGCATCAATGCCTACGATATCTTCGATTTCCTGCGCTGCGCGATCTGGATCGGCGGCTGGCAAATCGATCTTGTTCAATACCGGCACCACTTCCAGATTCATATCCAGTGCGGTATAGCAGTTGGCCAGTGTCTGGGCTTCTACGCCCTGCCCAGCATCCACCACCAGCAGTGCGCCTTCGCAGGCGGCCAGCGAACGGGAAACTTCATAAGAGAAGTCAACGTGCCCTGGGGTATCGATAAAGTTAAGCTGATAAATTTGGCCATCAGGGGCTTTATAATCGAGCGTCACGCTCTGTGCCTTGATGGTAATACCACGCTCACGCTCCAGATCCATTGAATCCAGAACCTGCGCGGCCATTTCACGCTCGGCCAAGCCACCGCAGATTTGAATAATACGGTCTGACAGCGTCGACTTACCGTGGTCAATATGGGCAATAATGGAGAAATTTCGTATATGCTTCATTATAAAAGTTTTTCTGCCTTGGTATT
>JBAQHZ010000108.1:0-9078 GCA_049288585.1 Chania sp.
CCCAAAATGAAAGAAGCCTACGCGACGTTGTTGATGGAGAGGTTTACTTATTACCTGAGGCAGCATCGGTTATATACCCGCACACTTGGAATTATTTGAGTCTCTAAAAATGAGGGGATCATTAAGCATTAATATATGAAACCTTATGCCAGAGACAGGATAGTTTGGGAGTCACTCACGAAGAGATAATGAATGCCCATCGCAAGTGATTAAAACATCACCTTACAAGCTTCAGCGATCGCGTGCCTGGTGAATCATCAACCAACCTGAGCCACGGAATTCATACTGACTTGCTGGCGCCCCTCCCTCGTCAGTTCGATCAGATGCCCATTGCACATTTGCAGTAGGCGGTCGGCCTGTTCAAAATAATGGTCGTCATGACCGATCGCAAAAACGGTTTTACCCATATCGCGCAAATGAGTAAGTCACTTACGGTAGAATGTACGCCGGAATTGGGGATCAGGATCCGCAGCCCATTCATCCAGCAGCAGCGCCAGACGCTTACGCTGCCTTGTGAAAGCTATGGGTTCATCACCCGATCGCCATCAAATTCCAGTTTACTTTTCATCTTCAGTCGGTAGAGCCAGGTTTCCACCCGTTCGGCATACGGTGCGCCTCTCTGCGGCCCCATCAATTGCACATTAATAAAGGCGATAATGCGTCATTACTGCCAGAAATGGCCAACGATACGGCTGAAAGCCCCCCCGTAACAACTCTATGAGAAACGCTATATCGACACCGTGCAATGGCTGGCATTGTAATCAGCGACAGCATGATATCAATAATGATTATCATTTTGCTTACACGCCATCAAAGCATAAGAAGCGAGTGGTTCAAATCTGACCGCGCAAAGAACAGGCTTTTAGAGCGAAACATCGTCGAAAATAAGCAGCGGTTGCGGCTACGTTTACACAAAGTCACCACGGCTGAAACTGTATCAGAAGCAGGTAAAAAATGGATTATAGAAAATTACATTGCCTGTCGTAAGTAATCGTCATCTTGAAATAAATACTCCGATTAAAATTAAATATTTCAATCATCGTGATAAATGTACACATTACGTAGCACTAAGAAAAAGCTTACCCCCCCTTAAAAAAGAATGCATTCATCCCCTATGATGCGATATCACCCATAAACAAATGATTGTTTTATGAACAGATACGCTATTTTTTTTCACATTAACAATGCGTAATGCCTCTTCAACCCTACTCCTAAGCAAATTTTAACGGAAAGTTCTTAGATGAAGTCATTGTTATTTTAATTGCTGAAAATGGGTATTCGATGTTTAAATAACCACGCCACAGTAATATTTGCTTTTTGTAACGCAGGAAGAAGAAAATGAAAAAACGCAAATATCTCAGTCACATTGAAATTGAGAGAATGATCTCTGCCATACCGGATGGAACCAATGGTTGGCGAGATCGCTGCATGCTGTTGATGTGCTTTATTCATGGGTTACGCGTCAGCGAACTCAGAGGGTTACGCTTGGAGGATATTGATCTAACCACTAACCGTTTACACGTTTCTCGTTTAAAAAATGGTTTTTCTGTTCAACATCCGATTCAAATTCGCGAGCGTTTGGCGCTGAACAAATGGCTGGCACAACGCCCACGCTATCTGGAATCCGACAGCCAGTGGTTATTCCTGTCACGCCATGGCGGGCAAATTTCACGGCAGCAACTTTATCGTTTAATAAAAGCGTATGGCGAATTAGCCGGTATCAGCGTACAAGTGCATCCCCACATGTTACGTCATTCCTGTGGTTATGCACTCGCCGATAAAGGTGTTGATACACGGCTAATTCAAGATTACTTAGGGCACAAAAACATTCAAAACACTGTTATTTATACTGCAAGTAACGTTGAGCGCTTCAGAATAATAAATATTTAACCCAAACATTCGAGCTATTCTTAATTACCCCAACGCTCAACGTCTTAAAAACCACCTACTATCTTACAGGAGTAACAGTATCGGCAGGAGCCACTACGTCTAATATCTTTACATTATATACCATCGTAGAACCCGGCGGGATGTCAGGTGGTAGGCCTTTATCGCCGTAAGCCAAGGCTGGCGGTACTACCATCGTCATGCTGCCGTGATTCTGCAACTGCGACAGCGCGGATCTGAACATAGGCGGATAGCTACTCAATGGCTGCCGGATCGACGTACCCGCAGCCTCCATGTCCTTGATCACTTTGCCATTCGTCAGGCTTTCTTTCACCACCACAGACACAATGCTGGTATCGTCAATCTTGCCTTTACCCGCATTGTCAATACGGAAGAAATAGCCAGAGGCGTCTTTCTTCACCTGCTTTTGCTTTTTGAACTGCGCGATGTAGCGCGAGCCCGCCGCTTCGGTTTCCCGCGTACGCTGTGTTTCATTGGCACTCAGAGCGGCCTCAGTGGCCTGTAGCGCTTTATCTATCTGCTCCTGCGGCAGTTTTACCTTGCCAGCAAACGCGTCCTGCACGCCTGCCAACGCCAGGCGATTATCGATCTTGATCCCCTGTGCCGTTCTCTCTTTCAGCAATGCCAGCATGTCATCGGCCAACGAGCTGCCGATCGCATAATCGCGAATTTCGCTCTCGGTTTTCGGCTCCACAACGGCGTCGTTCTGAGATTTCTGTAGTTCAGTCAGTTGCTGTTCCAATGCGCTGCTTTCCCGCATTTTCTCGCTCGCGCTGTCCCGCAATGCAATAAGCTGGCTCTGCAAATCTTCACTCTGCTTGCGGCTCTCATCTAAAGCTACTTGCAATGTCTGATTGCTTTTGGCTTTTTCACCTTCTGACGCCGCCAATGTCTCTAGCTGTTTTTTCAGAGCCGCCATTTGCTGCGCGCCGTCAGCGGCTTTACTCGTCAACATTGCTAACTGCTGCTGTGCCGCCTCACTCTGTTTCTTACTCTGCGTTAATTGCGCTTTCAGGGCATCCTGCTCGCTGCTCTTACCCGTTTGTGCCACGGTCATCGCATCCAGTTGCTTTTGCAGTGCTGACGCCTTCTGTTCTTTTTCACTGGCTTTTGCCGTTAATACGGCCAACGTTTTTTGTACCTCTTCATTTTGCTTACGACTTTCGTTCAGCTGTGTCTGAAGCGCCTGGTTCTCTTTGTTTTTATCATTCTGCGATAGTGCCAATGCATCCAACTGTTTCTGCAATAATGAACTTTGCTGCTGACTTTTATCCAAAGCTTGCTGCAGACGGCTGGTATCCTGCTTATTCTCAGACTTCGCCGTCGTGGCTGCCGCTAAATCCTGCTGCATTTGCTCTGTTGTTCGCAGGTTCTCTTGAAGATTTTGTTTCAACTGGGCAATTTCAGCACGCGCATCCGCATCCTGTTGAGCGGATTGACGCAACTGCTTCAATTCCTGATCCTGCTGGCTCACAGTCGCATTCAACTGATTGATTTTGGCTTGCAGCGTTTTTAATTCTGCTACTGGGGCTGACTGGGATTCACTTGGCCGTTTGCTCTGTGCACTCTTGGCAGGTTTAGTGCTGCTTCTCTTTTCACGAGGGGGAGGAGTAATTGCCTCTAGTTGAGATGGGGTCAGCAACAGCAGCGCCGGTGCATCGTCCACTTTACTGGTGATCGCATTCAATGACTCGAGCGTTGTGCTCATATCATCTTGCAGTCTATCTGTTGCACCAAAAGCACAGCTCAAAGGCAGTGTCAGCGTAAAAAAAAAGCCATACTTTAGACTCTGTTTCACTTCAGGCTCTCCCCTTTACGAATCAGTGCATTCAACACATCGCGCTCAATTTCAGCACACACCTGATTGGTTTTATATTTATACAAGGCATCCAACGTATCTTTGGTCGACGTGTTGATATCACCGCGAACGGCACTATAAACCGAAGCATTTCTTACCAGACTATCGAAATAGGCTTTTCTGGCAGCATAGGCTTTTGGGTTTACCATTTTCAGGGAAGCAAGTTCACTTTGACATAGCCCGAGACGATTTTGTTTCACCTCTGACTTTTCAATCACCGGTTGAGGCGGCGGTTCGACTACGGCGGGAGAAGAGACGATCGGTTGCACCTTGGATGAAGGGGGGCTACTTTTGCTTGCGCAACCGCCCAATAACAAACCGCTACTGACGATAAATCCAACCAACAGCCGCCTGCTGCATCCGTTGGTTTTCTGAAGTTGTTCCAAATTCTATTCCTTCCTTGCTGGGTAATGACCTGCCATCACCACCCTGGAATGGAGCACCTCCACCGGTGGTAACCATGTCGGTAATGCTTTTATTTCTCTGCTATTGCCGCGAATACGGCTCGAGAGACTGTCAACCGAGTGTTCTGAGTCGTCATCAAGGGTCAACTCCAGATACAAATATTCCAGCATCTCTTTCATTGCTACCAGATCGGCGCAGTGAGTGATACCCAGCTTGTGCATGGCTTTACCCTTGATCGCCATTACCGTTTTTTCGCTGCGAAGCAACAATTTTGCGGTGCGCTTTACCGAGTCACCCTCCAGCAAGTGCTGTAATACTCTCAGTTCCATCAGACGCAATGTTACCTCATCTGAAACTTTGCTCAAGTTATCCGACAATACATTTTTTATTCTGACACTGCAGTAAAAGGTTTCACGCCCTATTTGCGCAAAAGCCTGCTCAATTTCCATCAAAGAATCATGCTGACTTAAGATCCCGCTCACATTCAGTTCAGATAAGCACCGCAGGAAGTAGGGAATATAGACATCCACTATTACGACAATTTGCATGTTTGGTCTGGTCTGACGTAATGTCCGGATAAACTGCAACTGCTCTAGCCAATCTGCCCGCTGTCGGCTAAAGGCCATAACCAGCAGTTCAATATTGGAGGTGACCAACCGTAATCGGGCTTCAGTCAAGGAGTGCATCCGCCAACACTGCCAGATGTCATGTTGTTCTTTCAAGTGGTGTTCAATACCGCTCGCCGTCACGTGGCAAGGGATTAGCAGTGCGACACGTGAGATCGGTGGACTGCGTAGAGTCATGAGAATTCCCATCCATGAGAAAGAAGGCTAATCGCCCGCCAGCATTTATAGTGACGACGCCTATCTGATGAGCGAATAGGGGTACATTCCCCTATTCGCAAGACCATCAATCACACGCAAACTGCTGGGTGATATTTTTCCTGAGCGAAAACAGCTCACTGTCATTCTTGACCTGCAACTTCCGCATGGCATTACATTTATGTGCGCTGATAGTTTTAATACTGCGGTGCTGCAACTCAGCAATTTCGCGCAGGCTCATCCCATTGAACAAGAAGGTCAACACATCATTTTCACAACGTGTCAGACTATGCAGGCTGGAAACATCATCGGAATCGGCACGGGCCAGATAGGAACCAATCAATGGGCTTAATACGCGCTCACCATTGAATACACGGTTAAAGAATTCACCCACCAGTTGCAGATTGTCGCCACGAGAAACAACGCTGATGTTGGCAACATCCAACAACCTGCCCAGGTCTTCCCCTTTCTGGCAACGGGTGTAAACAATCACTCGCAACGTGGGCAGCAGTGCGCACAAATTCAGCAGTGCCTCACGGCCCTGAGCCGTTGTTTCATTCAGACCATTTAATTCGGTGATAAGAATATCGACAGGCTGATACAACAACCCTTCGGAAACCGCTGCCATGCTGGTTTCCTGCACAATAATCTCATTCGGTACGCTCAGCGTTCCAATAAAACACGACAGTCCGGCCAATGTAAGCGGGCTGCGATCCATTAGGGCTATGCCGATCGGTTTTTGCGACGAAAGGGTCATATTCTACTCCTGTACGAATAACATGCTCATTCCATCCGGGAATGAGTACATCTGTATAAACGCTAGCGGGCAAATACCGGACCGGTTTTTGCCATCCATTTCCCCTGCAGATAAAGCTCACCATCACTCTGGAAGCCTAATTTATGCATGGCATTACGTTTGTGGGTACTAACGGTGCGGACATCACGATGCATCATCAATGCTGCGGTAGTCACGCTTTTACCGGAAAACAGATAAGACAGCACGTCTAATTCACGGGCCGTCAGCGCTTTGCCACCGGCAGAGTGATTAGCCAGTAGCTGTCTGACTTTATGGCTATAACTGCGACGACCTGAAATCACTTGCTGTACACATTGTGTCAGGGCGATTGCGGGCTCTTGCTTCAATACCAATCCCTTAATCCCAGACGCCGTCAGTAATTGCAGTACCCGTGGGTCATCCAGCGCGGTACAAACGATCATTGAAGTGGTTGGCCAATGTTCCAGGCAAAGCGCAATCAGCCGCAGGCCATCCAACACAGATTCTTCTTCCCCACATAATTCCATAATCAGTAATTTAGCGGGACGGTGGTGCATCAATGTAGGGATTTCCGAAAGATTGCTGACAAGTTGTACCCCGTCCGCAAATCCACAAGACTGGGCCAAAATGTTACGCATACCGAGTGCTGTGATTGGGCAGGACTCCATTACAATCACACTTTCCCCTTTTTGCCCGTAAGGATGTGGGGCGGGCGCACTCACTCTTTGATAAGTATGAGCTATGGTCATAGTTACTCTCCCTTTTCTGCAGGTTACTGATCCTTTACTGCGTCCTTTATCAATGGGTATATTGAATTGCCCTTTAATGACCGAGGGTTATTATTTTTTATTGACTCTTCCCAAGTGACTGTTCAAAAAACCTAACAAAACGGCAATAAAATAAAAAAAGCCCCAACTGACAATTTACCTAGACACAGGCAACGAGCAATCCGTCATGAGCTGGGGCTATATTTCTCATGACGGAAGGGTACTAAAGGTAATTACTGATAGGTAAATGCCACTTGGACGGTACCAACCACACTGCCTGGCGTTACACCGCCAGTAGAAGAATAGGCACGAGCTCGTAAGTTGAAGGTAGCATCGTTGGTAGCTAACAACACGGGAGCAACCAAGGTGCTGTTATTGCCCTGTCGCGTACTCGTAGCCACATTCTGCAATTCAATTTGTACTTTATCCGCATCACCCGTGTTTTGGTAAAGACCCGTTTCTTCAGCGGCCTGAGTACCACTAAACGCAGCAGTGACTGAAGTTGTGGATGTTGGACAATCTTTCAGATGCAACGCAAACGGCACCCAGTCAGAGCCTTTGGCAGCAGTGAGCGTAGCTGCCTTAATATCGGTTCCCAGATCGACGTTAACCACGTTGCCGCTAGAGGCATCAACCGTACATGGTGATGCTTTGATTGTACCGGTAATTTTGATATCTACATTATCTGCGGCTAATACAGAGTAACTCATACCCATACTTACTACTGCCATACAGAACACTGTATTTTTTAAAATCTGCTTATAGTTTTCCATAATATCCTTATCCTTTGGTTAAGACCCTGATAAATCATTAAAAAATCTACTGGCAATAAAAAACTATTGAATTTCAACCTTTACGGTTCCCGTTGCATTAAATACCCCTACAGCGGGTGTGTTACCGGTAGTATTCACAGGATATACGTTAATTCCTGCTTGACCAGTGCTATTCAGAGTCCCAAGACCTGACATATTAATAGGTAGTGTTCCATTATTTGGTGAAATGATATTGCCATTACCATCTTTAATCATTACAGCGATGTCACCGTTAGTCGTTTTCAGTGCATTACTAATCTTGGGATCGGGGTCAGCAGTGAAGGTCAAACTCACCTTAACTCCATCCGAAATATTCCGACAGGCCAAGGTCAACTGCTGGTTGACTGGCGTAAAGCCATCTGGCATCGCTCCTGCCGTTTTAAACTTACTTGACATAATATCGCCCAGGTTAATAGAGATCGGCGCAGGACTGATTTCGCAACTTTGTGGTACGGTTACGGTACCGCTCATATAAACAGATGCGACCGCAACATTGCCGTGAGGGACATTTCTAGATGTAATATAAATATCCAATAACTTGGTGTTACCGATTGTATGAACCCCAACAAATGGCCGCCTGAAGCGCAGGCTGATTTGCCCACCAGAGCCACTGGTATAATCGTGGGTACATAATTGCCCAACATCTGCTGGATTGGTGCTATAACCATTTGATTGGTTTGTAAATGGTGTAGGGAAAAGCCTACCGGGATTACCATATCCGCCAGCAATCCTTACCTGGCTGGCTACCGACAAATAATCATCCAGCACATAAAAATTTAACGGCCCTACAGAGACATCAGGCGTTGACAACGCCGGCGTTGCCGTAATATATGACGCCCCCATAATCAACTGATTATCACTATTTCTTACAGGAGTACAATCACAGGTTACCGAATAATTCTTACTACTGTTCCATGCCCCTTGAGAAGCATCAGCAATAACAGTGCCAGTGACATTCAATGAGGGATCGGACAGCTCTGGTGAAAATGGAAAACTATATGTAGCTGCGCCATTAGGCTTACAGGTATCCGACGCTGCTTGTACCTGCTGCGACAGACATAGCCCTGAAACAACCACACCGCAGCCTGCAAAAAAACGTTTCATTAAATTCAATGTTTTCATATTTAAACCTTTATAAACACTGGCCATTCATCAGTCGAATACCGGTATTCTCTTTCTGTTCAACCACAGAGTAAGACACCTGGCACTGTTGCGAGGCTGCGTTACCCCATTTCACATTCAGCTTGCCGCTGCCGGACATGCCGGTGAGATAAACCTGGCCGCTGTCGCCAACAATACTGGCATTTTGCCCATCAGCATCGGTCACTGTGGCACCAAACGGCACCGGCGCTCCGCCCTGCATCAACAGGGTCATCAATATACGTTGGCCGATATTCGGTTTAAATTCAGCACGCACTACCGCACCACGGGTTGGGATCACCGTCTGGCTGGCCAACGTCATATCCACATCATCCGGCAAAGTGGTGGTATCCAAGCCAGTAATATTCTTACGATAGGCTGAGGCATAAGGCACAACGGCATAACCCCGCCAGTCGGTGGACACCCCGGTCTGGTTGGCGACGTTGACACCTTTGGCACCCGGCGCTTTCACCAATACCACCGTTTCACCCAGCGATTGTGACAACGTCAGGCCATTTTCATGCAGCATGACCCCACCCTGTACACCGTAGTTAAGGCGCTGTTGTGATTTGTCATAGACATAACCTAGGTT
>JBAQHZ010000109.1:0-2095 GCA_049288585.1 Chania sp.
GAATCGCAGATCAGATGGTTATACTGCTTCGTGTCTTAGCTGGCTGAATACAGCCGGAAATCATCACCGTAATGCAATGATGCCCAGCATAGTCTCGCATTTTTCGCAGCAATGGCCACAACGGCACGCCAGTATCCTCTGCGTTAGCCCCAACGACTGAATGAATCAGTCCTTTTACCGGCGCCAATCAAAACTGAACGGGCCCCCTGGACCAGCAGAGTCCGCAAATATGAATTGCCCGCTTTCGTTATCCTGCCAAGCTTTGATTTGCCTCCACTGCTGTATTGAGTAGATCGCCATGCGTAAAGCCCATCAGCCTCCATAATGGAGAAAGCTGCTTTAGGCGGGGCGGACTTCGCCGTCACGCCTAGCCAGGGAAAAATCCGGGCCAGCCCAGCCTGTAGCGGCCTGCCAGAAGCAGTAGCAGGGCAAACAGCAGCGAAGTACCGGAGCAGAGCAGGATAATCGTCGGTAGTCCAATGCTGCCGGACAGGGCGCTGACTACCGCGCCGCCAATCGGAATTGACAGCAGGTTGAGCATGCCGACCATGCCGATAACCCGGGTCAGAATATTTTTGGGGATCAGCGAGCTGCGCATGGTGCGGATATAAACGCTGAACGCTCCGTCAAAGCCAATCACCAGAGCATAGAACAGCAGGTAAAGATAAAAGCCGCCGCTGACTCCCAACAGCAACCCACCCGCCAGAATAATGAAGAACGAGACCTTACCGACCAGCCCGATCCCCAGCCGTGCAGCGACTCTTGGCACCAGGTAAAACAGCAGCACTGAAAACAGCGCCGCGGTAGTCTGCATGATACCGTACGCGTTTTCACTTTCGTGAAACAGCTTGATCACCACGGCTGGCGTGATCGACAGGATCACGCCATACACAATATTCACCACCCAGGTCATGGCGCTGAGAAACAGTATTTTCCGGTCCTGCACCAGATACTCAATGGCCGACAGATTATCTTTCAGTACGCTGAGTCCGCGCTTTTCGGCCGTAGCCTGCGCCGAGTGAATGCGGATGCCGAGCATATTGAACAGCGACAGCAGAAACAGACAGGCGCAGGCCAACAGAATACCCCTGATGCTGGCGGCAGAGAAAATCAGGATCGCGATGCCGGGGCCGATCACCTGCGAGAGTTGCTCGACGGTCTGCACCCATGAGTGCGCATGCGCATATTTTTCTGTGGAAATGTTATTCGGGATCACCGACTCAATCGAAACGAAGTTGATGACGTAGCAGACAGACATTACCGCCATCAGCGCGGTCAGCGAGTAAAATGGCCCGAACAGACAGAGGGTCAGCAGCGTGGCCAGCAGCAGCACGATGCGTAACGCATCCAGCGCCAGAAAGGTTCGCCTGAGATCCCGCCCATCCAGCAGGGAGCCAGCAACAGGGAAAAAAATCACCCGCGGGATCCATTCAATCACGAAAGAGAGCGCGGAGAGGCTGGTAGAACCGGTAAGTTTCAGAATCGACAGGGGAACGGCAAACATCAGGAACTGATCGCACAGCGCGCCGATTCCCCTGCTGATCATGAACCGGCGAAAGCTAAAGGTAGATGACTGGGACATAGTTTAGCTGGCATCTTCCATAACAAAGGTCGCTTCGGCCAGCTGCTGAGCCAGCTCCAGATGGCGGGTAAAATGCGCCTCGCCTTGCTGCCGTTGCGGCCAGTAGAACTGGATAATGCCTTCGCGGTTTTTCCACGACTCCAGCGGATACACGCGCTGACCTTTCGTCGCCATGACGTTGAAAAACACCACCTCCGGCGGAAACGTCTGCGGCGGATTCACTTCTGCAATGACGCCGTTGCGCGCTTTCATAAAACCGATGGCCGCCAGTCCTGCCGGGTGCCCCAGCCGCGAGGTAAAGCTCATCTGCGGATCCAGATAGCTGGCAACGTGCAACTGATACGGGTTATAGCCGTAAACCTGCTCAACCAGACTCATGATGCAGTCGCCGCCGGTCCGGGCCGCCACCTCAATGATTTTCATGTCGCCCTGCGCGCTGACCTTCGCCTCAAAGTGCGCGATGCCATAGCTAATGCCCAGGCAGCGACAGGTTTCCTCAGCCAGCGTCAGCAG
>JBAQHZ010000110.1:0-7493 GCA_049288585.1 Chania sp.
AAGCAGGATGGTGCAGCGAATATTGCAGAACTAAAAATGGGGGTTGAAGGCCAACTCAGCAAGCAATTGAATCTGTGGGGAAATGTTAGCCAGCAGGTGGGCGATAAAGGCTACAGTGATACGGCAGTAATGCTGGCTATTAAATACAACTTCTAAACTTGAGCAATAAATATCCCCAGCCTATATGCATATAGGCTGGGGATATTTTTATATCAACAAGTGTAACGTTACGAGCAACTTATCTTCCAATTGTATTTCAGTTCATTAGGTAATAGTACGGGGAACTCACATTGACGTAGAGTCGGTTCTGCATGACACAGAACCGGTTATAGGTATGCCCATGGCCCGGTGATAAACGTCACAGATAAAGAGGCGATGTGTCTGATAGTTTGCTCGGTCTCTGGGTTGTTTTTAGCTCATATTTACAGCAAAAACATTTTGGGGCCCTTTTGGGGGCCTATTTATAGTGATTAAAAATAAAGTCATTATAAATCAATATATTTATCAATTTAATAAGCTGCCTGTACGGCAGTGAACCGTTCAAGAATAGCGCTAACCGCTTTATTTATCATTGAGTAACAACGCAAAAGGCTAAAAAAACCTTTTTCCACCGTCTTCTTTTCTCTCCTTTAAAATCAATATATTAGCTATGCGTCAAAAAAGAGGGTCCGCGGCACCTTGGCTATTTATCCGTTGAACTCTTCTCGACAACGCTGAAGAATGACGGCTGGTATTTTGCTTGGTGAAAAACGGTATAGGCATTTATGAATGAAGTGATCTGGCACCTCTATATGCTGCGTATGCCGAGCGGTATGCTGTATACCGGCATCACCACCGATGTGGCGCGGCGTATAGCGCAACATCAGGCCGGTAAAGGGGCAAAAGCGCTGCGGGGAAAAGGTGAGTTGGTGCTGGTTTTTCACTGTCAGGCGGGCGATCGCTCAACGGCACTGAAGCTGGAATATCGGGTTAAGCAACTGAGCAAAAAACAGAAAGAAAGCTTAGTGCTGCATCAGCCCAGTTGCCTAAACGATTTACTAACAGATACGTGCCAAAAAGCTTAAAACCGCTGTACCAACTGCACTACGCCTGCCGCTGCTTGTGCCAAGCGTTCATCGCTCATATCAAATACCCCTTGCACCAAATGCGGCGGCAAATAATCCATGCCGGTCAGATTGGCCATAGCGTTGAACGGGCGCAGCAAATCGGCCACCGGATAGCGGTTATACCCTTCCGGCGAATAAGCCTGCGCATTACCGCCGGTAGTCACTATCAGTTGCAACGGTTTGCCATGCAGCTTGGTGCCTTCGCTGCCGTAAGCGAAACCGTAGGTTAATACCGCATCCTGCCATTCACTGAGGATCGCCGGTGAGCTGTACCAGTAAAACGGAAACAACATCACAATGGCATCGTGGGCTTGCAGCAGTTCCTGCTCGCGGGCTACATCAATCTGGTAATCCGGGTAAGCGCGCATCAGTTCATGTACGGTGACGTTCGGCAATAGGCGCAGCGCGTCGATCAGCGCTTTGTTGATCCGCGAATCATCCGGGGAACGGTGGGCGGTTAACATGAGAGTACGAGACATCATTTGCTCCTTAATAGATTTAATTTTCCCCATTTTTTCATTTCTGTCGTTTCCGGTGTAGGCTGTTATCAGTCACATTAATTTCAACCTAAAGTATCAATCACTATGTCGCTGCCTTTTGACGTGCACCGTCTGCTGCCCGCGTTTCTCAGCGCGGCCCAAACGCAGAACTTCTCCGCCGCGGCACGTCAGCTGGGCGTCACGCCTGCGGCAATCAGCAAAAATATCCGCGTACTGGAAGAGAAACTGGCGCTGCGCCTGTTCCAACGCAATACCCACAGCGTGGTGTTGACCGAAGAGGGCAAAGCCCTGTTGGCTCAGGTGGCACCGCTGTGGCAGGCGCTTTCCGCCACGTTGGAAATGGCCGGAAGCACACAACAGCAACCTTCCGGCACGGTGCGTGTCAGCATGATCCCCGGCTTTGGCCGCCAGATGCTGATGCCGCTGATCCCAGAGTTTCTCACGCGCTACCCGCAGATCGATCTGGATCTGTCACTGGATGCGCGGGTGGTTAATCTGGTAGGAGAGGGTTTTGATGTCGGGATCGGCAGCCAGATCGATCCCGACAGCCGCCTGGTGGCCCGCCCGCTCTACCCGATGCAGATGCTGCTGGCGGCCGCTCCCAGTTATCTGGCCCAGCACGGCACGCCGCAAACCCCCGCCGATCTGCTGCAACACCATTGCCTGCTGCACCGCAACCCGGCGACCGGGCGCAGCGTCAAATGGCGGTTGCAACAGCACGGCGCAACCCAGGCGCTGGATCTGCGTGGCCGCCTGATGAGCAGCCAGCCAGAAATGCTGCTGGATGCCGCCTTGGCCGGGCTGGGGATTGTCTACCTGTCTCGCTGGTATGCGGAAAAGCATTTCGCACAGGGCACGCTGCAACCGCTGTTGCAGGAATATTGGCCACGGCCAACGCAAATCTGGCTGTATTACGCCTCGGCCGATCTGCCGCCACGGGTGCGCGCCTGGGTTGATTTTTTACTGGACCATTTTCGCCACTCTCCGGCGTGATGCGATCGTCATCACGCTTTAGCGATTTTGGCGTGTTACGACTATTTGGCGTTCAGCCCGCTGATAGCAAGGGCTGCCATTCTTCCTGAAATTGACCGTTGTACATCCTTCAAACGCTCTCCCGAATTCTTTGTCCCAGGTCAAAAAAAACGACGCCACACCCATATATAGTGCTCACAGTAAATTAATTATCTATATATAGTAGTTATCCACAGAGTCATCCACACGCCCCCGCAGCCCTTGTGTTCTGCGGCATTGCCCTGTGGATAAGCCGAAACTGTGCCAATACCCCAGCATGCGGGTGTAACGCTCCCCAACGGGAACAGGAGTAACAACGTGAAACCAGTAGTGATTAAACGGGACGGTTGTCAGGTCTCTTTTGACGAAGAGCGCATCAAGCAGGCCGTTGAGCGGGCCGCGCTGGCCGCTGGCGTTGTCGATGCCGACTACTGCGCTACCGTCGCCCGTGTGGTCGCTCAACAGATGGAACAGCAGCCGCGTGTCGATATCCATGAGATCCAGCAGGCGGTCGAAAACCAGCTGATGGCTGGCCACTACAAGCAACTGGCACGTACCTATATTGAATATCGCCACGATCGCGATGTCTCGCGCGAGCTGCGCGGGCGGCTGAACCAGGAGATCCGTGGCCTGGTGGAGCAGAGCAACGTGGCGCTACTGAATGAGAACGCCAACAAAGACAGCAAGGTGATCCCCACCCAGCGCGATCTGCTGGCCGGGATCGTCGCCAAGCACTACGCCAAACAGCATATCCTGCCGCGTGACGTGGTGCTGGCGCACGAACGCGGCGAGATCCATTATCACGATCTCGACTACTCGCCGTTCTTCCCGATGTTCAACTGCATGCTGATCGACTTGAAAGGCATGCTGACCAACGGCTTCAAAATGGGCAATGCCGAGATCGAACCGCCGAAGTCGATCTCCACCGCCACCGCCGTCACCGCGCAGATCATCGCCCAAGTGGCCAGCCATATTTATGGCGGCACCACCATCAACCGTATTGATGAGATCCTGGCGCCATTTGTCACCGAAAGCTTCCACAAGCACCAGCAGATCGCGCAGCAGTGGCAGATCCCGGACGTGGCAGGCTATGCGATGGCGCGCACCGAGAAAGAGTGTTACGACGCCTTCCAATCGCTGGAATACGAAGTGAATACCCTGCACACCGCCAACGGTCAGACGCCGTTTGTCACCTTCGGCTTTGGCCTGGGAACTCGCTGGGAATCGCGCATGATCCAGCAGTCGATCCTGAAAAACCGCATCGCCGGGCTGGGTAAAAACCGCAAAACGGCGGTATTCCCGAAGCTGGTGTTCGCCATCCGCGACGGCCTGAACCACAAGTTTGGCGATGCCAATTACGATATCAAGCAACTGGCGCTGGAGTGCGCCAGCAAGCGCATGTATCCGGACATCCTCAATTACGATCAGGTGGTGCAGGTCACCGGTTCGTTTAAAACCCCGATGGGCTGCCGCAGTTTCCTGGGGACTTACGAAGAGAATGGCCAGCAAGTCCACGATGGCCGCAACAATATCGGCGTGATCAGCCTCAACCTGCCGCGCATCGCGCTGGAAGCGCACGGCGATGAAAGCAGTTTCTGGGCGCTGCTGGATGAACGCCTGCTGCTGGCGAAAAAGGCACTGATGACCCGTATTGCACGGCTGGAAGGCATCAAGGCGCGCGTGGCACCGATTCTGTATATGGAAGGGGCCTGCGGCGTGCGGCTGAAAGCCGACGATAATATCGCGGAGATCTTCAAGCATGGCCGCGCGTCAATCTCGCTGGGTTATATCGGCGTACATGAAACCATCAACGCCCTGTTTGGCGCAGAGAAGCACGTGTATGACGATGAGCAATTGCGCGCCAAAGCCATCGCCATCGTCGAGCGCCTGAAAGCGGCCACCGAAAGTTGGAAAGCCGAAACCGGCTACGGTTTCAGCCTGTACAGCACGCCGAGCGAAAACCTGTGCGATCGCTTCTGCCGCCTGGATACCAGCGAGTTCGGCGTAGTGCCGGGCGTAACCGACAAAGGCTACTACACCAACAGCTTCCACCTCGACGTGGAGAAAAAGGTGAACCCTTACGACAAGCTGGATTTCGAAGCGCCCTACCCGCCGCTCGCCAACGGTGGCTTCATCTGTTACGGCGAATACCCGAACTTGCAGCACAACCTGAAGGCGCTGGAAGACGTGTGGGATTACAGCTACACCCGCGTGCCTTATTACGGCACCAACACGCCGATTGACGAATGCTATACCTGTGGCTTTACCGGCGAGTTTGCCTGCACCAGTAAAGGCTTCACCTGCCCGAAATGCGGCAACCATGATTCGGCGAAAGTGTCAGTAACGCGCCGCGTTTGTGGCTTTTTGGGCAGCCCGGACGCACGGCCGTTCAACGCCGGTAAGCAGGAAGAGGTGAAGCGCCGGGTGAAACACTTGGGGAATGGGCAGATTGGTTAATCGATATCCTGTAAGCCTTACGGATGACACCTTTCCGTAAGGCAAAAATTGCTTTTATGACCAAACCCCTTATGCTTTTTTAACTGTTTGTTCGTAATCATTATTTATTCAAGGTTCAGCGATGTCTTTTATTTTCTCACTAAAAAAGGTGTGCTTGCTTAGTTTCCTGACGATCCCAAGCTATGCGTTAAACGCCAGCGTAGAAGAACCCGTGACAACGGCGCAGGCATCCGCGCTCTCAATTCTTGCCATTCCGCCAATAATGATGCCGACATCACCCGTTATTAGGGTTGCCGTACCGGAGAAAAAACTGGCTGCTGATACACAGCCAGAAACCTCTCAGGCCGTGAACACACCGCTGGCAAAGCCCTTACCAAGGGCGTTACAGACCTCAGCGGTAGTTACTGAACAGCAAGCCGAGCAGAAAACAGAAAACATAACAGAAAGCCCTATTACTCCCGCGTTGCAGTTAGACAGCGAAGAGCAAAAACGCGCTTATGCAACCGGCGTAGCCTTGGCAAACTATATAGAGAGCAGGATGGCTCAACAAAAAGAGCTACGCATCACGCTCAACAAAGATATTTTGCTGGCCGGCCTTACCGACGCTTTTAACCATCAGAGCAAAATGAGCGAGCAAGATGTACATAACACGCTACTCGTCCTCGACGAACAGATTAAAGTTCTGATGCAAGATAAAAAGAACAAAATAGTTGCCACAAATAAGGCGTGGCTGGACGCATTTGCCAAGCAGGAGGGGGTTAAAAAGACCAAGCAGGGGCTGTTTTACTTGGTAAAAAATAAAGGCACTGGTGCGGCCCTGAAAGATACGGATACCGTTGAGGTCAGTTATAAAGGGACACTGATTGACGGTACCGTGGTTGATGGCCCGAAAATTGATAACTCCTACGAAATATTCCGGGTGGCGAATATGCCGCCGATCCTGCGTGACAGCGTGAAGCTGATCCGCAACGGTGGTGAAGTTCAGGTCGTGATCCCTCCTTCTGCAGTACAAGTCTCGCCTGATGTGGCAAAACCCGAGGCGTTGGTGATTTACACCATATCTATTCATAGTGTGAATAAGCAGCACTAGTTCTGCCGTGACAGGGCGAGGGGAATAAAAAATGAATTACCACCAGTATTACCCCATCGACGTGGTCAACGGCCCCGGCACGCGCTGCACGCTGTTTGTGGCCGGTTGTGTGCATCAATGCAAAGGCTGTTACAACCAAAGCACCTGGCGGTTGGATTCCGGCCTGCCGTTTACCCCGCAGATGGAAGACCAGATCGTGGCCGATCTCAACGACGTTCGCATTCCGCGCCAAGGTCTGTCGCTCTCCGGTGGCGATCCGCTGCACCCTGCCAACGTCACCGCCGTGTTGCAGTTGGTGAAGCGGGTCCGCGCCGAATGCCCCGACAAGGATATCTGGCTATGGACCGGTTATCAGTTGGATGAGCTGGATAGCGCACAGCGGCAGATCGTCGATCAAATCAACGTGCTGATCGACGGCAAGTTTGTGCAGGAGTTAAAAGATCCGGCGCTGATCTGGCGCGGCAGCAGCAATCAGGTGGTGCATAAGTTGCGTTAGCTGCGTATCTGGCCCTGACCTTAGCTTTAAAATCATCCATTCGCTGCTCAGCCTGCGGTTCACTGACGTAAACCGCATTCCCTTCATACAAACGGGCAAGGGCAGCGTCAACCCTCTCCTTGAGCCTGCTCAAGGAGCCGCTCTGGGGCGGCTGCTCTTCATAGGGATCAGCGAGACCACCACCGCACCCAGCACCAGAAAACCGGCAACCAGATAAATTCCCGCATTGAAACTGCCCGTGACATCCCTCAGCCACCCCATCAAGAGTGGGCCCAGCGCTGCGCCAGTCATCCCCGTGGCATTGATCACCGCAATACCGATAGCGCGCGCCCGCAGGCTGATGGATTGATCGGGCGTGGTCCAGAAGATCACCATCGCGGCAAACGCCCCGGTAGACGCCATAATAATCCCCAGTAACTGCACCAGACTGGTGGTGCCCAATGCGGTAAACATCCAGCCTGCCGCAGCAAAAAGATAGGGCAGCAACGTATGCATTTTGCGCTCCTGCAAACGGTCTGAACGCTTGCTCCACCAAATCATCCCTATGATGGTACAGACCTGCGGAATAGCGCTGAGAAAACCAATGGTGATATTGCTGCTGCTTTGATTAAAACTCTGCAAAATCAGCGGGGTCCAAACGCTTAAGGCACTCAGCGTGTTGGTCAGGCAGAAGTAAGCCAAGGTGTATAGCATAATCACCGGGGTAAACAGCTCACGCCACATACTGCCGCTCTGTAGCGCGGTATAGCTGGTGCTCCCCTGGGGTTGCACCAGGCTCAACTTGTCTGCCTCCATCATTTCCTGCAAACAGGCTTTGTGGTCGTCGGTTAACC
>JBAQHZ010000111.1:0-4148 GCA_049288585.1 Chania sp.
CCATCACCCACACTACAAGTACAGATATATGAGCCGGTCCCGTTCTTATCGTCACAGCGGAATTTACCCTTGCCGCCGCACAGCGGACATTCACCTTTGAAATGGTTTTTGCCGGTCACTGGCGGCAATTTGTAATTCTTTAATATTTCAGGCCAGCGCCCTATTGCTGCTTGTTTGGTATTCATGCGGCTTTCCCTTCTCTCTGTTTCGACTTCGCAAAGGCGATCTGTCTTGATTTGATGAAATTGCTTACCACAGGGGTGATCTCCATCGGGGCGTAGTGCAGGCCGTTAGGCCATTCACTGAATTTTTCGCGGAACATGTGCTTGCACCAGCCTTCGCTGATAGGTTTTCCCTGTGCGCTGCGGTAGCGTTGGTAAAAGAGAATTTGACTCCACCAGGCTTGCTTCACTTCCTTCGTGATAACTTCCTTGGTTTTCTTCACTTTCTTGAGCTTGCGGGTTTTGTCTGTCTCAACATCTTCTCCACCGATCGGCTTGAAACCGCATTTCGGGCAGATATAGATACCGGCTGGCTTGATGTAATGGCACTCGGGGCATTCTTTCGGCAGGCGTTCTGGTTCGTCGGTTTTAACAACACGGGCTGGGGCATCTTCCATGCCGTCAGAGGTGGCAGGCAGGTAGTCATACTCAATATCGTCGGGATAGCCCAGGTTATGGACTGTTCCGGTGTGATCGAAAATAATGCATGCATCTTTGCCCGGTGCAGGTCGCAGGCCACGCCCTACAGTCTGGAGCCAACGAATCTCAGACTTTGTTGGTCTGGCAATGATGAGGCAGCGAACATCACTATCGAATCCAGCCACCAGCACAGCCACATTGACAATGATTTTTGTAATACCCTGCTCATACCGGCGAATTATCAACTGGCGTTCTTCGTGCGGAGTTGATGCCGTCATGATTTCAGCAGTTACACCTGCGCGATTAAATTCAACCGTAACGTAATTAGCGTGGGATACGTTCACGCAGAAACAAATTGTTGGCCGATTTTCCCCGTTCTCCAGCCAGTTATTAACGATATCGCCAACCAACTTTGCTTCACTCATGATCGCGCCGATCTGCTCTTCGTTATAATCGCGGCCAAAGCCAGCCTGTTCAGACGTTTTCACATCGCTCAGGTCAGGGTGTGACGGAGCGTAAAACTCATACGGGCTCAGAGCGCCGATGCTGATCAGCTCTTTCATGGTCGTTGGCTTGATCAACTTCTGGTAATACGTGCCAAGGAACTTCGCAAACGGTGTGCCAGACAGGCCGATCACTTTCACCGGAGTGTTAGTGGTCAGGTGTTCGATAATCTGGAGAATCTTTTTACGCTTGAGATGTGCCTCGTCGATGATAAGTAGGTCGATGTTGTCTGGAAAATCACGACGGATCAGTGTGTCTGCACTGGCGATCTGGATCAGGCGGCGCGGGTCATATGCCGGGTGATCACGCCAGATATAGCCGATCTCTTCAGCGGGGAGGCCGTATTCGATAAACCGAGTGGCGGTCTGGTCTAGAAGCACAGTGTACGGGGCCACAAACATTACGCGCATGTTGCGGCTGATAAACCCGGCAGTAATCAACGCTGCTATGGCGGTCTTACCAAATCCGACAGGTGCGTACATCATGAATGATGCGTGTTGCTTCCATGCCGCGCGCAGCATGTTCAGTGCAACAATCTGTTTTTCGCGAGGCTGGATTGTCAACATTAGGCATTCTCCCCTTGAGTGCGGGAGAATTTATATCCACGATGACTCTTAATTCTTCCACGGATACAGCTATAAACCGCCGAGTGATCGAAGCCTGCCGCGATGATTTCTTTTTTGCCGCAAAGTACAGCCTCAGCACCAGTTGCGATATTTGTTGCTACCACCAGCCCTTTAAACTGTGCGTTATCAGCACCAGCACTCTTATTGCGGCCAGAAGTGATCGAGAGATCGTTACGCTCGCTGATGGTTGCCCATACTAAGTTTGAAACGCGGTTATCCAGCTTGTCGCCGTTTCTATGAATTACTTGCGGTAAACGTTTTGGATTGGGAATGAATGCCAAGGCGACCAACTGATGAATATAGAATTGCGCCCGATTACGCTGATAACTGAAATTCACGGTTTTATAACCGTCACGACGAATACGCCCCTTCAGCACTACCCCACGAATTTGGCGAATGAATATTTCAGATGCGGCTATACGGTTAATTCCACGAATACGCCCCATTGTGCTGATTTCATATGCCGTGGAATATTCGGCTATTGGCACCGGTATCCATTTTTCCTGTTCGTCAGATTTAATGTTATTCATCTCTTGAATCCTCATTTAGCCATCTAAACATCTGGGCTTCTATGGTGGCTTTCTACTGTGATCGATCTGTTAGATCTGTTTCTTGGTTAAGCCTGTTCCAGTGCTTCGCACTAACCCCCAACACCGCCCCCTTTCCCCCATTCAGATTTTTAGGGGGTGACCCATCTAGACGTCTAAACCTCCGTTTGAAATGTTGGGAAATTCACTTCGCCAGCGGCGGAGGCTGTGTGTGTCCAACGCTCGCCCTTGCGTACTTGTCTGCAAACAACCTCAGCCGAGTGTTTGCAGCCCTGCGCCCCGCGTTCTCCTGCCTGAAACTCACCGGCTCAGCGTCAAACGCCTCTTGGTAAACCTCGGCGTAGGCAAGCGCGATTTTTCCCCGCTGCCCAGGGGGCAACGCTCCTAGCTGTTCCTGAATCCAAGACGCATCCTCACGGCAATAAGCCGTGGGCATTAACGTCCTCACGAACGTGTTTTCGTACATGGTCAACCCCTATGCGCTTACGTCACAGTGATGCGCCTCCAGCCGTTTCCGCTGCGTTCATTAGCCTTTCCTGTGCAACGCAATTACAGCTCTTACGTATTCGTCACGAGCTGCTACATGCCGGTTATGCAGGGCTAGAATTTCCGATGCTTCTCTAGCGTCGATAACGCCGTCATTTGCAATCGAATCCTGTATGCTCAAGTCAACACGGCCCCGTTTCGCAGCCACCAGCGTTCCCAGAGCAAAAAGCTCTACATGATCCAACTCATCGCGTGAGGGTACTTTCACGCTGATTCGCCCCTTTCGGGCTGAGAAGTATTCGGCTAGCAGGCAAGTGCCAGAAAGGTCTTCGATCGCTTCCAATTCACTGACTTCGAAGAAGCGGCAACCGTTTTTCTCATACAGGTTGTTGTCGAATTCCGTTTTGCTCATCCCTAGTGCGCCAGCTATCGCCGAACGGCCACCAGGGAATGCCGCGCACATCGCCTTCACCACTTCTTTGAGATTTCTCTCTACCATTTCATTTTCCCTTTGGTAGTTACGCTGCAACGGTTATCAGGAGATACTCTTTCCACCAGCTAAGCTGCCTGCGGCGGGAAAATGTCATCCAGCGTCACTTCAACGCCGAGGCTGTTGAAGGCGTTAACGATCAGGCGAGAGTCCTCCAGGCTTGGAGTGCGAATCTCAATTTCATAATTTGAGAGTCGAGAGGTAGTCCAGCCAATCAATGAGGCCAATGCAGACTGAGACATACCGAGTTTTTTTCGATGCTTGGCAATGTTGTTCATAGCTACTCCACACGTTTTGTTTAATTAAATATCACACAATACGTGTAAGAGATCAACTCAAAGCGTGAAATTGAAAGAACCACGCTATGTGGTAGCATTAAGGGATGAAAATGCAGATGCAAAAACCCAACGAACGGTTACGGCAATTCCGGGAAAGTAAAAACCTCAGCCAATCCCAACTGGCTAGGCTTTGCGGCTGGAGTTCTATCTCTCGTGTGGGTAACTATGAATTAGGTACGCGGAAGATCAGTGCGGAAGATGCTGCGGTGATGAGCGCTGTTCTTGGGGTTTCACCAGGAGAGTTACTCTTCGGTGAAGAGAGCACAGCCGTATATAAAAATTATCAATACATGCTCCTTACCTCACTCAAGGCTGGCAGTTCTGATCTTCCTGAAGGCAAAGTTGGTATTGAACCGATTAAATGGGTCACATCTGACAAGCGGGCAAGCAAGGCGTCTTTCTGGCTGGAAGTAAAAGGCCATGCAATGACCGCTGCACATGGCGCTAGCCCCAGCTTTCCTGCTGGAATGTTAATTCTTGTAGACCCGAGTGAAGACATAGAATCAGGTGATTAC
>JBAQHZ010000112.1:0-4461 GCA_049288585.1 Chania sp.
TCTTTTACGGCAATTCCCATTACACCTGACTTACAGAGACGAACACGTTGTGTATAAGAGACAGCACAGGGAGAGGGGGCGACTCCTTTAGCCATTGCGTATGATTATGCAGTATTGTGCTTAACTGACCGGCATTACAGCTTTGATCAGGGTTTTCTTGATGAAAACCACTGCCCGAGCATTCCGCGGAGATTTGCCTCTTCGAACTCAAAGGCAAAAATATCCATCACGGGCATGCCCTGCTCGGTTACGGCGTTCATCCTTTTGGTGATGCGAAGATTGTCGATGAGTTTTATGAAGAACCCTTCGAGCTTGATGTCAGCACATGCAATACGTACGCCATTGAGTGGACGGAAAACCAAATTGGTTTTTTTATCAATCAGCGAAAAATACGCACTATCCATCAGTCACCGGATTATGAAATGCAGCTGATGCTCAATATTTATGATCTTGAAAACAGCAACGCAGGAAATATGCGTTTCTTTATCGATTACGTAGCAGGGTTCCGCCGTTCAGGCGGCTAAATCACCACGCCCAACGGGCGTGGTGGTCTAACAATATCAGGCGCTAGGTGCCGCCTCCAGCAGTTGTTTTTTCAGTGCGCTGTATTGCTGTTGTACTTCCGCCTCTGCCCAAGCCTGATCGGCAATAGCATCAACCCGCACCGCACAGTGTTTAAATTCCGGCGTTTTGGATACCGGATCAACATGATCCAGCGTCAGCTCATTGCAGGCACCGATCCACCACTGATAAGTCATATACACCGCACCGGCATTCACTCGCTCGTTGACCTCGGCACGTGCCATCACCTTGCCACGGCGTGAGGCGATCCACACCAGCGCCTGGTCCTCGATCCCCTGCTGAGCGGCGTCATCAGGGTGGATCTGCACATAGCCCGGCTCATCCGCCAGCGTCTGCAATGCCGAACAGTTACCGGTCATTGAGCGGCAGCTGTAGTGGCCCACTTCACGCACCGTACACAGCGCCAGCGGATAGGCTTTATCGGTTTTCTCATGCGGCGGGATCCACTCAGCGCTGCACAGGTAACCTTTACCCGTCGGCGTACTGAATTTATTACCTTTGTACAGATAAGGTGTGCCGGGGTGATCTTCACTCGGGCAAGGCCAGGCCACATAACCCAAACCAGCCATTTTTTCGTAGGTTGCACCGTAGAAGTTCGGGCAGAGCTGGCGCAATTCATCCCAGATTTCATTGGTGTTGTGATAAGACATCGGGTAACCCATGGCGCTGGCCAGCAGGCTGACGATCTCCCAGTCGGGTTTCACATCGCCAACCGGTTCAATCGCCTTGCTGAAACGCTGAAAACCGCGATCGGCACAGGTATAAACGCCCTCATGTTCCCCCCAAGAAGTCGCGGGCAGAATCACATCCGCCATATAGGCGGTTTTGGTCATGAAGATATCCTGCACAATTACCAGTTCTAACTGTTCAAAGGCCGTGCGCATCGCCGCCAAGTCAGGTTCAGTCTGGATCGGATCTTCGCCAAAGATGTAATAGGCTTTCAGCTTGCCTTCGGCCACCTTGTGCGGCACGTCGGTGATGGCATAACCAATCTCCATTGGCAGGCTGTTAACGCCCCAGGCTTTGGCAAATTTGGCGCTGGCTACCGCATCGCCGACTTTTTCATAACCGGGGAAAGTATTGGGCAACACACCCATATCGCAGGCACCTTGCACGTTATTCTGGCCACGCACCGGGCCAACCCCAACGTTAGGCCGCCCCAGGTTGCCGGTCAGCAGCGCCAGTGAAGATAGCCCCTTGACCACATCCACCGCTTGCCCCCACTGGGTCACGCCCATGCCCCACAGAATGGTGGCGGTCGGAGCCGCAGCATAGGTACGAATGGCCTCGCGGATCTGCTGCGCCGTTAAACCGGTGATATCGGCCACGTATTCTGGCGTGTACTTCGCCACCGTCTGGCGCAGTTGCTCGAAGCCTTCGGTGTAAGATTCGACATAGCTCTTGTTGTATAAACCTTCTTCGATCAGCACATGGATAAAGGCATTCACCAACGCCATATTGCTGCCGTTCTTCAACGGCAACCATTGGTCGGCAATACGCGCGGTTTCAATGTAACGCGGATCGCAGACAATCACTTTGGCCCCTTTGGCTTTCGCCTTAAGGATGCGCCGCGCCACGATCGGGTGCGAATCCGCGGCGTTATAGCCAAATATCAGCAGGCATTCGGTATTTTCCAGCTCATTAATCGAGTTGCTCATCGCCCCGTTACCGAGCGTTTGCTGTAACCCCGCCACCGAAGGGCCATGGCATAAACGGGCACAGCAGTCGACGTTATTGGTGCCGATCACCGCACGGGCAAATTTCTGCATCACATAGTTGGCTTCGTTGCCTGGGCCACGCGAAGAACCGGTCATCATGATCGCATCCGCGCCGTGCTGCTGTTTGATGGCAGACAGCTTTTCGCTGACGTAGCCGATGGCTTCATCCCAACTGACTTGTTCAAATTCGCCGCCGCGCTGGCGGCGGATCAGCGGTGAAGTCAGGCGCGGGGTCAGCAGTTTGGTATCCTGCAAGAAATCCCAGCCGTAATAGCCTTTCAGGCACAGTTCGCCCTGGTTAGTAACACCATTGGCCGGTTGGGCACTGACAATCTTGCCATTCTCCACCAGCAGATTAAGTTTGCAGCCAGAGCCGCAGTACGGGCAAACGGTCGTGATTTTTTCCATTATGTTTCTCCCTATTACCCTAAATAATTCGGGTTGCAGGAAGGCGGCAAGCTCGTGAGTCCCCAGGAGCATAGATAACTATGTGACTGGGGTGAGTGAGCGCAGCCAACGCGCATGCAACTTGAAGTATGACGGGTATGGCTCTGATTATTGCAACAGATTCGGCGTGGAACCCAATGCTGCACGCTGCTGTCTTTCGCGCTGCATGGCTTGCAGATCGGCGGGTTTGATCAGCTTCAGCGCCGCTGTCGGACACACCTCAATGCAGGCCGGGCCGGCGCTGCGCCCGTCGCAGAGATCGCATTTATTGGCCTGCGCGCGGCTGTGTGTGCTGCCATCACCGTTGCTAGCGTGATTAACCACCACCTCCATCGCGCCATAAGGGCACACCACCACGCAGGTTTTGCAGCCGATGCAGCGTGACTGCATTACCTGCACGCTGCCGTTATGGTTATAGATGGCCTCGTTCGGGCAGGCATTCAGGCAAGGGGCATTTTCACACTGGCGGCACAGCATTGGGGCGCTGACGCTGAAGGTTTTCATTACCTTCAGGCGCGGGTTAAAGTTTTCCGGCGTCAGCGGCTGTGGGTTTTCCCCCAGGTGCGCCATTGCACAGGCGATCTCGCAGGTGCGGCAACCGATACACTGCTGCATGTCGGCGATAACAAATTGATTCATCATTTCTCTCCTTAGGCCGCGTTATAGAACATTGAGATAATAGGCAATGCTTTCTGCGGCTTTGCGCCCTTCAGCAATGGCAGTCACAATCAGATCGGCGCCGCGTACGATATCGCCACCGGCGAAAATCTTGCGGTTGCTGGTTTGATAGGGAAAACCCGCTACGGTGGGTGCCACCACCCGTCCTTGTCGGTCTAATACCACATTGTGCTCGGCCAGCCAGCCCATCCGGTGCGGGCTGAAACCAAAGGCCATGATCACCGCATCGGCAGGCACGATATGCTCGGAACCCGCCACTACCACCGCCTGCCGCCGCCCTTGGCTGTCGGCCGCGCCCATTTCGGTGCGCTGCATCTTAATGCCGCTGACGTTGCCCTGCTTATCCACCACAATGCTCAGCGGTTGCAGGTTGAACATAAATTCAGCGCCCTCTTCACGGGCATTTTTTACCTCCCGCTTGGAGCCCGGCATGCTCTTCTCATCACGGCGATAGGCGCAGATCGCCTGCGTTGCCCCATGGCGCAGCGAGGTGCGCACACAGTCCATCGCGGTATCACCGCCACCCAGCACAATCACCCGTTTGCCCACCATATTGATGTAGGGGCTTTTCGGGTTATCGGGATAGCCCATCAGATTCTGGGTATTGGCAATCAGGAACGGCAGCGCGGCGTGAACCTGCGGTGCATTCTCGTTTTCCAGGCCGGAACTCATGGATTTATAGGTGCCGACGCCGAGGAACAGCGCGTCATATTCATTCAGCAGGGCTTCCATCGAAACATCTTTGCCAATCTCGGTATTCAGGCGGAACTCAACCCCCATATCAGTGAAGATTTCACGCCTTCTGGCCATCACGTCTTTTTCCAGCTTGAAGGCCGGAATGCCAAAGGTCAGCAGGCCACCGATCTCCGGGTAACGATCAAATACCACCGGTTTGATGCCGTTACGCACCAGAATATCGGCGCAGCCGAGCCCCGCAGGGCCAGCGCCGATAATCGCCACCCGCTTGCCGCTGTTTTTGACCGCAGACATATCCGGCCGCCAGCCCATCGAGAACGCGGTTTCGGTGATATAGCGC
>JBAQHZ010000113.1:0-4891 GCA_049288585.1 Chania sp.
TTCAGTGCACATTTCAAGCACCAAAGCCGCAGCAAGCCGTGATACTCTGTCCGTCGGAGGTGATGGGGCTGTCTATTGGCAACTTGTGTAGATACCTATGGTGCGCTAGGCCCGGGTATCTCGGGCTTAAAAACCACTTTGTCATCAACCTCAGGCAGGACATTTTCCCCTGCCTTTGCCGTTCTAATGGCTAGAATGAAAACCCTTGCAGTCCTTTCCGATCGGCCTACATTAAAACCCGATGGATGCCAATAAAAGGACTGAGGAATGAAATTAGCGACGTTACAGAAAAACCATGAAGCCAGTTTTGTGGCGCTGATCGACGCTGCACGGGCGCGTTACTGGCCTGTGGCCGAAATCATGCCGGGCCTGGCAGTAAACATGACCCAACTGATACAGCAGTGGAAAAATATCAAAAGTGACTTAGTGCCTAAAGGGGAAGGTTATCCGCTGGTGGACGTCAGCATTTGTGCTCCACTGCTCCCCGCGCGTAACATTTTTTGCATCGGCAAAAACTACCACGAGCATGCCGCTGAGTTCAGCAAATCGGGTTTTGACCATAGCGCAAAAGCCGATGAGGTGGCGCCAGAGTTTGCTGTGGTGTTCACCAAAACGCCAGAAACCGTGATTGCTAGCGGTGCCAAAATCCCACGCCATGCGCAAGTCACCGATCAGTTGGATTATGAAGCTGAGCTGGCGGTGATTATTGGTAAGGGCGGCCGCGGCATCAGCAAGGCCGATGCGCTCGATCACGTTTGGGGCTACACCATTGTTAATGACGTCACCGCCCGTGATTTACAAAAAAATCATCGTCAGTGGTTTATGGGTAAATCGCTGGACGGGTTTTGCCCGATGGGGCCATGGCTGGTGTCGGCGGATGAAATCGATCTTACCTCGGTGGCCATACAGTGTTGGGTCAACGGTGAATTACGTCAGAATTCCAATATCCGCGATCTGATTTTTGATATTCCGTCATTAATCGCCACCTTATCTGCCGGTATCGAACTGAAACCTGGCGATATTATTGCAACCGGAACTCCAGCCGGGGTGGGGATTGGCTTCACGCCGCCACGCTTCTTGCAGACCGGTGATGTCGTGCGCATTGAGATTGAGGGGATCGGCCGCTTAGAAAATGAGGTTGGCCAACCATTGTTATGATTGTGTTTGGTGAATAGGGCTGCCGCTGCAGCCCTATTGCGGTTACAGATAAACGTGCAGATATTCCACCAGGCAGAGAATGGCCATCGCCTGGCCATAAGGCATCGATGTGAGCGGTACTTGGCGATAATAGTCCAGGTTTTTGCCCATCGCGGTACCGAACGAGACTTGCGTCAGTTCGCCATCGGTATTGATCTGCTTCACCACGCCCTGCAACGCTTTTTCCGCAACCGCCAGATACTTGCCGTCGATATAGCGTTTGCGCACCGCTTTCAGCATGCCAAAGGCGAAACCGGCGGTGGCGGAAGATTCCAGATACGACTCAGGATCGTCCAGCAGCGTGTGCCACAGGCCACTTTGGTGTTGGCACTGCGCCAGCGCCGCCACCTGACACTCCAAGACCTGTAGCAGAAAGCGGTGGGTGGCATCGTATTCCGGCAGATCAAGCAGTTCGAGGAACTCTGGGATCACGATGGTCAGCCAACTGTTGCCGCGCGCCCAGCGGGCTTTGGCAAAGTTGTGTTTGCCTTCGAAAGTCCAGCCATGGAACCACAGACCGCTTTCGCGCTCCATCAGGTGCTGAATGTGAACCAGAAACTGATATTTGGCCTCTTCCACATACTGGGGGCGGTTCAGCAACTTACCGATTTTGGCCAGCGGCAGCACGCTCATCATTAAGGTGTCATCCCACAGTTGCTGGTGGTTCTCTTCCGCCAGCGTGACGTGTTGCATACCACCGTGCTCGGTGCGTGGCATTTCGTGCATCAACCATTCCGCCCAGCGCTCCAGATACGGCAACCAGCGCGCATCGCCGGTTTCCTCATAGCGGTAGGCCAAGGTGAGAAACGGGCAGGCGGTATTGACGTTCTTGGTCGGCGTGCCCTCGGCAAAACGAGCGGCGAACCAATTGTCAACAATGGCGCACATAGTGGCGTCGCCGGTCTGGCGGTAATACTGGTTGATGCCGTACAGGCCGATACCGTGCGTCCACTCCCAGCCAGCCCAACCTTTGGTATCGATGACCCGCCCATCGTCAAGGCGCAGCAGGAACTCACCGGTTTCATCGGTGATATTGATCAGGTTGTCCACCAGACTGCCAATTAACTGGTGCAGCTCCTGGCGGCTGATAAAGCGTTCAGGCTGGCGCAGTAACGGGCTGTGTTTTACGGGATATACCAACATAGCGATGTCCTTTTTAACCTGTTTTCAATGTGTCACGCTGCCCGCCGCCTTCTGGCCTGGAGTAGCCTTGGACAACGTTAGTGCAGCAGGTTTATTACGGTTGAGGTAGCCAATATTGTTGTTACCCCATAGCGATTCATAAGACATGCCCGCCAGCATTTCGACGGTGGCACGCGCTTCTGGCGTGATGTTGCCGGGCACTATCTGGCCAGCAATGCGCATCTTCTCGGTTTCTTGGCGCAGCACGCTGTGAGTGGCCAGATTGAGTTTAAAGCGTAGCGAGATGGTGAAGCCGATCGCCAGAACCGCCAAGGTGCCCACGCTCAGGATCATCAGAATGGCGTGGCTCACTTCAGGTGCTTGCTGACTTTGGCCGGAAACAAAGCCCGACAGTTGCAGGATGACGCCAACCAGCATCACCGCGCCGGCCTGTGAGGCCTTACGGGTCAAGGTCATGATGCCGGCAAAGATGCCTTCGCGGCGTTGGCCGGTGATCACTTCGTCCACGTCGGCAATATAGGTGTAGATGTTCCACGGCACGTAGTTGATGCCACCACGGCCCAGCCCGGCGAGGCCAGAAACCAGCAGCAACAGCGAGAAAACGTCACTGAGGTTGGCGTAATACAGCACGGCGTAGGAGACGGCCCCCATACCGAACAGCACCACTACCATGCGGTAAGAGGGGGCCGGCCCGAAGCGAATACACAGCGGGATCATGGCGATTACCGCCACGAACTGCATGATGGCCATGGTGCCCATCAGGTTGGAGGCCGTGGCGGCGCTTTGCATCAGCACGAACACCACGTAATAGGTGAACACCGCGTTGAAGACGTCCTGCGCGATATAGCCCCCGAGGTACATGCCCAAATGCTGGCGGAAAATACGGATGCGCAGCGTGGAAGAGAGTTCGATGTTCAGGCGCTTCAGACTCTGGACCAGTGTGAGCTTTTGCTTTTCGGCTTCCAGTGCGGCAGCCGATTTTTGTTCCGTTGGCCGCTCCCAAGTGAAGAAATAGACCAGCGTCAATACAAAGGCACAGATGATTGAGAACACCAGGCTGGCGTAGAAAAACGACACGGCATTGTCTTTACCCAAGTAGCTGAGCAGAATGCCCGGCAGGAACGCGGCAAGAATGGCAGACAGCTGCGCCAGCGCGATACGCGCCCCGGAAAACTTGGTCTTCTGCTTGAAATCGTCGGTCATCTCCGGCACCAGCGTTTCGTACGGCACCAGAATCATGGTATAGACCACATCAAAGAACAGGTAGGTCAGCAGGTAGTACCAATAATCCATATGGCCTACCCACATCAGGCTATAGCTGAAGACCAGTGGAATACCGAGCAGGATAAAGAATTTACGGCGGCCGAAGCGTTTACCTAGCCAGGTGGAACCAAAATTATCGGTCAGATAGCCCATCAGCGGGCTGACTACCGCGTCCAATACCCTGGCCATGGCAAAGATAAAGGTTGCTTCGATCGGGCTAAGCCCGCAGAACGTTGTGTAGAAATACAATAACCAGGCGGCGGTGAGTGCCGTCGTGCCCGCACCGAGGAAATCCCCGGAGCCGTAGGCAAGATAGTTGAATAGGCCTATTTTACGTGTCTTCATTGTTGCCATCCCCATAGCCACATCACGTGTGATCTTCCCAGCAATATGCAGAGAATCTCAGTAACATAGGGCTATGGCTGTGGGAAAACCTTTGTGTTTTTGCCTGCTGTGGCGAGTCTATGGCAAAGAAGAAAAGTATTGGCCGATCAACTTCACTTATTTTATAAAACGCTGTTTTATTTTTAGTGTCTGCGGTGGTTTTTTAGCTGGAGAGGGCAGAGTATCAATTGGCGAGTTCTAAACTATGCAGGTGGCGAAAATTTAACGCTTCGTGAGCAACTGCAGGCCCGATAATGCGGAAGACAAACCTCTGCGCATTAATTGAGCCTGCATTCGCCTTGGCGACCAGCGCTTATGACAAGGTATCTTTGGTGAGCAGCTCTTTGAATAACGACTTCTCCGCCGTGATAATGTCTGTGCGACGTTTATCATCAATGAGCCAGTTCAAGCCCGCATCAGACAAATCGATGGCTGTGCCATCCGGCGAAATCACTTTCCCGGCAAAAATCATCTGCTGGTACAGCTGTGCAATTCCACCAACCCGGGTGTAATCAGCCACAAAGCTTTGATCGACCACGGCACCTTGCTCCAATAGACAACCGGCGCCAATAATCGCAGGCCCTCTGATGGTCACTCCTGGCTGTATTTCAGTACTGCTGCCAATATAGACCGGCCCTTCAATATCCAGGTTGGCAAAATCGGCTTTAACGTTAAGCCCGCACCAGATTTGCGGCGCAACCTGAATGCCCGGCATCGGATAATCGGGCAATTCCCGATTAAGGATCATGCGGTTCACATGCCAGAAGTCCTGCAATGAGCCAATGTCTACCCACTGGAATGGCAAGGCAATGCCGTAGAAAGGAACGCCTAACTCGGCCAGTTTAGGGAATAACTGGCTACCAATGTCGTATTCAACGCCGTCAGGAATATAGTTGAATATCTC
>JBAQHZ010000114.1:0-4247 GCA_049288585.1 Chania sp.
TAATCGATATCATAACCGGGCGGCAGTTCCAGGCTGTCAATACTGAGCTGATTCTTCTGATAGGAGTACAGCGGCGATACCAGCAAAAAACCGTCCTCATCCGTTTTCCCCACCAGGCGATTTTCCAGTAGCACGGGCACATCCGGTACCCCGGCAGTAGAAACGACGGCAAAGGCATCATTCAGCTGTTTGGCCATAAAGCTATGTCCTTTCATCAGTACCACAGAACCACTGCCCCCCAGATAAAGGTCTGACTGGCTATTGGCCCCAGCGGTTAACCTGGCGCGCTGGGTCAGATACTCAATATCCGCCTGTGCCGTCTGACTTCCCTTTTCGGACACCGCACTAGCTCGCCAGGCCACTCCACCGTCCGAAGGGGCATTACGGTTGGTACTCAGGGCATTAACGACACCAGATTGACGATAGGTGGTACTGGCGGACGCGCTGATTTTATTTGGCAGCGCCATGCTGATCCCCAAATAAACCGAGTAATCTTCGCGGTCATTCAGGTTCCGATTCACCAGCAAGCTCAGCGAGGCATTATCACCCAGGTCTTTTAACCAAGACACATTCACAAACCGTGTCGCAGCTTGTTCCATCGGAGTTTGCGTCAAATGGCTGACAGAAACACTCCCCGCGCCCCCTAGACTGAGGCCAAAAAACAGCTGCTGGCTTTTGGCGTTTAGCGTGGCACCATACAGTGATGCAATGTCACGGTAATCGGCATCAGCCATCAATATTGACCCACCCAAATTGAAGTAGCGGTTATTCCATTGGTAACCCAACCCTTTCTGCTCGCCCGTGATATTCCGATACTGGCTTTGAGCATAGGATCCGGAGAACACGCCCAGATAGGCAGTGGGGGTTGTCACGATACCGAACCCCTTTTTGCGCAGCCCAGCACTCGTTTCCATCTGGCTTTCCAGCGTCAGGCTCGGGGTCAGACCATAACGCAGCTTGCTGCTTAGCATCAGGTCGTCGCTGTAATCAAACGCGCTTTTCCCATAATTCAGACGTACCTTTCCCACATCCAGGCTCCAATCAGCCAAGCCTTTACTCAACAAGGTTGGTGCAAAAAAAACGGGTAGATCGACGGTTTTGCTCTGCCCAAGAGCATCGGTCACGACAAGTTGCGCATTGCCGTAACCATTAATTCTGGGCAGCGTGTTGATCACGAACGGACCAGGAGGCACCGGCGTACTGTACTGTTTAACCCCATCAATCAGCAGATCCGCATTTGACCGGGTGACCGTAGTCCCCAGAACCTCAAGCAGCGGGCTACTGACCAGATAAGGGTTCAAATCAAAGTTGCGTGCGAGTTGCAAACCGGCAAACCGCGTACCTCGAGACCAAGACAGGCTGCCCGTGATGGCGTCCCCAGCGCGTAAAGTTACCATTTTGTCTTGCCATGACGAACTCAAGGTCGTATCTAACCGCATGGTGTCGAGACTCGACGGAGCGGTGCCATTGAAATGATTCAGAGCCGTATTGCTGAACGTTCCAAGAGGATTGAATGCGCGAAACTCGGTGAAGAGACTGGCTGTTTCTACATTATCGCTGTGCGTGGTAAAGGCTTCATAATTAAGTAGGGCACCGCTGGCACTGCTGCCGGGATAGGTCTGTGTGTCAATGTTAGTAAAAACATTGCGGGGTAACTGCGCGCTTGCTTCGCTGGCCGTCAATACCAGCCGCTGCATTTCGGCCTGATAATCCACCTTGACACTGTCAAGCGACATCAGGTTGATGCTGGGCTCCTGTGTAGGAGGGAGTTTCAGACCTATCTCTTCCAATGTTGACGCAGGGACCCAGAGTTCATTTTTACGTAACTCAAAAGAAAAGACTCCCCGCCGCACGCCATTCAGATCGACATCCAGGTAAACCTCGGGATTATCGGGTATCTGATATTTATCATCGCTGGCGGCCGGTGCAGTGGGCTGAGCGCCGCTGTCTGAAACGTACACCCCCCCCAACAGGGGGGTTGTGCTGATCATCAAGCTGATAACAGATCGTTGTAAGCCTTTAACGACCGAGTGGTGCAATCGTCTCGGAGTGTGTTTTGCCATTCAGTAACACTTCCATGGTGCCGCCTTGTGCGAAAGCACTCGGCGGTTTCCCTATATCCCATTGCATTTCCTGATGGGGCAATACATATCCGACCAAGCCTGAATTCAAGACCTGTCGTTTTCCTTTCGAGTCAATAAAATTCAGAGCGTAAAGCCTGCCGTAAAGATCGCCCTGATTATTTGCCCGTAATAGCGTAGTTTTACCGTTGGACGATAGACTCAGTGACAATTTAGTTTGCAAGGAATCAGGCTTATTTTTATAAATAAAAGCTGGAATAGAATATTCCATAACAAAATCAACCCCGGTATTTTTAGTTGAAGCCACCGGAAGTTCATTGACTAAAATACGAAACATAGAAAGAGGTGAAGTATTATCATCACCTTTTGGCCGCATAACACGCACTAATTGCCGACCATTGGCAGCAACTTTCGCCACCGGCGGACTGACAATAAGATTGGATGTTGCTGTTAATATATCTTTATTGTTTTTCTGCTCCCATTGATACACTCTAACCTGAACCTGCATCGGTTTGGCACTGCTATTAATTAACCACAATTCCGTCGCATTGGCATTATCCAATAAATCTATTGATATTGGGGATACTTGTAACCCGATCGCTACAGCCGCTGTACTGGTCAAACTAAAGACCACTGCAACGGCTGTCGAGATCAAGATTCTTATAAAATCTGTTCTCGTTTTATACATTGACTAAACTCTAATAGTTGATCGACACGGCAACCACATCGTTATAGTGGCCTGCGGGTTTATTAAATTCACTCGCTTGTACCTTCACATACACAGGGAGTATCTGTACGTCCCCGGTCCCTATCTTGGTCACTTCGTTGCTCCCTGTACCCCACGGAACAGAAGTTGCCGCGTCTTGATAAAGGTTATAAGTGATCGTATCAACGGTATCAGGTGATGCCATTTTACCTTGGCCTGCCGCATTGTTATCTGACGGTTTTAGGGCCACCTTATAAGGTTTTTCGTCATTACACTTGATGTGAAGCTGTGTGCTCTGGATCTGAGTCGCGGTGTTACTGTCCACCAGACCAAAATCGACGTCATCAACGGTACTGATGGTACACAGACTGCTGATTGCCAATTTCACGTTAAATGAGTTGTCTAATTCAATCGCTGACGCAGAATTACCCATCAACAAAGCACCAGAAGCAAATAATGCAGTTACAGCAAGTTTCTTAAATTGCATATTCCATCCTAATTGAGAGAAAAGATTGAGTTTCCATGAGCGCCACACATTCATTTATCAATTTGCGTGGCACCCATTGAAATATAGAATGGATATTTTTTTATGCAAATTTAAGTAAAGATTTATTTATGTTTATTTCATTTAAATTCACTGAGAGAATGAACAAATTAAAATGATCATTTCAATGAATGAGTTATTTCTTAGTATCCTTAGCGTAAATTTGTATTTTTATTAAACGATAGATCTTCTTTTAATCAAAACATGCACATAAAGAGTTCTATTAACATCCAGAATAGTAATTAAACTTAAATTCATCATTAATTCTCATTCGTATTAATGCCAAGAAAAAATGATAAGCATCCCTTCACTTATAATTTCAATGATATTAAATAGCGTGCAATGCTGTTCTGTTACCCGATGATTGTTAGTTGAAATTGCTGGCTATCTACATGGCAGGGGAAATGTCCCAATCGCTTGCGTTGCAGATTGGAATATACTCGGCAATAAATACGCTGGATGGAACATTATTGCAGCAGCCACTCCTGCGCCGCATCAAAGAAATGCTGGGCCAGCGGTGTTGCGCGGCCCGGTTCGGCAATCACCAACGCGGCATGACGCGCCATCGGTGGCATAGCAACCGCCCGCCGTTGCAGCTGTGGCATCATGTCCTGCAACAGGCTGCCGCTGGGGAACAGCCCGCAGCCCAACCCGACAAAAATCCCCTGCAACAGTTGGAAAATCGACGTACTTTCCAGACGAACGTGCGGCGCAAGACCGGCATCGCGAAAGTGTTGATCAAGATAACGGCGAAAATAGCGTGTCGGCTCCGCCAGGCACAGCGGCAATGCCGCCACGGCGTCCAGCGCCAGCGGAATATCGCCAGCCAGTTCAGGAAAATGCTGCGGATGAAACACCAGTTCCACCCCGCTGTCTGCCAGCGGTTGTGACTGGAAATGCAGTTCCTTGAGGGTGG
>JBAQHZ010000115.1:0-4778 GCA_049288585.1 Chania sp.
GTTTATGAACTGGGGAGTTCAACCGGATCATTAACGCGTAAACTGGCTAAACGCCACCCACATGGTGCCAAGTTTATCGGTATAGATATTGAAGAAGCAATGACACGTCAGGCTGGCATTATGCTATCCGAACAGGAGGTTAATCAAAATGTGACCTTCCTGACGGATGACATCCTCAATTTCCCCTATGAAAAAAGCGACTTTATCGTTGCTTACTACACCGTACAGTTCATTCCACCGCGTGTGCGACAGCAGTTATTCGATCACATTTATCAAAGTTTAAACTGGGGCGGCGCCTTCGTTCTGTTTGAGAAAGTACGTGGTCCAGATGCTCGTTTCCAGGACATCATCAGCAGTCTATATGTGGACTACAAGGTGGAGCAAGGCTATGCCGCTAATGAAATCCTAGCCAAATCACGTTCTCTGAAAGGGGTGCTAGAACCATTTTCCACTGGGGGCAATCTGGATATGCTCAATCGCGCTGGTTTTGTTGATGTGATGACTATTTTCAAACATATCTGTTTTGAAGGGTTCTTCTGTATCAAATAACGAGATGAATATGGATATCAAATCCGTTCGGTATTACCTGGGTTTATTGCAAATGCACCAGGATTACCAAGCAACTTCTATTGAGTGTGAAATTTGCGGTTCGTCAAGTAGCCTAACCTTATCGACACACATCAGCGGACCGCAAGAAAATACAGTGGCTTTACCCGTGGTTGGCTGTACTCAGTGTGGGCATATCTATCAAGCTTATCGCTTTGACGCACAGTTTTATCAAGACTATTACGACAAGTTTTATCGACTGAATTTATTTGGCGATAGTGTTCCTGATAAAAATTTTTTCCTCGATCAGATCAAACGCGGTGATTACCTCTACAAAAACTTAAGCCAATGGTTACCTGAGCGCGGTAAATTGCTCGATATTGGCTGTTCCGCTGGTGGGCTAATGATCCCGTTCGCTAAACGTGGCTGGCAGGTAAGGGGTAATGATCCCGACAGTGTCTACGCTCAGTACGGCAAAACGCTGGGGCTTAATATTGACACTGTCAGCGCAGAAGATATGGAGCCCGATGAAGAGGCGGATCTGATCATCATCAATGGTTCACTTGAACATGTCTATGATGTCAACCTTGTGATGGCCAAATGTCAGGCTATGACGGCACCACAGGGGCTATTGTTGATTGAAGGACGTGCATTGGGTTATGGCATGCAGCAGGGCTATCTGACACATAATCATCGGCGTTTTCTCACGCCGCATAGCATCGAACTGCTGATGTTAAAACATGGTTGGACACCGATATTGACGACAGATACTCCCTTGTGCGGCCCGACAAGACCTGGGGCAGTCTTCGTTCTGGGGCGTGCTGATGTCGCTGATAGTGAGGCGTTCGTTGCCATCAGTAACGCTGGACGTAACAAACTGTATCAGTTTTATCAACCTTGGTTTGAAGCTGTGGGTGCCGCATGAGCGAAAGCATACTGCCAGCAGTCCATGGTGAACAGCCCTGTCGCTACCGTGACGAATTGATTTGCGAGCAGCTATCAGAGGCGACAAAAACAAAATTCCGAATCTATGATCCCAAAAATGATATTGCCTATGAACTCGGTTTAACAGAATTGACCTTGGCCAGGTTGTTTAATGGCGAGCGCACTTTGGTGCAGATACAACAACTGGCTTATGAACGCATGCAGGTCACCATCGGCTTGCCAAAACTGGCAGGGTTCCAAGCCCGCTTGTTGCAACTCGGTCTACTGACCCATAACGGCGAAGAGGGCGGTTTGAGGCGTGATCCGGCTACCGGTATTACTTACGGACCGCTTAAGCGTTTTTTACTGGTCAATCTGCTCAAAATGAACCCGCAAAGAGGCCTGGATACTATTTATCGCCTTGCCCCTTGGCTGTGTTCGTCAGCTCTCAACGCAATACTGTTGATGGCTGTTGGTGTAGCATTTACCTATTTATTCAGCCAGTGGGCGCAGTTCAGTCAAGATGTGATAGTAACTTATACTCAGAGCTGGTCGTGGTTGGCTTGGCATTACCCGGTGATTTTGAGTTCCATTGCCATACACGAGCTGGGACATGCGCTGAGTTGCCGCCATTACCGTGTACGCGTTACCGATTTTGGTATCGGTATTTACAGTCTGCTGGCGACCGGCTGGGTGCGACCAGAACAGCGTACGTGGTCCGCGCTAAGCTCAGGCAAACGTGCCATCACTATCCTTATGGGGCCCGTTACCAGCTTTTACTATGCGACTGTAGGTATTGCAGTCTGGGGAGTGACTACCGCCAGTTCGCCGTTACATGATATGGGGGTCGTGATGGTTGTTGCCTCCTGCTTATCGTTAATCCCTACACTGTTGCCAATTTTCAACGGCGACACCTATTTAGCACTCACTGAGTTCTTCAATCAGCCTCGTTTGCGGCAGCGTGCATTGCGCTACTGCCGCCAACGCCTCGCAGGAAAAAATACTGAAGATGATCAAGATCACCGGCTCTACTGGTTGGTGAGTTTGTTGACCGTATTAGGCTGGGTACTGGCTTGGTGCGGTATTGCTACGATGATTATTCGCCTATTGCCATAAGGAGATCAAGATGAAGCCAGAAGTTAAAGATAGTGAACTGAGCCCGGTAGTTGAACAGCAGCCAACTGAAGAATTGTTAGATAATTTGTTCGAAGAATTTGACCTCGACGATATCGAAGTGATTGAAAGTAAAGTCTTTGCATAAACACTGCAGCCCTGTTCCCAGGGCTGTTCTGTTCCGATGGAGATGGTGGGCAATATGGCAGTAATGGCAAAACCCGCACTTGTTGGCGTGGGCATTCAATATAATCCGGAAATACTAGACTGGTTTCCGTTTGAAACGCTGCATGTCGATCTGCTTGAAATACTGTTAGACAACATCATGGCTCCAATGGATGGGCCCCATATTATTCGCCCCGAAATGGAAGCGATGTTGAAAAGACTCGGCGAACGTTTCACTCTACTGGCACATTCAAATTATGGTTGCGATTTTGGCTTTAATCCGCTGGAAGGTACCGCAGCAGTACAACGCCATATTCCATTAGCCAAGATGATCAATAGCCCGTGGGTGGCTAACCACTGCTTTTATGGCGATGATTCCTGGTTGGACATCTGGAGCAGTCCACTACAGTTTTCGCAGAAAGAGGTGATTCGCTGTTCCGATCGCGCAGCCGATCTACAACAACGTTACGGTATCCCTTTGGCCCATGAGAATGCTGCCTATTACCTGCCTTGTCCTGGTGCAGAAATGCGCGAGGCCGAGTTTTTGGCTAGGCTGGTACAGCGTTCCGGCACCTTCTTGCATCTTGATTTGCACAATATCTATACCAACTCAATCAACCTGCCAGGTTTCGATTTAGCAGATTATCTTGACACTTTACCGCTAGAACGGGTGATTTCGGTGCATTTAGCCGGTGGTAGCTGGGCTGATGGGTTATATCACGATTGGCATGATGCCGCCGTGCCTGAACCCGTGTGGGATCTATACGAAGAGTTGCTATCGCGAGCATTGCCTTCTGCCATTGTGCTGGAATATCAAGGGCAGGCGCACCATGCGCTGACGCGAGTTATGGATGCCAATGATGAGTCAATGATTGTCAAAGACGTGAAGCGGGCCCAGGCCATCTGGCAGCGCGCCATTAGCGATCAAAAGGCGGTACACGATGGATGCTAAAATTGCCTGGAACACTTGGCGCAGAATCCTGCGGGATGAGGTTTTGCAACAGCAACTCTTTGAGCACCAATGGCAGGCACAAGACTGTGACGCGTTTACACAGGAAGAGCAGGCAGTGATCGCCGTCTATGCTGACAATATTGATCGTGCAAGATGGTTTATCGAAAACTATCAGTTTCGCTTGGTTAACTCATTTATTAACGCTTTGGAAAACGGTGCGCCCTTGACACTACGAGCACTGCTTAACAGCGGTATAGACTTACCGAATCTGTCGCGCGAGTTCTTAAGAGCACACCAATGGCATGATTATGGTCCGTGGGTTTACCGTTATTGCCGCGATATCCTTAACTGGCTGGTGTCTACCTGGCCAACCAGAGATCAACCAGAAGCGCTAGTGGACTTGATGGGACTGGAATCTGAGGTGGTTTCGTTGTATCTGTCGTTACAGCACGGCGCTCCAACGGTAATGGCTCAAGTTGGATATTCCCATACCGGTATGGCGCGTCTCTACTGCAGTAGGTTCAGGCTATCACAATGGCTGCGCGATAAAAAAACGCTGGGGTTGGTTATGCCGCCTGAAGGCGAAGAGCAACTGCTGGTGACCTTACCAGTTCTTAATAGCCGCCATAAATACCTGCTGTTGCCGCAGCGCTGTGCCGCATTGTTCAACCAACCGCCGACTGCTTGTGGTTGCCTTAATGAGAGTGACCTGCCGCATTTGTCGCGCTTAGTGGCCGCGAATGCTCTGATACTGCAGGAGGCAACTCATGAAGTGCTCTGATTATTTTTGGCTGCGTTCTACTGGGTTTTCAGCCGACAACGTGCTTCATGCTACGCCGCTGTCCAGTACGCCTGAATTTGCTTCACTGACAGCGCTGCACCAACGGCGCGAAAGTCTTCGGGAGCAATTTAAGCAGCACATTGCCACCATTGGGGAAGCGCAGTGTCGCAAGTTTGAACGCAAGCTGGATGCTCACCAAGCGGTGAGCGTCAGCGACTTGCCTTTATCGTTACGCGATATCCTGACGCAACCAATTAGCGAATGGCAAAATGTTATCGGTGCTATTGCCGCACAGGA
>JBAQHZ010000116.1:0-1974 GCA_049288585.1 Chania sp.
CATCAATCTGGATGGCCGGGAACAGAAAAAAACCTATCTGAAGGCGATCCAGCTGACGGGAGCCCTTAGAGCACTCGACACCCGCTTGGTGTTTATGAAGTTGGCCTATGGCGATCCACAAATCGCAGAGCTGGTGGATGGCATACTGCAGAACATCTCCAGCGATAAAATCAACAGTATCTCGGAAGACTTGTATCAGGCGATGGCCCATAGCACTGGCTATAACTCAGACTTTATTTATCAGTATGTCAAAGAGCTGAGCCAACTTTCGCAACAGTTATATCAGCGCAGTTTTGAACTGGAAATTGCTGCCTCTGAAGCCAAAATATACGATAGTCAAACCGCTATTTACGGCATGATTTCGCTCGGCTGGCTGATCGCTTTGTTCATTCTGTTGCCCTCGCTGATATTTTGTTCAAATATCAGCCGCTGGCTGACCAAAACGCATAATAATATTCTGCGCCTGTCGCGGGGTGAGATGAATATTGATAACAACGAGGCGTTTTACAGCAAAGAACTGATCGCTATCAGCGATGCCATTACGCAACTCAAACAATATCACCAGGAAAAAATTGCGCTGGAGAATGAGAAACATCAACTCATAAAAGAGCTTGAAGCCACATCGTTCCTCGACCCGCTGACCAATATTTATAACCGCCGCAAATTCTTCCTCGAATGCGAATTGTTGGCTGCCAGCAGTTATCCGCACGCCTTTTGCCTGATCGATATCGATAACTTCAAACGGCTTAATGATACTTATGGCCACGACATCGGCGATCGGGTGCTGGTGATGTTCGCACAATTGCTGCGCAACACCTTCCGCTCCAGTGATATCTTCTGCCGTTACGGCGGGGAAGAGTTCGCCGTACTGCTCAACCACTGTACGTTGGAAAATGCCCGCAGCATCATGGAAAAAGTTCGGGATCAAACCAGCGAGCTCAGCCTGGAACTGCCCAATAGCAAAAGAGTACGTTTTACCATCAGCTGTGGCATCGCACCGGTCAGCCACCTCCAGGAACTGCACCCGGCGATAAAACAGGCTGACGAAGCGCTGTATTTCTGTAAAAAAAGCGGCAAGAACAAGGTCAGTATCTATACACCAAGTGGGTTTATCTGAATCTGTGTTTAAAATAATTAACATTATAATTTTTATCATTAAATAGACTAAGTCGCCCAGCTTATTGGATTCCCTGGCTTTTCTGACCGGTCACGAAACCGCAACCTGATAAAGGCACGTTTAATCCTCGACCCGTTCCCGCCATTTGTGGTGTGATGGGGCTTCAATAACAGGATAATCCGGGTATACTCCCCCCACTTTTATGGTGTTCCGGATTTAGATACGCGCCTGACGAGGATGCTGTTACGCGATATGACTCTATACGCTTCCCCGATTTTAACCTCATTGCTTGATACCGATGCCTACAAGCTTCATATGCAGCAAGCAGTGTTCCACCGCTACCCCGCGATTACCGTGGCGGCGGAGTTTCGTTGCCGTGGTGACGAGTTGCTGGGCGATTATGCCGACGAGATCCGCACTCAGGTTGCCTTGATGAGCAAACTGGCGCTGACCGAGGATGAGTTTCAGTATCTTTCTGGTTTACCCTTCTTCCAGCAAGATTACCTGAACTGGCTGCGTAACTTCTGTTATGACCCCCAACAGGTCACCATCGATAATCACAATGGCCAGCTACAGATCCGTATCGCCGGGCCATGGCTCGAAGTGATTATGTGGGAAGTGCCTCTGCTCGCCGTGATCAGCGAGGTTGTACATCGCCATCGTTCACCACAGGTGACGCCAGAGATGGCCGTGAATCAGTTGCGCAGTAAGTTGGCGCAGTTCAAGCACATAGCGAGAGATATCGATATCTCTCGCTTCAAGCTGATGGATTTCGGCACCCGCCGCCGTTTTTCCCATGATGTGCAGCACGCTATCGTCAGCACGCTGAAAAGTGAGTTCCCATATCTGGTTGGTAC
>JBAQHZ010000117.1:0-9811 GCA_049288585.1 Chania sp.
ATTACGGTGAAGCCCAGTGTGACTGGGATGACTTCTTCCCAACGCTGGAAGATATTGACTTCAACGGCAAGCTGGTGGCGCTGTTTGGTTGTGGTGACCAAGAAGACTATGCAGAATATTTCTGCGATGCGATGGGTACCATCCGTGACATCATTGAACCACGCGGTGCTGCGATCATCGGCCACTGGCCAACCAAAGGTTACCACTTCGAAGCCTCTAAAGGCTTGGCAGACGACCATCACTTTGTCGGCTTGGCCATTGACGAAGATCGTCAGCCTGAGTTGACCAACGAACGCGTAGATGCCTGGGTCAAACAAATCAGCGAAGAGCTGAGCCTGGCTGACATCGTCGGCTAAGTACCCCTTTCCAGATATTGTACAACAGCCCTGCAAAGCGCATAGTATTGGCTACAGGGCTGCTATCGGTATCGCGGATTAGAGTAATAGAAGCAACAAGTCTGTAACTTCCCGCACCATCAGGGTAAACTGCGGCATCGGTTTATCCCATCCATCATCAAGACGTTGCATGTACCCTATGCAACAGCGCAGATATACCTTTGTTAACGACCGACGGTTTCTATTTAGGGCAAGCGGTTCTATAATGAGACGCAATTAACTCTTTGTGCCGACCGATGCCATAGGCTAAAACGCCTCAACTTGATTAGCATAGTAACAGGACTGAATCCGCATGACTGACAACAATAACGCATTGAAGAAGGCCGGCTTAAAAGTCACGCTTCCGCGACTCAAAATCCTGGAAGTCTTGCAGGATCCGGCATGCCATCACGTCAGTGCGGAAGATCTGTACAAAAAACTGATAGATATGGGTGAAGAAATTGGCTTGGCAACGGTTTACCGCGTGCTGAACCAGTTTGATGACGCGGGCATTGTGACTCGTCACAATTTTGAAGGCGGTAAATCCGTGTTCGAACTGACCCAGCAACATCATCACGACCACCTGATTTGCCTGGACTGCGGCAAAGTGATCGAGTTCAGCGACGAGCCTATCGAAGTACGTCAGCGTGATATCGCCAAACAGCACGGTATCAAGCTCACCAATCACAGCCTGTACCTGTACGGCCATTGTGAGGTTGGTGATTGCCGCGAAAACGATACGCTGCACGATAAGCGATAACTCTGGCCTGCCAGAAATGAGAAACCGCCTTGATGGCGGTTTTTTTGTGCCTGTGATTTACAGATAAAAAATCCCCGGACAGGCCGGGGACAATGATAATGCCAAATATTACACTCTCTTGTAGCACTTCTCTCTGACACGGGACTTCACCTGCAGCCCATCCGCCGACACGCAGATGGGCTGAGTTTTGGTTTTGGCTTAGGCTTTTACCGGCTCGGCTCGGCTGAAGCGTTTACCATCCGGGCCGACTGCACGGATTTGAACATCACCCGCAACGGCAGGGCGAGCCCGATCGTCATAGCGCTGCCACTGTTTGCCACCATCGGTAGAATATTCAATCCCAAGACCTGGCAAGGCGATATTAGCCTCCAGTTTGCCATCGACAACGCGAGCCCCCGGAACTGGCAAGCGGTAGCTCACGCCGCCTTTATCCAGCTTGGCCAACTCACGTTGCCCGATCAGGTTGGCAAAGTGCAGCCAGTCTTTTTCTAGCGCCTTGGTATCGACCTGATGGGTTTCGCCACCTTTGTATTCACGGCCAGCTTTATAGTCCTGTTCCCAGTTCGCACGGTGCCAGGCACGTTCCGCAACAGACAGCGCTCGTGGGTAAATCATATATTCCATTTGCTGATCGGTACGCACAACCTCACTCCACAGCTGGGCTGAAAGACCATAAGCACCCGGCCATGGTTTGTCGCTCTTGGCAGTGAAGTGGTTACCATCACGGTCAACCGAAGTTTCGGCGTTTTGCGGCAGGTTGTCTGGCGCGAAGCTGAAGATCTTCTGCTCATCGCTGAAGCGGGTACCCCAATAGTAACCATGCTCTTCCGGGGTCACTTCATATGGGAAGTCCATGTAAACGTAATCTGGATTGGAGAGCACAACGTCATAACCCTTGTTCGCCCAGTCGTTAGCCGAGTCGAAACCGCCCCAGTACAAGGTATCCCAGAAGTTCACCGCGACATTCTTAGTCGCGAAAGCTTTCGCGTCTTTGGCATCTTTCAAACCATCCTGCCACGCCTGCATTCTGTCAATGCCGTGCGCTTTCACCAGTTGGCTAACTTCAAGCCCGAAGTAGCTCGGCAAGTGTTCCATATCTTCCACTTTGCCGTCTTTGATGATCGCCTGACAAACCTCAGACTTGGCCCATGGTTTATCTTCTTTGCTCAGATCAAGAATACCCTTGCCCGCTTCCGGCTTCTTCGCATCGGTATAACCAGCACCCAAGCGGATGTTCTTCGCTTCATCCCCACCAAAGTGCCAGGTTTGCAGTGGCTGACCGGCTTCTTTGTGCATCTGGGCGACTTCACCAATCACTTTATCGACAAAGTTTTTGGATGAATCCAGGCACGGGTTCAGGTAGCTCTGACGGTTAAAATACTGCACTGAAGTGGTGTTAGAGGTATCGGTCGGATCCACCAGGCGGAACTCATTCGCCTCTTTCTCTTTACCTTCGGCCAGCAGTTTCTTGTAGCGCGCTTCCATGGAAACAATCGCAGCGCGGGCATGTGCAGGCATGTCGATCTCAGGGATCACTTCAATCTGGCGCGCCTGAGCATATTTAACGATATCGATGTAGTCCTGACGGGAGAAGAAACCACCGTGCGGTTCTGGGCCTGAACCGTATTGTGGCAGCAGGCAGGTGGTTTCACTCAGGTCATGGCAACGCTGCCCACCCACCTCGGTCAGTTCCGGCAAGCCTGGGATCTCAATGCGCCAGCCTTCATCATCCGTAAGGTGGAAGTGGAATTTATTCAGCTTATATGCAGCCATCTGATCCAACAGACGCAGCACCGCATCTTTATGGTGGAAGTTACGCGCAACGTCCAGGAAGATGCCACGGTATTGGAAACGCGGTGCATCTTTGGCATCCAGCGTGGCGATCTTCTTGCTGCCGTCGGTTGGGATCAGCGACAGAATGGATTGCAGACCATAGAACACCCCGGCCTGATCGAAGCCGGTGATCACGGCCCCTTTCTCGCCAATCTTCAGTTGGTAAGCGCCGGAAACTGCCAGTTCGCCTTTAAATGCGCCCGGTTGAATATCGGTTTTGATCGGATAACCGCCAGCATGGTTTGCAACGCCCAGCAGTTCAAAGCGCTTGGCTGCTGCATCTGCCGCTGGTTTGGCCAAAGCGCTCAGATCCAAGGTAACGCCTTTGCTCAGGTCAACATCATGCTTATGAATGTTAACTTCCATCGGCGTAGGGATGATCTGACCGCGCAATGCTGCCGCTGGCAGCACTTTCAGATCCTGATTCTTGGTGAAACGGCTTTCTGGCACCATCAGAATGTTATGGTCGTCCTTGGTGCGCTTCCACTGGTCACCGGTGAACGGGGTAACAAACTGGTTCACATCTTCGGTATCGGTATTCGTCAGGATCTTAGGCTTGGCATCGCCTGAAGTGGCATACCAGCGCGGTAAGAAATCACTGTGGAACACCTGCCAGTATTCGGCAATAATCGGAATTTCAACGGCCTGCTTGGCCGGGAAGCTGGTGAATTTGTCGGTAGGTTCTAGCTTGTACAGATCGCCAGTGATATGGGTAATCTTGAACTGTTCGTTATCCACTTTCAGCGTCTGACGCGGGCTGTGGAAATAAATTGCCCAGTCTTTATCTTTGATTTCCTGACCATCGTTGGCCAGCGTGATCAACACCTTATTGCAAGATGCCCAATCGGCACCCAGCTTGGCGCAATCAACGCCATTATCAGCAGCACGGTTGTCCAGCATCTTCAGATTCACTTTCAGCTGGCTGAGTTGATCAACAACCTGCTGGTTAGCCATGGCTGAACCCACGCTGCCAAATAGCCCGACGGTGGCCGTCAGGGCTGCGAGAGCACTCATCTTGAACTTGTTCATCTTCAACCTCTTAGGTAATCAGTTGTTATTATCGCGAATCTCTTGCCAGATTTTTTGCGGCGTGCCGTCTAAAAGCATCTTTGCTTTAGCAGTAGGTGGTCGCAGATTCGCTTTTAAAGCGTTATTTCCCCGGCAGCATGGCCACCGGGGAAAGCATTAGAAGATGGTGAATGGGGCAATAACGATGAATTTAACGTCTCTCTCATCCTGGAAAATATTGCCGTAACCACCGCTCCAGCTAGGCAGGTCTGAGTGGTTGTCGTATTGCGTGAAGTGCAGTTTGAACAACGTGCCTTTGGCACGGCCATCCTGCAGGGTATAGGCCGCATCCAGGCTATAAGCGGTCTCTCTCAGGCGCTGGCTCTGATCGTAAATCGGGTTAGTGCTTGGCTTCGCGTCCCAGGCATAAACGTAAGAGGCACCGACCGACATGCCAGGAATATCCCACTTGCTCAGGTCATACATCACGCCGCCGTAAACTGCTTTTTCACCGTTGGCGTTGAAATCGGAACGGTTATCCCACCAGATATCGAGACGGCCGTTGGAAGAGGCATAAGTCGGGGTCATACGCTGTAGGAAGAAGCCCTGGTTGCCCTCAGCCTTGACCATGGTGCCTTCCAGGCGCCAGTTGAATTGGCCGGTGGTATAACCGAAGGTCAGCGCCTGCAACCAGGCCAGGCCATCATAAATGCTGTTAGGGTCGCGGCTGTCACTGATACGATCTTCAGCGCCGTAGAACTGATAGCTGGTGGTCAGTGGGTTGCCCGCAACATCAAATTTGTAAGAGGCTTTGGTGAAATACTGATTCACGTACCCCTGTGCCTGACCGAAAGCGGCTTCCAGCACCAGATCGTTTTTGAAGTCGTACTTGGCGCCCAATGAATGCAGGTAGGAAACGCGAGTGTTGCGATCGTTCTGACGGAAATCATCCAACTCGAGATGCCAAGGCGCTTTATACCTGTTGGTCCACATGTAGGAGAAGCTCAGAGCACCAGAGTCACCGTAGTCAAAGTTGGCACCGGCCTCGGCCCCTTGGTAGGTGCCTGGCATAAAGCTCCAGTGTGGAGCCAGCAACGTCTGGCCGCTTGGCTGAATATAACCGGCACGAGCCCACATCGGGCCATATTTGAACTTACCGGCGGCCTTATACAGGCTGATACCGCTTTTATCGCCGGAGTAATCTTCATCATAGGTACGATTACGGCTGGAGAAGGCGATTTCGTTAGGGTGGCCACTTTCACTCGACTCTGCCATTTCGATGGCGGTAAATGCTGCCACATCGATACCAAACATGTCGGCCGCATAGCCAGACGCGAAATCGAGGTTAGCGTTCCACGTTGAGTGGGAAAGGTTGGTTTTGAACTCACCGGTCTCAACGTCTTTGCGATCGCGCTGGCGTTGCCAGTAATAAACTCCGCCAGTCATCGTAGAGTCATCAATGAATCCGGCAGCTTGCGCTTCAGGCGCCATGGTAAATCCAGTTCCTAATAACGCACCCGCGATAGCGAGTACCAACGTTTTACGCTGAGCACCGTGCATACCCATAAGAAAATTCCTCTTTGACTTGACGTTAAAAGTGCGTCCGCCAGTGTTCACCACTGCCCTGAACGGCCGCTAATAAAAACCCAATCGGGTAAAAGTTCTGCTGATAGGAAAAAACTCCACCCAGCTTTATTGCTAGCGCTAGACTATTTTTCGCGACGCGAATTATCAAATGAAAAGTGAGATAGAATTGTTAAAGTATGACAAGGAGCACATATTGATGAGGTTTTGTTACACGAATGAGCAACGCCCTTTTTTGAATAAAAAATTCAATAAAATCAGAATAATTACTGATACCCCAGTAAAATCATCATGAAAAGAATGGTTTCATCCTAACATGAACAAATATTTATAAAAAAATGAGAGCGCTCTACAAATGATATTAATTTGCATCGCGAATATACAGAATGAAGTTATACAAGCAGTGAAAAACATCAAAATCAGGGGATTTCATAGCAAAAGAGAAAAGATAAAGCCAAGTTATCAGTGAAAAGATGGAGTACTACAGACGAAAAACACGTTATTTCAATCAAAAAAAAGCGCAGCCTGAGCTGCGCTTTAAAACAGTGACAAAATCAGCGTTTATTCGCCCATTTTAGCCCAGGTATCACGCAGGCCAACGGTACGGTTAAACACCAGATTCTCTGCTGAAGAGTAACGGCTGTCAGCACAGAAATAGCCTTCACGTTCAAACTGATAGGCTTTCTCTGGCTGTGCCGCCGCCAGGCTTGGCTCAACAAAACCCTGCTTAATCACCAGCGATTCCGGGTTGATGGTAGCCAAGAAATCCTCTGCCGCAGCCGGGTTGGCGACGCTGAACAAACGGTCATACAGACGGATTTCCGCTGGCAGCGCGTGTGCCGCAGACACCCAATGGATCACACCTTTCACCTTGCGGCCATCTGCCGGATCCTTGCTTAACGTCTCAGGATCGTAGGTACAGAAGATGGTGGTGATTTCGCCCGCCGCATCTTTTTCTACGCGCTCGGCCTTAATCACATAGGCATTACGCAGGCGAACTTCTTTACCCAACACCAGGCGCTTGTACTGCTTGTTGGCTTCTTCACGGAAGTCGGCACGATCGATATACACTTCACGGCTGAACGGTACTTCGCGGCTGCCCATTTCCGGCTTGTTCGGATGGTGAGGCATGGTGACCATCTGCACATCATCCGTCATGTTCTCAATGATCACTTTTACCGGATCCAGCACGGCCATGGCCCGTGGGGCATTCTCATTGAGATCGTCACGAATACAGGATTCCAGCGCCATCATCTCGACGTTGTTGTCCTGTTTGGTCACACCGATACGCTGGCAGAATTCACGGATAGACGCGGCAGTGTAGCCACGGCGGCGCAAGCCGGAAACGGTCGGCATACGCGGGTCATCCCAACCTTCCACTACCTTTTCGCTCACCAGCAGGCTCAGCTTGCGCTTTGACATGATGGCGTACTCAAGATTAAGGCGCGAGAACTCATACTGGCGTGGGTGGCACGCAATAGTGATGTTATCCAGCACCCAATCGTACAAACGACGGTTATCCTGGAACTCCAGCGTACACAGCGAATGGGTGATCCCTTCCAACGCATCGGAAATGCAGTGGGTGAAATCATACATCGGGTAGATGCACCATTTGTTGCCGGTCTGATGGTGCTCAGCAAACTTGATGCGGTAGATCACCGGATCGCGCATGACGATGAACGGTGAGGCCATATCGATCTTGGCACGCAGGCAAACGCTGCCCTCGGCAAACTCGCCGTTGCGCATTTTTTCGAACAACGCCAGGTTCTCTTCCACCGAGCGGTTGCGGTAAGGGCTGTCTTTACCCGGCGCGGTCAGGGTGCCGCGATACTCACGGATCTGCTCAGGCGTCAGTTCGTCGACATAGGCCAAGCCTTTGCCAATCAGTTCAACCGCATACTGATGCAATTGATCGAAATAGTCGGAAGAGTAACGGACATCGCCGCTCCACTTGAACCCTAACCACTCCACATCGTGCTTGATGGAATCAACAAATTCGATGTCTTCTTTTACCGGGTTGGTGTCATCGAAACGCAGGTTACACTTGCCTTGGTAATCCTGCGCAATGCCAAAGTTCAGGCAGATGGATTTCGCATGGCCGATGTGCAAATAGCCGTTCGGTTCCGGTGGGAAGCGGGTCTGTACCGACGTATGCTTCCCTGACGCCAGATCTTCATCAATGATCTGACGGATAAAATTGGTTGGGCGGGCTTCTGCCTCACTCATGTCATTATTCCTCGAATGCAAAGCGCTACACATAACCGCCTATGTTCCAACAAGCCACGTCTGGAAACAACCGTTAGTTTCACGAAAATAGGCTGCACCGTACAAAAACAAAAAAGCGGGAAAAGATCGCTCTTTTCCCGCCAAGATTATGACTGGTTTAACGCCCGAAATGACTCGGGGAAAACAGGCTTATTTTTGAATCTCGAACAATTTGGTCTGGCCAGCCACTACATGGCCGCTTGCCAGCGCCGTCAGGCCTGCGTAATCATCCGCATTACTGACCACCACTGGGCTGATCATCGAGCGCGCATTAGCGTTCAGGTATTCCAGATCCATTTCCAGAATCGGCTGACCTGCTTTCACTTCTGCGCCCTCTTCCACCAGGCGTTTAAAGCCTTGGCCATTCAGCGCCACGGTGTCGATGCCCATGTGCACCACAATTTCCGCACCTTTGTCGGTTTCCAGGCAGAAAGCATGGTTGGTGTTGAAAATCTTCACCACGGTGCCATCGGCTGGTGCTACCACGGTTTTGTCGGTTGGGCGAATCGCCACACCGTCACCCACCGCTTTGCTGGCGAAAGCTTCGTCAGGCACCTGGTCCAGCGCCACAACATCACCGGTTACCGGCGCTACCAGCACCTGGAAAGAGGCTTTCTGCCCGTTAGGTACAGCCTGTGGCTTCACTTCTGCTGCTGCAACAGCCGCAGGTGCCGTAGTGGCTGCGGCTACCGGGCCTGCGGCCACGATATTGCGCATAGCGCTAGCAATTAGTTCGGCACGGGTACCGACGATAACCTGCACGCTTTGCTTGTTCAGACGGATCACACCGGAAGCACCCAGGCGTTTGGCAACGGCATCGTTGACCAGCGCAGAGTCTTTCACGTTCAGACGCAGACGAGTGATACAGGCATCAATACCGGTCAGGTTTTCAGAACCACCGATCGCCCCAACATAGCGCCGAGCCAATGCTGTGGTTTCGTTTTCGTCTTTACCTGCGTCGCTATTCACATTCACGTCATAACCGTCGGTTTCGTCACCGGCAACAGCCAGTTCACGGCCTGGGGTCATCAGGTTGAATTTGTTAATAGTGAAACGGAACACCACGTAATAGATAGCGAAGAACACCAGACCTTGTGGGATCAGCATATACCAGTGGGTTGCCAGCGGGTTACGCGTTGACAGGAACATATCCACCAGACCGGCGCTGAAGCCGAAGCCCGCAATCCACTGCATACTGGCAGCGATGAATACGGAGATACCGGTCAGCAAGGCGTGAATCACATACAGCACCGGGGCCACGAACATGAAGGAGAATTCCAGCGGTTCGGTGATACCGGTAAAGAAGGCCGCAAAAGCCCCTGCCAGCATAATCCCGAGCACTTTAGCTTTGTTCTCAGGACGGGCACAGTGATAAATCGCCAATGCCGCACCCGGCAAGCCGAACATCATGATTGGGAAGAAGCCCGCCTGGTAGCGGCCGGTAACACCGACAACGGCTTTACCGGATTCGATTGACTGCTGGCCACCCAGGAAGTTAGGGATGTCGTTAATACCGGCAACGTCAAACCAGAATACGGAGTTCAGCGCATGGTGCAGACCCACCGGGATTAACAGACGGTTGAAGAACGCGTAGATACCCGCACCAACGGAACCCAGTTTCTGAATGTGCTCACCGAAGTTCACCAGGCCACTGAAGACTACCGGCCAGACGTACATCATGATGAAAGCGACCAGGATCATCAGGAACGAGATCAGGATCGGCACCAGGCGACGGCCGCTGAAGAACGACAGCGCCTTCGGCAGCTCAACGCTGCTGAAACGGTTGTAAACCTCGGCTGAGATGATCCCCACCAGAATACCGACGAACTGGTTCTGAATTTTACCGAACGCAGCAGGCACCTGATCAACGGGGATTTTCTGGATCATCGCCACGGCACCCGGTGAACATAGGGTGGTTAATACCAGAAAACCGACAAAACCGGTCAGCGCAGCGGCACTGTCTTGGTCTTTTGACATACCATAAGCC
>JBAQHZ010000118.1:0-8377 GCA_049288585.1 Chania sp.
AGTCAGCAATTCCCCTTTCAGATCCAACCCCTCAGCAAACGACTGCAACCCTACCAGCACGCTGGCGGTACCTTTTCCCACCCGTTTACGATGCTCCTCCACCAGCCGATAACGAGGCTGATCGCCCTGCACGAGTAGCATCAGGCGCAGGTCGGTCACGTAGCTCAAGAAGGTCTGCATGGCCCGGTGGCTGCTGAACAGGATCAGCATCCCTTTATGCTTGCCGCTGGCCTGCTCTCCACGGAAAAAACGCGCCATCTCTTCCAAATGCTCGGCCTCGTTGGCCATCGCCGGTTCAAAGCGCATTTTGGGAATAACGATCTTACCTTGTTCAACATGGTTAAACGGCGAATCCAGAGTTTCGAAGCGATCGCCCGCCTTCTCGCTCAGCCCGCTCATCTCTTGCAGGCGCGCAAAGCTGTTGAGCGATCGCAAGGTAGCAGAGGTGATCACCACGTGCGGTACTTTGCGCCACAGCAGTTTTTCCAACTGATCGCTGACGCGGATGCCCACGCAGTGCAGATAAAGACGCGTGACATTATCGCGTAACTCACGCGCCACCCACTTGGAGATTGGCGCGTTGGAGGATTTATCCAACGCCGCCAGCCGCCACAGCTTGCTCATTGCCTCCAGATAGCCCAGTGTGCGGCTCATCTGAATGATCGAACGGTGCAAACGCACGATATCGTGCTTGCCGGTTTGCTCGGTGAGATCGTTAAGGATAAATTCGGCCAGGCCACGCAGCCCGTCGGTGAGTTTAAACAGGCGCGTGCAGATCTCGACCATCTCGGCAGGCAGTTCACCCATTTCGAAACGGTGCTCGGCATTACTGCTGTCGGGCGGTAAATAAGCGTTAGCATGGTGCTCAAAAATCTGGATTAACTCACGCAATTCTTCGCAGTGGTTTTTCAGGCGTTCACTGTTCGCCAGCCCTGGCGGATTTTTAGGCCGGTACTGCGTCATGCACTGTTCCACCTGGCGCACGATCATATCGAGCTGTAGGTTGGTCCACAGTGCGGTGATCTCCCCTTCCATCTCCAGCGCATCCCGCGCGACTTCTGGCAGATGATGGCCTTCGTCCAGCACCAGCAGCAGCTCTTTCGGGTTCGGCAGCACCGACTCGGTTTCCAGCGCCGCCATCACCAGGGCATGGTTAGCCACCACCACATCGGCAGTTTCGATTTCTTTACGCGCAATATAAAACGGGCATTCGCGGATGTAATGGCAGTTGCGACCCAGGCAGTTGGCCTTGTCAGTACTCAGTTTGACCCACAGCGGATCGTCGATCGATAACTGATAATGATCGCGCAAGCCATCCCATTCATGGCGGCTGAGCGCTTTCGACAACTTCTGGCACAGCGCCTGCTCTTCACCATTGGACGGTGCCAGCTCATTCTCATCCAGATACAGCATCAGATCGCCCTGCTCGGCCGCATCGGTGCTCATCGCCGCCAGATTGCGCGGGCAAACGTAGCGCCCACGGCCAAATGCGCCGGTGTATTTCAGATCCGGGATGATTTTTTTCAGCAGCGGCAAATCTTTACTGTAGATCTGATCCTGCAACGCCACGTTGGCGGTGCTGACCACCAGCGGTTTGCTCTCAGCACGGCCAACGGCAATGCCTGGAATCAGGTACGAGAGCGTTTTACCCACGCCGGTCGGGGCTTCGATCGCCAGATGGCGTTGATAATCACCGGCAAGGGTTTTCGCTACTTCGGCAATCATCTGCCGCTGTGGGGCACGGGAAATAAAGTCCGGTATTTGTTGTTGCAGGGCTTTGTACCACTGGCCGATCTGATCTTTAACTGCGGAGGAGAGCGCCATTCAACTCTTATCTAAACGAAATGATGAAGCTATTGTCCCACAGACTGCCAGCTGCGTCAGCCCAAGTTACGGCAGGCTTGCCAACAATGCGCAGCGCCCCGCACTAAATGAACCCTCTGGAGGGTTTAGCTGCATGCGCTGAACACTGTGTTCAGCTTAGCTATAAATGATAAAAGCCCCGACCATTGCAGTCAGGGCTTTTAGGGTATTACAGATTTAAGTTTTAACATTAATCAATTTACTAACTTCGTACTACTTTCGATACTACTTAAAATGCACTCGTTTATCACAGATAATATTGGGCACTAAGAAACTAACTACATCCTCCCATATACTGGCTGATTGATACAATTCCTACTCACCACAGAATGGTAGCTAAAGAAAGAGTAGGTTAAACTGGCACATTCCCCCTCGCGATATAAAACTTTTGATGCATAGCCTTACTTTCGTTGCGATACTTTTACAACATCTCTTTAACAAATCGCAACATCAATAAACCATAAAAACATAGCCTTACATCATCGCGTTATCGTACACACCCTGCGATTGTCGATACTGACTACATGGCCTTAGAACATTATTGAGTGAGTAGGTTACTTATACTCAGCTGCAATTATCCCATACAAAAAATGTTTCGTGGCCTTTATCGCAAAAAACACTAAATAAATTATTGGAGCACGTATTAAGAACTCTTTATATAAACAGCGAACCATTAATGTGCCGCCGTTGAATGTTAATCTACGTTCTTTTCTATGTATGTCAATACTGTTTTTAAGAACATGTTTTTATTATCAGCATTGTTGAGTTCAAATAAGCTGAATATCAAGCCCACGTAAATAGCGGAACCTCCCCCGACGCTCCGCAAGCGGGCAGGATGTCTTTATTTTTAAAGGAAATTATTCGGCAAGCGCTCGCTCCATGCCCCAGACCCGAGATAATTCCCAAAGTGGAAACATTTTTCATTGAGCCAGTAAATTGCTGCATTCAAGATCGTGGCAAATCCAACCCATACCGCATAAGGAATAAACAACCATGAGGCTATTTTGTCGTGCTTTTGCGCCTGAATAATAAAAAGCAACACCGCAATCAGCAGAAACATGATAATAATCAGTTCCTTATCAGGATGATATTCCAGAAAAAACACGGGGGACCAGTGCCATTTGTATCGCCCATAAAAGCATTGCGAGACTCTTAGGTGCCAGCCACCAGATCCGCCAGCCAGCAACCGCAATCATGATATCGAGTAACGTCCAAACGGGCGCAAATAGGGCATTAGGCGGGTTAAAGGAGGGTTTCACCAGATTGGCATACCAGACATCGGGGCCGATTAAAACGCCAAGCACCGATCCCATGCCGACCACTGCAACAAGAAAATAAATCAGTACGAGCAGCTCGGTCGAACGTTTCTAGTGTCTTTTACTGCATGCGTCATATCATAAGTCAGTGTTGAATGTGGAGAATATACAAAAGGCTGTGTGATATATCACGCCTTTAGAGGCTGAATTCGATGGCTCGATATATCAAGCATAATACGGCTTTCGATCAGAGCCTGGGCATACAGGTGAATTTTTCAGACGCTGACGAACGTTATGTGTCCGCTCATGCCAGAGTTGCATCATGTTGATACGCACAATGCCAAGGATAATGGGTAAAAACGTCGTTCAGGATCGCGGGCAACAGCCTATCACCCCCAAGTTAAAACTGCTTTAACCCGGAGGCAATGACTATCACACTGATAACACCTTGGCAGCGAAACCGAACGTTGGCACGCGCCGAGTGGATTAGGAAATAAAGGATTTGCCTTGTTTGAGCACGAGATCGCAGGCTTTCTGCTTCACTTTCTCGGTGATTTCCGAGGTACCCAGGCTGTTCAGGTCCAGTTTATTGCCGTCACCGGTATTCAACAAACCGCCAAGGCCTTGCTGATAATCCTCACTTTTGGCGTTAGCCGGGCTGGTGATGCCCAGTTTACCAAGCAACGTATCCTTTACGGTTTCGGTGCTGCTCTCAGAAAGGAGGTTGTTTTTCACGCAGTATTGCAAGATCCCTGCCGCATTGGTCATGCTGCCAGCGCTCAGCGCCTTATCCCCTCCGTTAAGCAACCCGGTCAGTGAAGACAAGGATATGCCCTCACTGTTAGCACTGCCCCCAGACTTGCCCAGTTGGCTGGCGGCACTGTTGAGGGTATCCATCAACCCTGCCGCCTGAGCGGTATTTGCAGCCATCAGGGTGGTCATGGCTAGCGCCAGCAATAAACGATTTGTCGTGCTCATAACGGAAAAACTCCTGTATATCTGCAAAATAGCAGCGTCAATTGCCTGAATCATAGCGTTGGATGCTACGTATTCTGACAAGTTCCTTTTATTCGGGCAGCACGATGTTTTTCGGATTTCAGGAAGAGTTAGTGTATAAAAACAGCTAACGCAACCAGTGACAGTCAATCCAGATTATCAAGATACGCTTCATGGCTTATTCGCCTCTCGCGCACCTTGACATGTTACGTCTAGCTTAAGTCTGGTGGTCGGCATGTTTTCCCGGGGCACACAGTCTGGGGCAACCTTATACACTGCGTTACCGTCAAACTCACCAGTATCGCCGCCAGCACCATGAACAGATGCCCTTCGGCAGAGTCCAGAAGAAACGAGTTGAAAAAATGGGAGGCCATATAGCTGCCCAGCATGGCCACTAGCAGGTTGCGGCAAGCGGACGGTTGGTGCCAAGCCGCTCGCAGATAACACAGCATCCAGCCGAGGAATACCATCAGCCCCAACAGGCCGATCTGGACCGTTTCAAGCAGATACTCATTATGCGGATTGTTCACGCCTTCACCGGTTTCCACGTTGCCGTACCAGAAGCTGCCAGCCCCGTTCCCCAGCAGTGGGGCCTGCTTTATCAGGCGCAACGATTCACGAGCATAGGCGGTACGTAGCCCCATCGAGTTGTCACAAGCCTGATAAGCCTGCTCAGCCGATGCCAGCACACAGTGCTGAATTTCCTGCAGACCCTGCGTCAGGCGTTCTGTGGCGCGATTCGGTATCAGAGCCAGTGCCGATACAACCAGAGCTCCACACACAAAAACCCCGACACGCTGCCAGCGGGGTAACGTTAGCAACAGCCAAATCCCCATACCGACCAACAGAGCCACATAGCCAGTGCGTCCTTGCACCATCAGCAACACATTAGCCGCCGCCAGCCCAGCCAGTGCCCCATATCCATAGCGCTTCAGGCCTGATTGCGCGAACGCTCGGGACAGCCATATCAGAGCAGCAAATGCCATGAACACGTTTTGGGTTATCTGCAGCTTGAAAACTGTTGGGTTCAACGGATCGAGGCCGCCCAGCGTAATATTCCCAATGCCCGACGCCAGGCTGATGGCAAGTATCACCACGTTAGCCAGCAAAAAACCGTCAATAAACCGGGTAAGCAACCGACGGTCGGTGAGGAAGAACAACGCCAGCGGTAGCACATACAACAGCTTTTTATACTTGCCCACCATCTTCGGGCCGTAGTCGTGGTGCTGGGTCAACAGCGTGAGAGCTAACAGGGCAAACATCAAGGCAGGCAACCAGACCAAAGGATGCTTAATCAACGGCACAACGTGACGAAAGTCCCGTTGCCAAAGCAGGCAGAGCACGATCAGTACCAACGCGACATTCATCAGTGCATTGGAAGTCGGCAAAGAAACACCAAGTAACAATGCCGTGAAGCCGAACAGTTGAAAACGGCTTGACGTTAAGGTTGAGGATGATACGGAAGACTGGTTTGTCGATGACATGGCAATGGACTTATATCAGGGTGGATTGAGCACAGTGACAACAATCACTGTGCAGCAGAAACAGCGGCCGGATCGGCCAGGTTTGCGAGTTGCTGGTCAACCGCACGGACGACTGCCTCAAACGGAATAGCCTCAAGATAGCGTTCCGATGTATTGGTGTCTATCTCGTCAGGCGTGGGTAACGGGCGATAATCCCCCGCCCACAACAAGGTATGTGGAGCCTGCCAAGGCGACCATTGCGCTAAGTTACTGGGGCCAAACAGGACGACGGAAGGGATTTGCAAGGCCGCTGCCATGTGCATCGGCACCGAATCCACGCCGATAAACAGTTTTGCCCGATCCATCAACGCCGCAAGTTCAGGCAAGTCCAGTCGGCCCGCCAAGTTGATCACCCGCGGCAACTGAGTACACCCCGCCAGAATGGCGGCTACCATGGCGATTTCATCAGCAGACCGCCCTCCGGTCAGCACCACAGTTTCCCCCCTGGCGGTGAGGTGATTGATAACCTGCGTGAATCCCAAAATCGACCAAGTCTTGAACGCCCAGCGGGCAGCGGGTTGGATCAGTACAAAATTCGTCAGAGGATAACGCTGACTGAGCCTATCAACCTCATCAATATCACACTGTCGGTAAGCCTGCTTCACTCGGGTAATCAGGGTAGGTAAGGCCAACGGGGCCAGAATGTCGAGATTATTTAGCACGGTATGCTGTTGTTTATGCCCACCGACCTCCACCAGCAGGGAATGGCAGGCACGCCACAACAGGTTGTGGCGTGTGGGGTAACGAAAGCCCAGACTGAATGCTGGTTTCAGAAAACGACAATATAGGGCCGCCCGCCACTGGTCGGATAGATTGATGATCAGGTCATAGCGAGCGCTACGTAGGCTGTTCCACAGGGCGTGTTCACCACGATATTGTACCTTGCAGCTTTGGTGTTTAAGACTGCGATCTACGGTATAGGCCACGTAAACGTCCCGATTACCAGCCAGCATAGCTTCCGTGCCGTCATACACCAAGACGTCAATCAGAGCATTGGGGTAATTGACCCGCAGCGTTCTGAGCAGCGGTGTGGTCAGCAGGACATCGCCAAAATGACGCAACTTGATAACCAGGATGCGCTGTACCTGCTCACGATGCAGCAATAGATTGGGGATTCGACTGTCAGGTAACAGGGCTTGGCAAGCCCCCGTCGATGGGGTTATTGTCATATTTCGTTGTCCTGGAACAATACAGAAGCCTCTCTTTTTCACGGATATCGAGACAGCCCTCACTCGTAGGTGATACGGTTGGCCTATCTCCGTAAAACAGCGCGAAGAGTCATCAATGCGGCAGGCATCTAGCCGCCTGCGTATTTCACTGCGTTAGCATGCTACATCTATCGATAATACAGATCAATAAATCAATACTGAGCGTTATGGTCAATAAAAAGCATGATTCAATCAAGCCGTATTGATCATTTTTATCTATCAAAAATCACATCAGCATCACTGAGATGGCATAACAGGGAGGGAGGGAGGGAGGGAGGGAGGGAGGGAGGGGAAGCACCTGTAGTAGGCGGTGTTGTAACAGTCTGTGATTGGCGTGATAGGCAAGCTCGGCACCGATAGTTAAGCCTGAGAGTGGTTAGCCTTAACCAAACAGCATTAGCCCGACGCGTTATTTCCTCCCTGCCATACAGATATAAATAATCTGTCATAAATAGATCACATAACTACGGTAAAAATGCTGCGTTGTGAACGTTCAGGCAGCACATTAAAGCCGTAACACAACTGATGATAAGCGTCTTTCAATCATATAAAGCAGGGAAAACCATGAAACCTAATCTTCTTGCCGTTATTATTCCGGCACTTTTAATTGCTCAGGCCGCACAGGCAGCAGAAATCTACAACAAAGACGGCAATAAGCTTGATTTTTATGGTCGTGTAAAAGCACTGCATTATTTTTCTGATGATACCGGTAGTGACGGTGATAAAACTTACGTCCGTATCGGTTTTAAAGGTGCGACACAAATTAACGATCTGCTGACCGGCTATGGCCAGTGGGAATATCAGATTGCGGCCAACCACAGCGAAGCTGATGGCACAAGAGACACCAGAACCCGCCTCGGTTTTGCCGGTCTGAAAATGAAAGATTTTGGCTCGTTTGATTATGGCCGTAACTACGGCGTTATTTATGATGTCGGCTCATTTACCGACGTGCTGCCGGAGTTTGGCGCAGACTCGTTTATCAAGACCGACAACTTTATGACCGGCCGAACCACCGGCGTTGCTACCTACCGTAACAACAACTTCTTTGGCATGGTCGATGATCTGAAATTTGCCCTGCAATATCAGGGGAAAAACGAGAACGATCGCAGCGACAACCTCAGCAAAGCCAATGGTGATGGATTCGGTCTGTCCTCCAGCTATCAAATCATTGATGGTCTGACTTTTGCTGCCGCTTATGCGGCCTCTAACCGAACCGAAGGCCAGAAGTTGAGCACCTACGGCAGGGGTGAAAAGGCTGAAATCTGGGCTACCGGGTTGAAGTACGATGCCAACAGTGTCTATCTGGCGGCCAACTATGCCGAAACCCATAACCTGACGGCCATTTCAGGCACCGCGACCATTAATAATGCCGCCAGCAAAGTGAGTGGTTTTGCCAATAAAACCCAGAACGTGGAAATGGTTGCCCAATATCAATTTGATTTTGGCCTGCGCCCGTCACTGGCTTACGTACAGTCCAAAGCTAAAGTTATTGAAAATATCGGCGATACCGATCTGGTAAAATATTTTGATG
>JBAQHZ010000119.1:0-8273 GCA_049288585.1 Chania sp.
GCATTAACCAGCGTGGCAGAAGAAGAAAACGTGGTTAACGCAATAATGCAAAACAGAGTATTTAGTAGTTTCATATTTTTTCTCTTTTGATACCCGTCGTTTTCAAGCAGCAGGGAAATGAATTGTAACCCCGAGTTATTTGGAACACTCACTATTTAGAACACATAGTTAATGCCTAATTTACCGAAATGCGTCGTAGTATCACTGTAGCTATTGTTGTCACGCACGTTACGATCCCAGAACTCTTTATTATACTCGACCCGGTAAAAATATTCGGCCACCAGATAAAAGTTATCGGCAATCGGGTAGCTATAGTTGAAGATATATTTCTGGCTTTTCGAGGTGGCTTTATAACCGTCACGCCCACCGATGCGCCTTAACTGAGGTTCCATTTTAAACAGGAAGTTATTTTTACCCACATTCCAGGCAACCCAAGGGCGGAACTCCTGCTCCAGGACGTTGGCGGTTTTATCACCATCATGGTTGAAGTCCTGGCCTTCTTTACGGAACACTTCAAAGCCGACGTGCACATTATCTGCTGCACGATAGTTAAAGTTAACCAACGCTTCATAGAACTGGAAACGCCCGTTATCGGCACCACGGGCATCTTTATCTTCCACCAGCATTTTTACATCAGTGCCTACGCTGAAGTCATCCGATACCTGATAGCGGTAGTAAGGCCGGAAACCATAACCATCACCGCCAATGTTGTTGTCACTGCCCGTGGTACGGTTTTTCTCATAGCCGGTTTTGCCCAAATAGATCCCTTCCAGCATAAACCAGTGCTGATCGACGCTTTTCGACCACGCCGGGCGGATCTCCATTTCTATCATGCGGAAATCAACTTTCTGGTTGCTGCCATTACGTAAATCGTTGGTAAAGCGCACCTGCTTGAGTAAGAAACCGGTATTCCAGCCGGTATCACCAAAGTTTACCCGCCCGTCCGCAAAGACGATTTCATGCACCGGGCGGGAATTGGTGCCGCGCCCTTCGTTACGGAAATGCTCTATTTTATATTCGGCTAACCAGTTACCGTGAAAGTAAGCTTTTTCATCCTTGGGAATACGCACAATACCAATATTATCCTCGTTAGGATCATCACTGAATTCCACCACGGCTTCTACTGTCTCACCCCCCTCTTTGACGATTTTAATTTTATCCCCAGCGAGAATAGGCTGGCTATTGGCTTTATTTGTGGCTGGAGTATTCCCCGCATGGGCAGCAGAGCAGAGACCTGCCAGTAAAAGCAGGGTAAAGACTTTTGAGTATTTCATGATAATCCCTTTTAAACTGATGGCACCCCAATTATTAGCAATAGGAATGCCACTCAATATAATTGATATTTATTTTTTCCATTAAGCCAGTTAACTGCGCAATTGAGATTGCCTGGGAATTAAAATCCGTTAAAAGGATCCTCAATATCAATCCAATGTGCTTCCGCATCGCTGGCCCCGACATATAACCGCCAACGATTGTCGGGCAATGCAACCAGGCCTCCTGGGAAAATGACATCCACTAAATCGGGGCGTTTCGCCGCACCGGGTAGCAGGTTATCTCTTGCCGCAATAATCTTGATAGGCGTGTAGTTTCTCGTGTCCGGGTTGAAGATAAAGACCCCAGGATAGTAGTGCCTCCTTCCTTGTTGATCGAAACAGGCAATATGGGCCAGTAGCCCGATAGTGCCATCGCTGAGTAAATGGGTTTCATTAACGCCGCCCCATTCATCGCTGTTGAACTGCCGTTCGAGCAGTTCTGCACCGGCGATGACGCTTGGCGTAAGTTCATCCAGGCTGCCGATCTCAGCATACCCAATTATCCCCCTGCCGCCGATCTCGCCCTGCGGCCGGGTAAAAACGCCGATGCGCCCCGGCTGGATCTGGCACAGACGGATATCTTTCATGCCCGATGGGCCACAGGTAAAACGGGTTAATGAGGTGATGTCAGGCCCGCGATAGAAAACGGTTTGCCAGATCAGCTGCGTAGGCTTGTCGGGATGAGGAGCAATCTCGACGCCGCCAAAAACAAGCTGTTCTTCGATCCAGGTGAAGAACGGATCCTGTAATTGCAACCGTGGAGCGTCTTCCAGCGGCGTCCATTGCCCCTCACGTTCAGTGAAAAACACGATAGTCGCATGCTCAGAGTCCCTGGCCTCAACACGTCCGGCAATCACTTCCCGCCCGGCGGACATAAACGGCGCAGTAATGTTGTACACATCCCTGTCACCCACGCCGCAGAATTCAAGCCGCGCAGTGGTAAAGGTGGTACCCGACGTACGCTGGCGGTACTCGGCGATCAGTTGGGCAACGCTGACTGGAGAGTGATGTTTCATCTTGGTTTATTCCCTTATTACACCGACAGGTGTTGCCACAGTTGCGCCAGAGACATTTCAGCCAGGCACATGCTTTCGTCCGCCGCGCCGTAATAAACCTTCAGAACGTCATTCTCGATTAACGCACCGCAGGTAAAGACGACGTTATTAAAGAAACCATACAGCTCGTAAGGCGCTTGCGGCTGCAGCAAAGGCACCGGCGATTTGGCCAGGATCTTGTTCGGTTGCGCCAGATCGAGCAGCATGGCCCCCAGCGCATAGCGCTGATTGACGTCCACACCGTGGTAAATCTGCAGCCAGCCTTTCTCCGTTTTCAGCATCGGTGCGCCGCCCCCCAACTTCAGCGCATCCCAAGGATCTTGCGAAGTCCCCAGCAGGTGCTGGTGCTCCCCCCAGTGCAGCAGATCGGTAGAGCTGGCCAGCCAGATCTCGGGCTTGCCGAAGTGCTTGGGTGCAGGGCGATGTAACGCCATATATTTACCGCCGATCTTCTCCGGGAACAGGCAGACATCGCGGTTATCCGGGCAAAAAATCAGCCCCAAGCGTTCAACGCTGATGAAGTCGCGAGTCACCGCCAGCGCGGTACAGATGCCTTTGGAGGACACGGCAGAATAGTTAATATAAAAAGCCCCGTCGATCGCGGTAATGCGGGCATCTTCGCAGCCAAAAGCCTCGTAGCCGTTGTCCGGGAAAATAAATGGCCGTTCGTCAACGGTGAAGCTGATGCCATCGTGGCTTCTTGCCACGCGCAGATGGGAAAGAGAGGTTAAAAAGACGATCGCCGGGTCCGCTTTGTCCGTAATCAGCCGCGGATCGCTAAAATCGTAGGCGATATCGTTGTGTTGAAATCTCCGCGTCGTCACCTGCCAGCCTTGTGCCGTTTCCACTAACAAAGGCACAACGATGGTACCTTCGCTCTCGGGGATCACGCTTTCCGCAATGCGAACCAACATAATGATTTCATCACCAACGCGGGTGACGCCAGCATTGAAAGCGCACTCCACCTTAAATCCTGGGCGACTTGGCGTAATATCCTGGGGCGAAATTAACGGATTACCGGAATACCTAATCATTACTATCCTCTATAAAAATAACGATATCGTTGTGAGCCATTTCGCTGTGCTTGCGAGTATCAAATAAAACCTTGCCGCATGGCGGCTGCGCCAATGAGTAGGCCTCGCCAAAGTTAATCAATACCGTGGCGCGCTGTTGGCCGAAGCGGCGGCGGAAGATCAGGGTGTTTTGCTCCTGGGTGAATTCCTCATAGTCGCCATATTGAAAGACCGGGTAATTCGCGCGCAGGGCAATCAGAGACTGATAATCATGCCAGAGTGAAGAGCGGGCTGTTTGCGCCGCCTCTACATTGATCTCACGGTAATTTTCATTGACCGGCATCCAAGGGGATTGTGAGCTGAACCCGGCGAAGGGAGCAGCAGACCACTGCATTGGGGAACGCGAATTATCACGGCTGTTGGTTAGGGCAAATTGAAAGGCTTCTTCTGGATCACCACATTCCGTCAGCTTCTGCCGATAATGCATTTTGCCTTGGATGTCATGAATCGCCCCCGGGCTGGTGGCTATATAGTCACGCATCCCCACTTCTTCACCGTAATAAATAAATGGGACGCCACGAGCCATGAATTGCAGGCAAGCCACAGCGCGGGCACGGGCAATATCATCCACGCCATCCCCGAAACGGCTGATCATCCTGCGCATATCATGGCTGGAGAAAAACAGCGTTGGCACACCGCTGAGTTTGCGGTTCATCAGTGCCAACTGCTGAAAAATCTGCGGCGGATCAAAGGTGGGCAAACTGCCTAAGTTAAAGTTGAAAACCACATCGCATAAGTCGGCAGACTGATAGCACACCAGCTCGTTGAGCTTATCACTGCCTACTTCCCCGACAATAAAGTAGTCCCCTTTGGCGCGGACGTGGGCCAGCAAATCCGCCAGGCACCAGTCAATACCGGGTTGGTTAATATCATATAAGTGCTGCTGCTCACCGTTGGCCAGCACCGGGTTATCCGGGCCGATGCCTTTGCACGACAGGAAGTTGATCACATCCAGCCGGAAGCCGTCCACCCCCTTGCCTAGCCAGAAATCCAGCACGGCTTTAGCTTCTTTAACCACCGCCGGGTTAGTCCAGTTCAGATCGACCTGCTCAATGGCAAACTTATGGTAGTAATATTCGCCGCCGTCGGCTTCAGGCTGCCAGGCAGAACCGCCAAAAAACGACTGCCAGTTATTGGGCTGACGGGTAAACATAAAATAGTCACGATACTGGCTGGCCGGATTATTCAGCGCGTCTTTAAACCACGGATGTTGCGTAGACACATGATTCAGCACCAGATCGATAATCACCCGGATATTGCGTTGGCGAGCTTCGACGATGAAACGCTCGAACACCGCCAACGAACCAAATTGTGCAGCAACATCAAGGTAATCGCTGACGTCATAGCCATTATCCACCAGAGGCGAAGGGTAGAACGGCGTGATCCACAGCCCCCCGATCCCCAACGCCTGCAAGTAATCCAACCGATCAATCAACCCGTAAAAATCCCCCACCCCATCACCGTTACCGTCCTGGAAACTGGGCAGATAAACCTGATAGAAAACCGTTTCACGCCACCACGCTGTGCCAGCCATCACGTCAGCCCCTTATTTCAATGACAGGGACATGCCCTGCATGAAGTACTTACGGAATAAAACAAACAGCACGACAATCGGGATGGTCTGGATCACCGCCCCTGCAATCACCGGCCCGACATAGACACCATAGGATTTACTGAAAGTGGCCAATAACACCGAGAGCGGCATTTTGCTCTCGTCCTGAATAACAATCAGCGGCCACAGAAAGTTGTCCCAGGTGCCGACAAAGGTGAACAGCGCCACAATGGCGATAATCGCTTTATTCAGCGGCATCATCAGATAGATCATGATTTGCCACAGGCTGGCGTTATCAATTTTCGCGGCGTGGATATAGTCATTGGGTGTGCCCTGAAAACTTTGGGAAATCATAAAGATCCCCCAGGCACTCATCAGGAATGGAACAATCATGGCGCTATAGCTGTTTAACAGCCCCAGTTCACGCACCAGCACAAACTGCGGGATAATAAACATGAAAGCCGGGAAAACCATCTGTAAAAACAGCAGGTTTTTGAATAACGACTGGCCTTTGAAATGCATTTTTGCCAATGCAAAGCCGATAAACATCGAACTGAGGGTAACGGCCGTTGTCACCACCGTGGAGATAAAGAAAGAGTTAAACAGGGTCTTTAGAAAGGGTTTCTCTACCCGGCCACTGTTCTCAAACAGAAAATGATAGTTATCAAATGAATAACGGCCCTCGAACAGCCCGGTAGTGTATATATCAGCGGATGGTTTAAACGATGACAGCACCATCCAGATGTACGGATAAAGCCACGACAGCGCCAGGAAAAACATAATCAGATGAATAAGGAGACTGCTGATGGTTTTTTTCATTTAAACGATCTCCACCTTTCTTTCCAGCAACTTTCTGACAATCCAGATAATGGCAAAGCTGATCAACGCGATAAAAATGGACATGGTGGCGGCCCAGCTGGGCTGCATTTTCATAAATGCCGCTTCATACATCACGACCATCGGCGTGGTGGTGCTGTTGAGCGGCCCGCCGCCGGTAATCAGATAAGGCTCAGTGAAAATCGCAAATGAGACCGTAATGGCTAATACCAGAACCATAATCAGTTGCGGGTTGATCAGCGGTAATGTGATATGGAACAAGCGTTTGAAGGCACCGGTATTGTCCAGCTCCGCCGCCGAATAAATTTCTTTGGGAATGCTGTTGAGGCCGGAAAATAGAATCAGCCCGTAATAACCGACAAACTTCCAGGTCACCACCAGCGCAATGGATAACATGGCAAAATCCGGGCTGGTTAGCCAAGGTAGGGTAAAACCAAACCAGTCATGCAAGAAAGTGTTCAACGGCCCATTCTGACTGAAGATTTTGGAGAACACGATGGAATAGGCCACGCCAGAAGAGACGTTGGCCAATAGAAAGCTCAGCCCGACAAACGTTCTGCCGTACTTTAATTTCTGTAAACCAAAGGCAAACAGCAGCGAAGAGATAAACACGACCGGCAGGTAGTACATCAAGAAGCGCAATACGTTCAGCATTGACTTCCAGAACATTGGGTTCTGCATCACCAGAGCAAAGTTCTTCAAGCCGTTGAACGACGGAGTGCCGACAAAGCGCCATTCAGTTAGCGATAATACGGCAAGCCAAATAAAAGGATACAGCCAGAATATGCTGGTATATCCCAAGTAGGAGGCAGCTAAAATGCTGCCTACATGTTTATCTTTAAGCTTTAGGGACATCATCATTAATGGTTACCTGCCCGGTTTAAGGCACAAAGCGAGAAATTAAGCGAGCGCCACTATTAAGTTAAGGCTTTAACAGTGCATTCACTTCCTGCACTGACTGCTGCAGTGCCTCATCCGGCGCCAGGGTTTTAAACGCCGTTTTCTCAAGCATTTGCGTCATGCTGCGCTGGATCTCTACCGTTTCACTGCTGGACGCCGGGGGCACCGCCACGTTGACATATTTGGCGTAGGCCGCGGCATACGGGTTTTCCTGGTAGTACTGCGCAAACATCGGGTTGGTGAGCAAATCCGCCCTGGCTGGCGGCATGCCGGTCAGTTCCACCCAACGTTTATCGAATTTTGGCTGGCTGAATACCCACTGGATAAACTCCCAAGCTTCGGGTTTGACCTTGGAATGGCTGAACAGCACCAACCCTTTGCCATCAGCGAACGTGTGTGGGGTATCCTGTTGATCTTTAACCAGCATCGGGCCAATTTTTATCTGCTTGAGGATTTCCGGATATTGTTGCTGATAGCGGCTGATATCCCACGGGCCGCGTACCGCTCCCAGCACTTTGCCCGTCGCTAACGGGTCATCCTGGCCAAAATCGTACACGGTCCATTTTTTCTCAAACAGCGTATTTAAAAAGCCGATGACGTCGCGCCCGGCCTGGTTATCATAGGTGGCCTGCTGATTGGCGATATAAGGCTTGCCGTTACTTTGGGCATAATAGAGGGCGATAAAATCAAACCAGCGGTCCCACCAGTTACGGCCCGAGGTGGCCTGCAACGCGTAGCGTTTATCTGCAATCGTGTATTTTTCGGAGAGCGCATAAATCTCGGCATAGGTTTGCGGGATCCCGCTAAAACCCTGCTCTTGCAACAGATCGCCACGCCACCAGAACAGCACCGGATTAATATAAATCGGCAGGATGTAATTTTTGCCGTTATAACTCCAATTCTGCATGATGTCGTTCATCTGACGGGATTGAATTAACGCCTGATAGCCATCCAACGTAGAAAGATCGACGATCTGACCTAAATCGGCTAACTGGGTGCCGAACCCGGTAAAAATATTTTCTGAAATGTCTGGTGCACGATCGGATGCAATCGCATTCATGATAGCTTCTTCGGAACTCCCCGCCGCAGGGATAGTTGAAAATACGACTTTCTTTTTATCGGCTTGTTTATTCCACTCACCAACCACTTCACTCCAAAATGCTTCTTGAACATTATTTGGGGCGATCCAAAGAGTGATGGCCTGTTTTTCATTTTCACTGGCAACTGCATTATCGTCACAGCCGGTCAGAGCGGCACAACTGGCAGCAATAATAGCCAGAGAGAACAGGGTATTCTTCATTTTTTTACGCATGGTTTTATTCCCTGGGAACGACCCCCAACGTTTAGAAAAGGGGAGATGGGCGGATTTTAACGTTAAAATAGCAGTGAAGGATCCCGATTTCTGTGAGGGATTTCACATCTCATTATTTTTAGTTTAACGTTAAAATCGTGACGATCGTTCAGATTTTAACGTTAAAATAGATGTAGAATGCGATCCTAATGCGATAGGACGGATCATTTCATAAGGCGGATTGGGATATAG
>JBAQHZ010000120.1:0-5255 GCA_049288585.1 Chania sp.
GGCGGCGACCATGCTGCAGCGCTAAGTTACTTCAAGGGCGACGCGGCGGCACTGGCGGCGGCGACGGTCTTGTGTGATTGTCTGGTGGCGAGGGATTCCGATTACTGCCGCACCCGCCAGCAATCAAGGCAGCAGCCATAACCAGCACACCCACGACAAGCACCACAAACATCACCATAAGTTGAATTAACTCGATCATTAGACCACCTGCATTATTGTTACTCGGCGTTTAGTAATGCGTACGGGCTAAAGCGGATCACCTCTTCACCCATCCAGTCGTTGACGTGCTTCATGGCCTCCATGATGGGTGTCAGTTCGTTGATGGCAAACACCTTGGCGGCTTTCTCCACGTCGCCAAAGGAACCATTGCCCTCCGGCATGGCCCCCATCAACTGTGGTGGCACGCGGTGAGCGGCTAGGATGTCATCACGCGTGGCAGACTTGACGCCCACAAACTCATCCTTGGCCGATATCTGGCTAAATGGCAGGATCTGCACCGAGTCTTTACCGCCGTTCGGTGCGTGCAGCAGGATGTTTTTGAATGCCCCGTCGCGTCGCGTGTCGGTCAACGTCTTCTTCAGCTTGTCCAGACTTTCCTGGTCGGCAACAGCACTGCTGACGTAAACGATGCAACCTGCGTGACTGCCGTTGTCGTAGTACAGCTTGCGGAAGGTATCGGCAGAATGCGACAGACTGGCAGAGAGCAAGCCCGCAAAATACTCCGGCATGCCGTAGATCTCTTGATGAATGTCGGGGTTGATGACGTGACAGACGGCACCGGTTGGGAATTGGTGATCATCAAGACCCGCCTGGATAAACCAGTAGGTATCCAGGTCAGAGCCTCGCCGGGTGTACTTCGCAAGCGTATGATGCAGCGCCATCGGCCCGCCAATCATATTCCGGCGCAGTTCCAGGTAGGCATTACCAAACACCACCCAATCCATGGCAAAGGCTGAGAACGCCTGGCGCGTCAGAAGTTTGTGCGGGATGAAGCAACCAGCCAGCACATTACGTTTAAATATCAGCGCAGATTGATGCCAACTGGCATGACCGAACTGACGGGCGAGCCCGTACCAACTGATCGGCGTGTCGTAGTAGCGGCCATTGTTAGCGCAATACATCGAGTCAAGCAGATCAAAAGACGAGGTGACAGGCCAGGGGCCGTCAAATGAGAAGGTGCTCAGGCCGGGGAGTTTTTTCAGCTCAGCAGCCAGATCGGTGCGCGTATCCATTGTTGGCCGCTGGCGCGTCTGCGGTGATTTTCTTTTACTCACGTTAATACTCCGTAACTGTCAGGCCGCCGCCGCCATCTTGACCCAGCGGCTCGTTGATAATTGCCAGCATGGTCGCCCAGGCAAGATCGCCATGGCTAACGCCGCGGCTACGATCGGTGTCATACGTGATAACACCGCCAGGCGTGACCACTTTGCGCACCGCATTAAAAGCGGTAATCAGGTCATACTCGCCGCGGTCATATTCCCAGCGGCCACCGCGGACGAGCTGTTGCATCTTCAATACCAGCATGCGCTTGCTGGCCGGGTTGAACTGATAACACACCGCGGCCGGAAATCGCTTTCTGACCAACTGCCAGACCGCTTCACCAACCCCCTGCCCGTCAATACCGATGTGTTGCACGTTGTAGCGATCCAGCATGCCGATGATCAGATTGGCCTGTTCTTCAAACTCCATGCCGCGAATACGCTGAGTCTCGATGGTGCGGAACTTGCCGCCACTGATCAGGGGGGCAGCATTGACAGAAATACCGCCGCTGTCCCCTTTTCCGCTGGCACCGTTGGGATCGTAACCAATCCAGACCGGGCGATCGGCCATCGGACGCATGGCGTAGGGCTTCCAGTCAAGCCAGTCGTCATACCCATCCGCGCCACAGGTCAACAGCATGTTGTAGTCAAAGGCCGCTTCACCGTTGCGGATAAACTGGCAGCCGTAGAGGTTGCCATACTCTTCCGGGCTGTTCTCTTCGCGGATCTCATCGATATCCGTTAAATCCCAGCCGTGATCGATAGCGTCTTGCAGGGTAACGATCTGGCGCCAGATTTTATCCGGGCACATCAACCCGCTGTTCAACGTCTTCCAAGACGTGTCGAACTCCACTCGCTTACCTTGCGCGCGCCCCTTGTTGAATGCCTCCCCCGTCCAGAACGGGTAAGCCTCATGACTTTCTGCCGATGGCGTTGAAAAATAGGTACGCGTCAGCCCTTTCAGCGTCGCCATGGCTCCGGCCACCTTCTTCAGGTTGGCAAACCGCCCCACCCAGAAGAATTCATCAAAAAACAGGTTGCCGGTGTACGACTGCGCCGTCGCCGCAGACGTGCCGAGAAAGTGCAGTTCGGCACCATTAGCAAGCTGGATCATGTCACCGCCTTTCAGTTCGACGTCGACCTCAGCCGCCGCGGAGCGGATGAAGCTGCGGAACTGGTACGCCTGGCGGCGGCTGGATGACAGAAAAATCTGGTTGAGCTGGTGCTTATACTTCACATCATCAGAGAGTGCGCGCACCAGGGCTTCTCGGGCAAAGTACCAAGTCGCCCCCACCTGGCGGCTTTTGAGCACCATCCGGTTGCGGTGGTGATGGTTGTCATACCAGCCCCGCTGATGCCAGTGGAGAGAGCCCAGAATGTTTTCTCGCAGTTGCGCAATCTGTGATTCAGAGAAAAAGTTTTGTTTCTTGCGCAATTTCTTCTTTGGCTGCGTCGCCGGGGTGCCGTTATCCAGCTTTTTTAACTGACGCGTCAGCAGGTCAATTTCCTTGAAATCCCCCCCTGTTTTTTTGTCTTTGCCAGTCAGTTGAACCAGTCGCGCATCAATCGAGGTTGTGACACGTTGAATCGGCGGCGTCTCGTCCCATTCGTCACGCTTTTTCCACGCATAGACCGTGTTCTGATTGATACCCATCAGGCGTGCGATTTCCGCCGGCGGGTAGCCCTGCCAGTAAAGCTGTCGTGCACGATATCTGGTGAATGTTTCCTGAACCGTCATTGTCTCCCCCGTTTCCTGCTGGGAGGTTAACCCGCGCGCGCGGAGAGTTTCTCGCGGCACTGGCTGTCAGCGTTACCCGACAACAACAACGCATTGAGGGCGGGCCGGACGCCCTGCCATCATCACCGGGAACTCAACAGATCGTGAGCAAGCAAACATGGCAAGCACAACGAGCACCCGTAAAAAATTCCGCGTAATGACCTCCGGCACCACCATTGATGGCCGCCAGGTGACCCGCGATCAGATCCACGCAATGGCGGCTTCTTATAACCCGGCAGTCTACGGCGCCCGCGTCAATATCGAGCATTACCTCTCGCCGTTCCCGGATAGCACCTTCTGCGCCATGGGCGACGTGATGGCACTTTCCGCAGAGGACATTTCCGAAGGCCCGCTAACTGGTGAGGCGGCACTTTTTGCCGAGATCGAACCCACCGCCCGCATGAAAACCATGACCGACGACGGGAAGAAAATTTATTCCAGCGTTGAGGTGCACCCGAAGTTTTCCCTGACTAACGGCCCGTATCTAGTCGGCCTGGCAATGACCGACACCCCTGCCAGCCTTGGTACGGACAAGCTGAAGTTTGCCGCAGAGAAGCGCGGGGAAATCATGCGGTTCAGTGCCGCCGATGCAGAGCCGACGATGTTCACCAGCGCTGTTGAGGCAGAGCTGATGCAGGCCGATCAATCGCGCGCCAGCTCAGGCAATGAGTGGTTCTCCCGCGTAATGGGCATCCTCGGTAAGGGCAAAAAAACCGATGACGAGCGCTTCACTCAGGTGCATCAGGCCGTTGAGGCGGTGGCACAGTCACAGGCCGAGTTAACCGACCAGTTCAGCAGCACCGAGCAGGCAACAACCAGCAACAAGCAAGCCATCGAAAAACTGACCGCTGATTTTGCTGCACTGCAACAAAAGGTGACAAGCACGGATGGCAATTTCAGTCACCGCCCGCCAGCCGGTGGTGGCGGTAACGCGCAGTTGGCTGACTACTGATATTCACTACGAGAGAAAAAGAACATGGAAAATACTACCCGCGAACTGTTCGATCAGTACGTCGCCAGACAGGCGCAGTTAAACCGCGTATCACCGGCAGCCATCGCAGCGAGATTCGCCGTTGATCCGGCGATACAGCAGCGACTGGAAGCCGCAGCGCAGGAAAGTGACACTTTCTTGAGCCGAATTAACATTTTCGGTGTCACTCAGCAGATCGGCCAAAAGGTATCGATCGGCAGCAAAGGCCCAATGGCCGGGGTGAACAACAGCACCACAGTGCGCCGTAACCCCGCTGATAACAGCAAGCTTGAACCGCAAAACTACATGTGCCGCAAGGTCAATTATGACTACGGCATCAGCTATGAGCAGTTGGACGCCTGGGCGCATCAACCGAACTTCCAGCCACTGATCAGCGCCGCGATGGTGCGCCAGATGTCGCTTGACCGCATCATGATCGGGTTTAATGGCACCCATTACACTGATCCATCAGACCGCGCAGCTTACCCACTACTGCAAGACTGCGGCATCGGATGGCTTGAAAAAATCCGCAAGGAAGCGCCGCACCGCGTCATTTCCGGCGTTACCGTAACCTCACGCGATGAGGACAATAAAATCATCACAAAAGGCACCTATGGCAACGTAGGCGCAGCAGTCTATGACGCCAAAAACAGCCTGATGGATGAATGGCACAAGCGAAACCCGGATAACGTTGTGATCCTGGCCGGGGATCTGCTGACAACGAGCAACTTCCCAGCGATCAACGCCATGAGTCAGACCAACCCGAACACCGAAATGCTGGCCGGGCAACTGATCGTGGCTCAAGAACGTGTCGGGAATATGCCGACCTTCATTGCGCCTTACTTCCCGCTTAACGGCATCTTGATCTCGCCGTTTAAAAACCTGTCGGTGTACTACCAGCGCGGCGGCCTGCGTCGCACCATCAAGGAAGAATCAGAGTACAACCGCGTCGCAACGTACCAATCATCAAACGACGATTTCGTCATTGAAGACTACGGCAATGTTGCCTTTATCGACGGCATCACCTTCGCGCAAGAAGAGAACGGCGGTTAATCTGCGGGCGGGCACCTGCCCGCCCCTTCTCGGGGATCGAACAATGCTGACACCGGCACAAAAACATTTTCAACGCGTCATGGCGGAACGCCACGGCAAGACCGAGACGCATACAGATGTCGCCCGCACCGCGCACGAGCAAATCTTGCACCGTCTGCGTATGGATCAGAGTGCATTGAGGAGAGTGCAATCTGAC
>JBAQHZ010000121.1:0-3380 GCA_049288585.1 Chania sp.
CGCCGCTGCGTGACGTCCTGCTGGAAATGTGGCAGGCCAATGCGGCTGGGCGTTATCAACACCCGCAGGATCGCCAGCATGACAAAAGTCTGGACCCTAACTTTCGCGGTTGGGGGCGAGCCTGCTCCGATTTCACCAGCGGTGTTTATACCTTTGACACCATCAAGCCCGGCGCGGTCATTGGGCGCGATGGCAGGCTGATGGCACCGCATGTCAACCTGTGGATCGTGGCGCGTGGCATCAACCTGGGTCTGCATACCCGCATGTATTTTTCCGATGAGGAAAGTGCTAACCAGGCCGATCCGGTGCTCAATCTGGTCGAACAGGAAATACGGCGCAATACGCTGATTGGTCACAAAAAAACCACCGCAGACGGCACCCTCTATCAGTTCGATATTGTGCTGCAAGGGGAAAATGAAACGGTATTTTTCGATTTGTAATCCAGAGATCGGCCAATCCCGTTCATAACGGCAGGGAGATGAGTTACTCTGCCGTAACCTTGATGACGGAGTGGCCGCGTGATAGATAACAACAGCGTTTTTACCCAGCGTATTCGCCTGCGTCATATCCACTGCTTTGTTGCCGTCGCCCGGGAAGGTTTCCTGCACCGGGCGGCAGAACGCCTGAATCTGAGCCAACCGGCACTGTCGAAAACCCTCAGCGAGTTAGAAGCCCTGACCGGCGTCACCCTGTTCGATCGCGGCCGCCACGGCGCACGGCTGACCGCGCAGGGCGAGGTGTTTCTGGCCCATGCGCAGCGCATTATGGCGGCGCTGGCCGACGCTGGAGACGTGCTGGCGCAGCAGGCCCATGCTCTGCCGCCGCCGCTGCGCGTGGGTGCTCTGCCCACTGCCGCGCTGGGCGTATTGCCGCCGGTAATTGCCCATTTTCAGCAGCTTCACCCCCATCTGCGCATCCAGGTCACCACCGCGCACAATACGGCGCTGCTGGCACAGTTACAAAATGGCGAACTGGATCTGGCGATTGGCCGCATGGCCGATCCACAGATGATGAGCGGTCTGCTGTTTGAATTGCTGTTTCTAGAAGAGTTGCAGGTGGTGGCGCAACCCGCCCACCCGCTGCTGCGTGAAACCCTGACGCTGGAAAATGCCTTGCGCTACCCGTTGGTTGTTGCCCCCAAAGGCACCGTGCCGCGCCAGAACGCCGAAGCGCTGCTGGCCGCCAGCGGCCTTTCCCTACCGGCCCAGCGGGTGGAAACCCTGTCACCTTCGCTGGCGCGGCGGCTGACGCTGCAATACGACTATCTGTGGTTCGTGCCTTCCGGCGCGGTGCAGGACGATCTCACCGCTGGCAGGTTGCTGCCGCTGCCGTTCAGTGGGCCAGGAACCTCAGAACCGGTGGGAATCATCGTGCGTAATCAGGAGCACTCCGGCGGCGCGTTGCAAGACTTTATCGCTGCGGTGCGCCGCGAAGCATTAGCAATACGCCCCTAGCCGTTCAGCCTGCTGCCGCATCGATTTCGGCGAACACCGCTTCAGCCAAATGAAACGCTGCATTGGCGGCGGGTAAACCGCAATACAGCGCACTCTGCATCAACACCTCTTTAAGTTCTTCACGGGTGACGCCGTTGTTGAACGCTGCCTTCAGGTGCATGCGTAATTCCGCTTCACGGTTGAGGGCGATCAGCATCGCGATGGTGATCAAGCTGCGGGTATGGCGCGCTAAACCGGGGCGAGTCCAGATCTCCCCCCAGGCGTAGCGGCTGATAAAATCCTGAAACTCCTGGTTGAGCGGCGTCAGATTGCTCAGCGTGCGATCAACGTGCGCATCCCCCAGCACTTCGCGGCGCACCGCGATCCCTTGCTGGTAACGTTGTTTATCATCCATGTTTGCTCCTCAGTTATAAGCGGTTATTGATGTTGTGGCTTTGGCGCGTACCAAAACCTGTTGGATAAACACCGATGCGCTGCCCAGCGCGTTGGCCGGATCGAGCAGTTCGGCCAGCTGTGAGCGATCGAGCCACTTCAGCACCTGCTCATCCTGTTCCAGCACCGCCAGCAAAGACAGATTCTCTGCCTGCGCGCGTTGGCAAGCTTGCTCAATGTGCCGGTGAGCATTCAGGCGGCCCATGGGTTCGCCCAGCGCCATGGTGACCGCTTCAGCCAGAATCAGCCCGCCGGTCGACGCCAGATTATCCGCCATGCAGGCCGGGAAAACCTGCAACCCATCAATCAGCGGCACGCTGGCCGCCAGCGCCCCGGCGCTGAGCATCATCAGTTCTGGCAAGCTTTCCCATTCGGCGTGCCAACCACCCAGGCCACGTTCGTGCTCTTGCAGCATCGCCTGATATAGGCCGCTCACCAGCGCGGGTGCGCGCATGGCCGCCGCCAAAATCACCGCACAGGACACCGGATTGCGCTTGTGTGGCATGGTTGAAGACCCCCCGCGCCCTTCGGCCTGCGGTTCGGCAACCTCAGCGATTTCGGTCTGGCACAGCAGTGAGATATCACGCGCCAGCTTGCCCAGTGTTCCTGCCAGCCCGGCATACCAGCCTGCCACTTCTAACAAACGGTCACGCTGGCTGTGCCAAGGGGTGTCGGCTTCCGTCAACTGCAAACGCTGCGCCAGCAGAGCGGACACCGCTTTGCCCTTTTCCCCCAGCGAATTGAGCGTACCGGCGGCTCCGCCAAATTGCAGCACCAGCACGCGTGGCAGCATCTGTGTTAGCCGCTGACGATAACGCAGCAATGCATCCAACGTGCCTGCCAGCTTTAACCCCAGAGTGGTCGGCAGTGCCTGCTGCATCCAGGTTCGCCCCACCATTAGCGTTTCGTGGTGAATTTCAATCTGGCGCACCAGCGCCGCGATCAACTGCGTCAGTTGGCTATCGGTCTGCGTTAATGCGTTGCGCAGTTGCAGCACCAGCCCGGTATCAATCGCATCCTGGCTGGTTGCCCCCCAATGGACAAAACGCGCCGCCTGCGGATCCTGTTCGGCCACCCGCGCGGTCAGTTGGCGCACCAAAGGGATCGCCAGATTGCCCGCCAGTGCCGCAGCGTTCGCCAGTGAACCCGCATCCAACAGCTCGCTTTGGCAACAGCGAGCGATGGTTTCTGCTGCCGAGGATGGGATCACACCGGCTTCAGCCTGCGCCTGCGCCAATGCCGCCTCGAAATCCAGCATCCCTTGCAAAACCGCCGCGTCGCTAAAGCAGCTATTGATCGCGGAAGGCCGTAGCAACGGTGTCAATAATTCCATCATCTCTCCTGTTCTCTATTCGCTCTGGGCAACCCGTCAACGTTAGCCTTGCTGACCAAACAGCGTCAAGGGCGATAATCGTTATAGTGTGCGCATATCGCACATAATTGGATCCCGATTGATTTGCAATCAGATTTTGTGATCAGAACACGGTTTTCACG
>JBAQHZ010000122.1:0-6593 GCA_049288585.1 Chania sp.
AAATCGAGAAAGGTACAAGCGCGGACTCCGCACAATGTTGTTGGCGCAATGGAAAAAGCAAAAGAAGTAGGTGAAAGCACCGGTCAGTTTATTGTTACAGCTATACAGTTTGAAATTAAGCGCAGGCAGAATAGAAAAGAGAAGAGAAGAGAAGAGAAGAAAGGATCTAAGGATTTACCTTAGGGAAATTTCATGTGCTGTAGTTGAGAACCTAAATCGCATGGCGCCTTGTGCTGTGTAGAGTAAGTATATAACAGTGTTTTGTTGAGTGAGGATGCATGTTTGAATTGACAACCCTATTAGTACTAATAATTATTACAGTGACTTCATTCTATATGCATTATCGAAAGGTATGTCAGCAACGGTTACCAAAATCAAGGCGTTCATATCACTATCATACTATGAGGAAACAATGATGCTAATAAGTTTCATGTTTCATGTTTCATGTTTCATGTTTCATGTTTCATGTTTCATGTTTCATGTTTCATGTTTCATGTTTCATGTTTCATGTTTCATGTTTCATAATAATTTTTCAAGAAAATATCAACTCCCTGCCTAAGTGAAAATAAAATTATCTGTTGACAATTTGAATAAATTAATTTTCACACCCATGTAACTACTGGAAATAACAGTATTAGTTGGGGGGGATTATGACAGGCACAGAACATTTTCTAAATATATGCACTGTATTTAATGAGATTAGAATTTAAAAGCTTACTGAGCAATAGCTCCATATATAACTGTAAGCGTCCGGCTAACTCATATTTTTAACAAAACTCTGCTGTTACATACTTCCCACATTCACTAGAAGAAGAAGCCATGACCATCAGGCAGAGCAAATACCAGAGCAACCTGGTGGAGCAGGATCACCGAAATATCAAACGGCGGACACGACCGATGCTGGGGTTCAAATCATTTAGGCGTGCGCAGACGATATTGGCGGGCATTGAGTTAGTCCACATGATACGCAAAGAACAGCTTCATCATCTAACTGGTGACGGATTTTACCCGGCGGAACAATTTTATCTGTTGGCCGCCGGAAAAATAGGCAGCTCACATTTTTCGTCTTCCCTACGTTAACGCGACAAAGCCATCGATAGTGGCGATCTTCACCAATCTACTGGAAAACGCGATTAAATATACCCCAGCGGGAGGGCGAGTCGAGGTCCATATCCGCTCGCTCGCCCCGCTAGGGTGTTATATCACCCTGCGCGACAACGGCCTGGGGATAGGCGCAGAATATCATAAGCCACTGTTTGAGCACTTTTATCGCGTCCCTGGCACGCTGCAAACCGGTAGCGGTCTGGGGCTGGCGATCGCTAAAAATCTGGCGGATAAAATTGGCGCGCAACTACGCATAACCGAAGGGCTGGATGAACGCGGGATTGGCTTTACTATCGATCTGCCGCAAGATTGCCAACTGCCTGCGGGGAACTGAATACCAGATTGGGCCGCCCAAAATCTGCAACTGCGGTGTTGCAATAAAAAAGGGACAGCGCATCATGCAGTGTCCCTCGAACGTTCATTTGACGGATCGTGTTATTCGTATTCGCTCATCGGTACACAAGAGCAGAACAGATTGCGATCGCCATAAACGTCATCAAGACGCTTCACGCTCGGCCAATACTTGTTCTCTCGCACCCCGGCGATCGGGAATACTGCCAGTTCGCGGCTGTATGCATGCTGCCAGTCGCTGACCAGTTCGGCCTGAATGTGCGGCGCATTAACCAGTGGGTTATCTTCCAGCGGCCATTCGCCTTTATGCACCCGGTCGATCTCGCTGCGGATCGCCAACATCGCCTCAATAAAGCGATCCAGCTCCACTTTGCTTTCCGACTCGGTCGGCTCCACCATCAGCGTGCCCGCTACCGGGAACGACATGGTTGGCGCATGGAAACCGTAATCGATCAGGCGTTTGGCGATATCCATTTCGCTGATGCCGGTCTGTTCCTTCAGCGGACGGATATCCAGAATGCATTCGTGCGCCACGCGGTGATCGCGGCCGGTATACAGCACCGGATAAGCGTCTTTCAGGCGGGTCGCTATGTAGTTAGCGTTCAGGATCGCCACCTGGCTGGCCTGCTTCAGGCCTTCCGCCCCCATCATGCGAATGTACATCCAGCTGATCGGTAGAATTGAGGCACTGCCGAACGGTGCGGCAGACACTGCGCCCTGCTGCGTGGTCACGCCGTCGATCTGCACCACGCTGTGGCCCGGAACAAACGGTGCCAAGTGTGCTTTAACACCGATCGGCCCCATGCCTGGGCCGCCGCCGCCGTGTGGGATACAGAAGGTTTTATGCAGGTTAAGGTGTGAGACATCAGCACCGATATAGCCAGGTGTGGTAATACCCACCTGAGCGTTCATGTTGGCACCGTCGAGATACACCTGGCCGCCAAACTGATGCACGATCTGGCACACTTCGCGGATGGTTTCTTCATACACGCCGTGGGTCGACGGGTAGGTCACCATAATGCAGGAGAGTTCGTCCCCGGCTTGCTCTGCCTTCAGCCGCAAATCGTGCAGATCGATGTTGCCGTTCTTGTCACAGGCCACCACCACCACGCTCATGCCCGCCATCTGGGCAGAAGCCGGGTTAGTGCCGTGCGCGGAACTTGGGATCAGGCAGATATGACGGCCCGCTTCGTTACGGCTTGCGTGATAACGGCGGATCGCCAGTAAACCGGCATATTCGCCCTGCGCGCCGGAGTTCGGCTGCATGCATATCGCATCGTAGCCAGTCAGTTGCACCAGCCACTGAGAAAGTTGGCCAATCATCTGCTGATAGCCAGCGGCCTGCTCTGGCGGGCAGAACGGATGCAGTTCAGCGAACTCAGGCCAGGTGATCGGGATCATTTCCGCTGCGGCATTCAGCTTCATGGTGCAGGAGCCCAGCGGGATCATCGCCTGATTCAGCGCCAGATCTTTGCGCTCCAAGCGATGCATATAACGCATCATCTCGGTTTCGCTGTGGTAACGGTTGAATACCGGATGGGTGAGGATCGGATCTTTACGCAGCATCGCCGCCGGGATTGATGAGCTACCGCTGCTGACTGCCGCATCCAACGCGTCGATATCCAGCCCATGGTTATCCCCCGCCAGCACGGCAAACAGCGCCTGCACGTCTTCACGCGAGGTGGCTTCATCCAGCGTGATGCCCACTGCGCCGTGAATATCGGTGCGCAGGTTGATGCCAAAACTCAGCGCACGTTCCAGCACCGCCGCCTTGTCTTTCACTTCCACGGCCAAAGTATCGAACCAGGTTTTGTGACGCAGTGGCAGACCGGCTTGTTGCAGGCCAGCGGCCAGAATATCGGTCAGGCGATGGATGCGCCCAGCGATACGCTGCAAACCCTGTGGACCATGGTACACCGCATACAGGCTGGCGATATTGGCCAGCAGCACCTGCGAAGTACAGATATTCGAGTTAGCCTTTTCACGGCGGATATGTTGCTCGCGGGTCTGCATCGCCATGCGCAGCGCGGTGTTACCGGCAGCGTCACGGGAAACCCCGATGATCCGGCCCGGCATTGAGCGTTTGAATTCGTCACGGCAGGCGAAGAACGCCGCGTGTGGGCCACCGTAGCCCATCGGCACACCAAACCGCTGAGCGGAGCCAAACACCACGTCTGCTCCTTGCTTGCCTGGAGCGGTCAACAGCACCAGCGCCATGATATCGGCTGCTATGCTGGTGATGATTTTGCGGTTCTTCAGCTCAGCCAGCAGAGCGCTGTAATCATGCAGTTCACCGGTAGTGCCTACCTGCTGCAACAGCACGCCAAACACACCTTGCAGTTCCAACACTTTCGCCGGTTTGTCGACGATCACTTCAAAACCGAAGGTTTCGGCACGGGTGCGCACCACGTCCAGCGTTTGCGGGTGCACATCGTCAGCGACAAAGAAACGGTTGGCGTCTTTCAGCTTGCTGGCACGTTTGGCCAGCGCCATTGATTCTGCTGCGGCTGTGGCTTCATCCAGCAACGAGGCGGAAGCCAGATCCAGCCCGGTAAGATCGAGCGTCACGGTCTGGAAGTTGAGCAACGCCTCCAAACGGCCTTGCGACACTTCTGGCTGATAAGGGGTATAGGCGGTGTACCAGCCTGGGTTTTCCAGCATATTGCGCAGGATCACCGGCGGCGTCAGCACCGCGCTGTAGCCCATACCGATATAGGATTTGTAGCGCTGATTCTGCGCAGCAATCGCCTTCAACTCGGCCAATGCCTGATGTTCAGTGACCGCATCGCCCACCGGCGGTGGCCCAGGCAGTTGAATGTCTGCTGGCACAATCTGTTGGATAAGCGCGCTGAGCGTGCGTGCGCCCACCGCGTCCAACATCTGCTGCTGTTGCTCTGCAGAAGGACCGATGTGGCGTTCGATAAACGCTTCGCTGTGTTCAAGTTGGCTGAGTGTCTGGGTCATTGCTACAGATTCCTGAATGCTTGCGGGGTACGGGATAGCGCCTGAACTGCAAAACGCCCCGCTGTGGAGTCACATGCGGGGCGTTAAACTGATTACTCGTCGATGGAGGCTTGATACGCATCTGCATCTAGCAGATCGTCCAGCTCAGCTTCATCAGAAGCCTTGATGCGAAACAGCCAGCCATCGCCATACGGCTCGCTGTTGACCAGCTCTGGAGAGACTTCCAGATCGCCATTGACGGCAATGACTTCACCGCTGATTGGCGCATAAATATCCGAAGCGGCCTTTACGGACTCCGCTACGGCACAATCATCACCGGCAGAAACGGTAGTGCCCACTTCCGGCAGATCGACAAATACCATATCGCCCAACAGCTCCTGCGCGTGCTCGGTGATACCTACCACGTATTCGCCGTTACCTTCGTCACGCACCCACTCATGGGATGCGGCGTATTTCAGTTCTGATGGCACATTGCTCATTGACCTACTACTCCTTCGAAAAATAGAAACTAATTGATCAGGGACTTACCGGCGCGCACAAAACCAGGTTTAGTCACTTTTACTGGCATTTCCCGGTTACGGATCTGTACAACCGCCTGCTCGCCAATACCGGCAGGCACACGCGCCAACGCAATACTATAGCCCAAGGTCGGTGAGAAGGAGCCGCTGGTAATCACACCTTCATGCACCTGACCCGTTGCATCGGTGAAACGTACCGGCAACTCATTACGTAATACGCCTTTTTCCGTCATGATTAAACCGACCAGTTGTTCGGTGCCCTGCTCACGCTGCTGCTCCAACGCCTCACGGCCAATAAACTGGCGATCCTGCGGCTCCCAGGCAATCGTCCAGCCCATGTTGGCGGCCAGCGGTGAAATCCCCTCGTCCATTTCCTGCCCGTACAGGTTCATACCGGCTTCCAGACGTAGAGTGTCACGCGCGCCTAGCCCAGCAGGCTTGACGCCAGCGGCCAGCAGTTGCTGCCAGAAATCAACCGCCCGCTCTTTTGGCAGGGCGATTTCATAACCGGCTTCACCGGTGTAACCGGTGGTAGCGATAAACAGATCCCCAGCTTGCACGCCAAAGAAGGGCTTCATGCCTTCCACGGCCTGCTTTTGCTGCGGAGTAAATAAGGTGGCGGCACGCTCTTTGGCCTGCGGGCCTTGCACCGCGATCAGCGCCAGATCGTCACGCACCGTCAGTTCAACGCCGTAGGGCGCAGCATGTTGTTCGATCCAGGCTAAGTCTTTGTCGCGCGTGGCGGAGTTCACCACCAGGCGGAAATAATCTTCGGTGAAGAAGTAAACGATCAAATCGTCAATCACGCCGCCGGACGCATTCAGCATGCCGCTATACAGCGCTTTACCCGATTGAGTGAGTTTGGCGACATCATTCGCCAACAGATAACGCAGAAATTCGCGAGTACGGGCACCGTGCAGATCCACAATGGTCATGTGGGAAACATCAAACATGCCCGCATCCTGGCGCACCTTGTGGTGCTCATCAAGCTGAGAGCCGTAATGCAGCGGCATCATCCAGCCATGAAAATCGACCATGCGCGCACCGCACGCCACGTGCTGATCGTACAGTGGGGTTTGCTTTGTCATCTTTTCCCTCTTTCCACTCAAAAAGCCGAAGACAGGGTGTTGCTACGCAATGAGGCAGGTGTGGCTCGTGGAACGTCTCACGGGCCTGATTACGTGGCGCACGCTGACTGCTCAATACACATTGCCGTGCTGACAATCAGCACGACGCAAACGATACCTTGACCTTGAACTTATCACTGAACGAACGCGTTAACCATAAGTTAAAATATACTCAACAGCGTTCAAGGCCAGTAAATTGCCACGCTAGTGTGCGGAGTTTTTCACTGGAAAACTGCGCTTATAAGCACAAAAGACACAATTAAAGCGGTATAAATCCGAAGTTATGTAACAAACAATCGGTAAGCAGGAGAGTTTTGGCTTTTCAGAATGAAACATGGGATTAGAAAAAGTAATGGTAAAAACCAACTGAAATTAGAATTTCTCAAATGAAGAGAAACGATGACGCGCTAAATGAACGGGTTTTAATGCGGAGGAAATAAAGGATAAAACCGAAGAGGGCAGGAATCTGGCCTAGCAGACTGCTGACAAAGCCGGTTATTAGGGGGAGCGTGCCGAAGGGGTCGTAACG
>JBAQHZ010000123.1:0-4446 GCA_049288585.1 Chania sp.
CATCAAGCTGGATAACAAAAATAGCAATGCTGCACAAGCCAGGGAAAATGATGGCCATATCTTCCCCCATCCGCGTTGCCAAAAATGTACTTTTTCCTGCTTACCCAACGAGACCTCAATATTTCCCCATACCCATGACGGGGGCTTCTCTGATATTATTGATTCCAAACCACTAAGATGTGAATGCCACTGTATAACGAGTTCATACCAACTGATGTCGTTGGCCATCAAAGACTCCAGGCGTCTTCTCGTCTTTAGTGACAAGGTGCCAAGCAGATACTGGCTGACCAGATGTTCCCGTATCACCGGATGACTATAACGAGCAGGTGTCAAGCGTCTATGCATTGCTTCAACTCCCGGAGGCCTCTGCGGATCCATGACTTTATAGTGCCCAACGGGCGCGCCAGTCGTTCAACAATTTCCTCATGAGAATAACCATGAATATAAGCCAACTTTATAGCCCGCCTTTTTTCCTGACTCAGAGTAAAAAAGCAGCGATTTAAAACGGCAAGATCGTCAGCAGCATCCATTTCATCATCCTCCAGAGCTTCTGGCAAAATATCCGCTTCTTCAAAACTCGGATGAAGACGGCCATACTGCCGGACATGATCAATAGCCAGATTGCGCATAAGCTGACACATCCATGCCCAGGGATAATTCACTGGCCCCTGTTCGGCAACAAACCAGATTTTCAGGTATCCCTCTTGCAATAATTCCGCTGCAATATTGCGGTCAGCAACAATCTTCATCAGCAACCCGTATAATTTGCGGTTGGTTTGGCGATACAACATTTCAAATGCTTTTCTATCCCGACGTTTTACCCGGGCAAACAGCATCTGTAATTCTTCATTTGCTGTGACCACGATGACTCCATGAAGGTTATTTAAAGGTTAACCAGATGCCAGACGTGCTTCACCTTATCACCCGTTACATCTCCCGGTTGTGTGTCCTGGATCCAGGTATATAAAGGGTTGTCCCGATAGGCCCATTGATAAGTTCCGTCTTTGCGTGCAATGACGCTAAATTCGCCACTGACAATATCCTCTTTTTGCGCAACTAAAGGCGGCCACTTTATCGCACAATCGTCATAGCATGCCGATATGCCCTTGCTATCTTTAGCAAAAGTATAGAGCGACATATGTTCTTGATTGGTTAAAATTTTGCCAGACGCGGTGGTGTAGACTTTGACCGGAGCCTGATCTACCCGGGCAAGCGACCAGAGGTTTTTAACACCGACTCCCGTGATATCTCCTGGTTGGTGATCCTTATGCCATAGATAAAGTGGGCGCTGATTTAACGTCCATTGTTGCTTGCCATCTTTACGTATTATTTTTCCTAAACCAGAAATTTTTGCGCTTTCGTCGCTCACCAGAAAGGGGGGCCAGGCTTTGGCACACTCCTCATAACACTGTGACTGATCTGCCTGATCTTTGTCGAAAGTATACAGAGTCATCCCTTTGCTATTGGTGTAGACCTGGCCCAGTGCTGTCTCTCTGGTCGAGATATCAGAAGCTAGCGCCGAAAATGTCAAGAGACCGAGAATGGCCGGAAGTACGCGAATTTTCATCATCATTTCCTTGTTGTACATTGAATTGTCTCTGATAGAGACGTTCAGACCAGCAATTTGGATGCACTCAAAGAAAAATATTTTTATGACGCCATGGCAGCAGGGGTAGATGGTGAGAGTAAGGTGATTAAAGGGCGTTCATGGTTAGGCATCTACGATCACTCCCGTTTTTGCAACGGTTGTATCGCATAAAGGAATAGTCAGGTATCCGCATGTTGCGGGACCGTATTGTTCAGCAGGCAATGCTGATGGCAATGGACCCTGTCTGGAAGAGTGATTATCATGAGCTCTCGTCTGACTTCCGGCCTGAATACCGTGACCGTGCCCACCATGCGATCCACACAGTGATAGACTAGGGGGAAACATGGGGACGCCAGCTTATTGAAGGAGGCTTGTCCAGCTACTCATTTCCCTCTCCCTTGGGCTGTCTCTTATACACATTTCCCCATCTGATGATCTCTCTTTATATTCTAAAGTGCCTGCTGCCGCAGTTGCAGAGGGGCGCAGCCATAGGCCGCTTTGAATCGGTTGCTGAAATGGCTGGATGAACTGAAGCCGCACTCCAGCGCAATTTGCGTCAATGGAATCAGCGTATGGCGCAGCAGTTTCTCTGCCTGCTGCAAGCGTATGCGCATCACATACTGGTGCGGTGCCTGCCCGGTACTGTGTTTAAACATGCGGGCAAAATGGAATTCGCTCAACCCGGCCTGGGCGGCCAAGTCTGCCAGCAGCAGTGGCCGATCGAGATGGCTTTCCACATATTCACGCACGCGTCTCAGCACCATTGGGGCCAAACCGCCGCGCACCGCAGGCAAACGCCATTGCAACTGGGTGTAATGCTGCAACAGATGCGACATCAGCAAGGTGGAAACGCTGCTCAACGCCAGTTGATTAGCGCTATCCTGCCAATCACAATTCAGCAGAAATTGGCGATAAAGCAGCGTAATTTGTGCGTCTTCCCCAAACGCCCGCGGTTCCATATTGATCGACGCCGGGCTGCGATCCCACGTCTGCTCTAACAGATGGCGCAAATGCTGGTCGGTACAATAAAGATGCACAAAAGACAGATCGCTGCGGATATCCCAGGTGGATTCATACTGGCGCGGCATGATGCAGAAACGATCGGGCCCGCCGCCGTTCTGCCAGCCGCCCGGCACTTTTTGGTAGCACTCGTAACCGTCTGCCACATACAGGCTGAGGGTATGGTGATCGGCGCTTTCCTGCGTAATACGGTCGTTACGGTTGGACCAGGCCGCCAACTGCACGCCAGACCCCAATTGCACGCTATTGTGCAGTTGTGCCTTATGCTGTTGCAGTGTTTCAAATGCCTGATAAACCATGATCGCTCCGTTCTAATAAGAAAACGGTTGCAGTGTAAAGAGTCACGCCCCCTCCTGCCAACCATCGGCCGATGCTTTTGCGAAAAAAAGCGCAAGAATATGCAACTGTGCGCAAAGCGCTGAAAGCGCCAAAACCGTGAAAGATGAATACTCCGGCCCAGGATAATTAACCGGAGTTAACCATGAATACGCTGCTGTATCTTGCTGTGGTACTGATTTGGGGCACCACCTGGATTGCGATTACGATGCAACAGGAAGGATCGGTCGCCATTCCGGTCTCGATCGCTTACCGCTTTCTGCTTTCCGCTGCTGTTATGTTCCTGATCTTGCTGGCGCTGCGCCGCCTGCGCACTATCAGCCCACGCGATCACCTGTTTTGCCTGCTGCAAGGCTGCTGCGTGTTTGGCTTCAACTTCTACTGTTTCTACCATGCGGCCGCCTATATCAGCAGCGGGTTGGAGTCGGTGATCTTCTCCATGGCCGTGCTGTTTAACGCAGTCAACAGCATGATCTTTTTCCGCCAACGCCCCAGCCCAAACCTGTTGCCAGCGGCGCTGTTAGGGTTGATCGGCATTGTGGCGCTGTTCTGGCAGGATCTGGTGGCCACGCAGATGGCACCGGAGTTGCTTAAAGGGATTGGCCTGAGCGCGTTGGGCACCTATGGTTTTTCGCTGGGCAACATGCTCAGCGCACGGCATCAGCGCCGTGGGTTGGACATCCTTTCCACCAACACCTACGCCATGAGTTACGGCGCGCTGTTGATGATGGGGATTGCGCAGGCACAAGGGGCTTCGTTCCACATCGAATTCACCGCCCGCTACCTGGGTTCACTGTTCTATCTGGCCATCTTTGGCTCAGTGATCGCCTTCGCGGCCTATTTCAGCCTCCTCGGGCGCATCGGTGCTGGCGCCGCTGCCTACAGCACCCTGTTGTTCCCGCTGGTCGCGCTGACTATTTCGACCCTTTACGAAGGTTACCAGTGGCATCTGAATGCGGTAATCGGCCTGTGCCTGATCCTGCTGGGTAATCTGGTGATGTTCTCTAAACCGGGCATGTTCACCCCGCGCTGTCGCCGCCGCACGGTATAAATGCAAACACTGCATCATGGGGCAGTCATCCGTTCACCATGATCCACTGTCTCCGGTTTGTGTTCCAGGGGGCAGCTTGGAAAGTAGGATAAGCACAGACAGGCAACTGGCTGTGCTTATCCTACTTAGCGATTCTGACGTAAAACACCGATAATAATAGGTTCTTACTTTGTAAGACGAAACTAAAAAACAGGGAAATATATGTTAAATAAAAAACGCAGTAAGTATAAAAATATTTTTATAAACACAGTTACCAGCACGGTACTGATCGGCATTTTGAGCATGTCTTCGGTATTTTCAGCGTCTGTAGGAATGCGAGATATACCCGTCATACTTCAAGTTGCTTGGGTGTTGGCTGCCTTCGTTCACCCCAGTTACTTACCTGAGTAAGCTCCTGGGGCTTCGCTCAGTTGCCGCCTACAAGCAACTCGAATTATTTTGGGTATAAAAC
>JBAQHZ010000124.1:0-8388 GCA_049288585.1 Chania sp.
TTCAAATCGGTCAAAGACCGATTTGTCACTGCGTCGCCGCCTTCCTGCAACTCGAATTATTTTGGGTATAGTGTTCTGATTCGTATGGAAAATTGGAGTCAATGATGAATGATAAACCGGAGTTTGCTACCGAAGAGTTGCAGCGGCTACAGGAAATCAGCGAATTGGCCAACGACCAATACAAGGGCGATCCAAACTTTATGGCCTCGTTGGCCAGAGGGTTGGAAGTATTGCAGGCGTTCAAACCGCAATACTCGGAGATGTCGGTGTCTGAAATCAGCCAGATCACCGGCATTCCACGCGCTGCGGTGCGCCGCTGCCTGTATACGCTGAATGCGCTGGGGTTTGTGCATTGCCCGGATGGCCGTCATTATCGCCTGTTACCCCGCGTGCTAACCCTAGGCCATGCCTATCTGTCTTCTTCGGAGCTGGCGAAAGCGGCGCAGAACTCGCTGGATTACCTGAGCAAGCTGCTGAACGAGTCCTGCTCGGTAGCAACGCTGGACGGTGACAATATTCTGTATATCGCCCGCGCTTCGGTAAAACGCATCATGACTATCGATCTGGGGCGTGGCAGCCGCCTGCCAGCCTACGCCACGTCGATGGGGATGGTGTTGCTCAGTGCGCTGGATGATCAACAACTGGAAGAGTACCTGTCGCGCGTGGCGATCGAACCGCTGACCGGTTTTACCGTCGCCAGTGCCGAGGCGCTCCGCGCCGAACTGGAGCAAGTACGCCGCCAGGGGTATGCGATCAACGATCAGCAACTCGAGATCGGCCTGCGTTCTATCGCGGTGCCGATGTATTCGCGCAAAGGCGGGGTGGTCGCGGCGATGAACGTGGGGGTCAATGCCTCGCAGGTCCCGGCTTCAGAACTGCGTGAAAGAGTCTTGCCCCAGTTGCAGCGTGCGGCAATGGAGCTGGCATTGTTGCTGTAGTTCATCTCAGGGCTTGATGTAGCTGATGCCTTCTTCCTCATACAGGCCGTAGATCATTTGCAGCAGCGTCTTGATATCTTCTGATTCATCCAGCAAGCGGGTGCTCATGATGATCGGCGAAACCAGATACTGCTCATTTAACGCTTTATAGATCACATCCTGGCGCTTCAGGCTGTGCAGGCACTGAGGCACCAGCGTGACACCTTCGCCTGCGGCTACCAGCCCTAAAGCCACCTGAAGCTCGCGCACCTCCATGATTTTGCGCGGTTCAAGCGCGCGATCGCGAAAGGTTGCCAGCACCTGATCGGCAAAGCTCGGCCGCGGAGTTTGCGGATAAACGATCAGGGTCTCAGCTTGCAGGTGGCGCAGCGTCAGTTCTGGTGTGTTCGCCAACGGATGATCGGCCACTAACGCCGCCATCAAGGTTTCATCGCGCAGGATAATACGGCGCACGTTGGCATCTTCGTAGCGGATGCGGCCAAAGCCGACATCGATTCTGCCCTCTTTCAGCGCCTGGATCTGCTCCATGGTGGTCATCTCTTGCAGGCTCATTGCGACTTGCGGATATTGCGTGCGAAAACGGCGGATCAGCCGTGGCATGATCCCGTACAGCGTTGAGGCGACAAAGCCAATCGACAGCGAACGTTCCAACTGCCCAACGCGCTGGGTCATCGACTTCAGTTCGACGCTCTGGGCGAGAAATTGCAGCGCATGTCCGTAGAAGAAACGGCCCGCTTCGGTCAGCTTGAGCGGGCGAGAGCCGCGTTCAAACAGTAACACACCCAGATCTTCTTCCAGTTGCTGAATTTGCCGGCTGAGCGGTGGCTGGCTGATGTGCAGCCGTTCTGCCGCGCGGCTGAAGTTCTGCTCTTCCGCGACGGCGACAAAATAACGTAAATGACGCAGTTCCATAGCTATACCCAAAATAATGCGAGTTGCTTGTAGGCAGCAACTGAGTGAAGCCCTGAGAGCATAGATAAACTATGTGACCAGGGTGAACGATGGCAGCCAACACCCAAGCAACTTGAAGTATGAAGGGTATATACCTTTAAGGTATGAAGACGATGCCAAATCGGTCTTAGACGGCCAGCATATGTTGGATATAGGGTCATATACAACCTGAACCTGCCAAGTTTGATACCGGAAAAATATGATTAAAGCTATTGAAACTCTGCTGCTGGATGTTCCGGCAATCCGCCCCCACCGCCTGTCGGTGGCCACGGTGAATGTGCAAACCCTGGTGCTGGTGCGCGTACTGTGTGACGACGGAATCGAAGGCTGGGGCGAAGCGACCACCATCGGTGGCCTGAGCTACGGCGAAGAGAGCCCGGAAAGCGTGAAGGCGAATATTGATACCTATCTGGCACCGTTGCTGATCGGCATGGAAGCCAGCCAGGTGGCACCAGCCATGGCCAGGCTGCGTAAGTCGATCCAGGGCAACCGTTTTGCCAAATGCGCGCTGGAGACGGCGCTGCTGGATGCGCAGGCGCGGCGGCTGAATATCCCGCTGAGTGAACTGCTGGGCGGCCGCGTGCGTAACGCGCTGCCGGTGGCCTGGACGCTAGCCAGCGGCGATACGCAGAAGGATATTGCGGAGGCAGAAAAGATGCTGGAGCTGCGCCGCCACCGTATTTTCAAGCTCAAGATTGGCCTGCGGGCGGTCGATGCCGATGTGGCACATGTGTTGGCCATCAAGCGGGCGTTGGGGGATGACGTCAGCGTGCGCGTTGACGTCAATCAGGCCTGGAGCGAGCTGGATGCGGAACGCGGCATCGCCGCACTGGAAGCGGGCGGGATCGATCTGATCGAACAGCCGATCCGCGCAGAAAACCGCGCCGGTCTGGCCCGGCTCGCCAGGCGTTTTACCGTGCCGATTATGGCGGACGAAGTGCTGAAAGGGCCATTGGACGCCTTCGATCTGGCTACCCATGCCGGGGCTGATGTGTTCTCGGTGAAAATCAGCCAGTCCGGCGGCCTGACCCAGGCGCGGCAGGTGGCCGATATCGCCACGCTGGCGGGGATCGGCCTGTATGGCGGCACCATGCTGGAAGGGGCGATCGGCACTGCGGCTTCTGCTCAGGTGTTTTCTACCTTCAGCGATCTCAGCCAGGGTACCGAACTGTTCGGCCCGCTGCTGCTGACCGAAGACATTCTGACCGAACCCTTGGTTTATCGCGATTTTATGTTGCAGGTACCCACCGGGCCGGGGCTGGGGATTGAGATCGACCGAGACAAAGTCGCCACACTGCGCCGTTGCTGACTGAACATCACGCTTAAGGACCGATCGCTATGTTGTTTCACGTAAGAATGGACGTCAATTTACCCGCCTCAATGCCGGAAGCTGAGGCTGCCGCACTGAAGGCCACCGAAAAAACTCAGTCGCAGGCGCTACAGGCCAGCGGCCAATGGCGTCATCTGTGGCGCATTGCAGGGCAGTATTCCAACATCAGCCTGTTTGACGTCAGCAGTATTGATGAGCTGCATCAATTGCTGTCGCAACTGCCGCTGTTCCCTTACATGAAGATTCAGGTGATGCCATTGTGCCGTCATCCTTCCTCTATCAGGGAGGACGATCGCTGAGTCAGGCCGCTGGTTGCATCATCTGCCAATGTTTATGTCGCTGTTCCCTGCCGGGTGAATACCCACAGGGAGAATAATAAAAGAAAGCCGTTAAAACCAAAAATAGCCGCCGGACTGTACCCCCTCGGCCCAGTAATTGTTTACTGCCAATATGAATACGGAGCAATGACATGACTCATAACGACATCGACACCCTGGTCAACAGCTTTATTGTTGACACCGCCAAAGGCGAAGTTAACCCACGCGTTCAGCAGGTTACCGTGCGTTTATTAGGCGATCTGTTTAAAGCGATTGAAGATCTGGATCTTCAGCCGAGTGAAGTCTGGAAAGGGCTGGAATATCTGGCAGAAACCGGTGCCAGCCACGAAATGGGGCTGCTGGCTGCCGGGCTGGGGCTGGAGCGTTTCATTGATATCCGCGCCGACGAAGCCGAAGCCAGAGCAGGTCTGACCGGCGGTACGCCGCGCACCATCGAAGGGCCGCTGTACGTGGCCGGTGCGCCGGTCTGCCAAGGGTTTGCCCGCCTGGATGACGGCACAGAAAGTGCCAAAGGCGAAGTGCTGTTTATGCAGGGCACGGTAATGGACGCTAACGGCAAACCGCTGCCGGGTGCCACCGTTGAAGTCTGGCACGCTAACCTGATGGGCAACTATTCGTTCTTCGACAAGAGCCAGCCCGCGTTCCACTTGCGCCGCACCATTGTGACCGACAGCCAGGGTAACTATCAGTTCCGCAGCATCGTGCCGTCTGGCTACGGTTGCCCACCGGAAGGTTCCACCCAGCAGTTGCTGAATCTGTTGGGCCGCCATGGCCGCCGCCCGGCGCATATCCACTTCTTCGTCTATGCCGATGGTTACCGCAAACTGACCACGCAGATCAACATCGATGGTGACGAGTACCTGTGGGATGACTTCGCCTTTGCCAGCCGTGAAGGGCTGGTGCCGCAGGTGAACAAGATTTCTGCACCGGATCAGTTGGACAGCAAGCAACTCAACAAACCTTTCTCTTCGATCGACTTTAACTTCACGCTGCATAAAGAACGCACTGCTGCGCCAGAAGCCGAAGTGGAACGCAAACGCGCTCAAGCGTAGCCCGGTCTATCACTGCCTCTGTTCAGGGGCAGTGAGTCTCTCTTGAATACCGTCCGCTGGAGCGAACGCCTGCCTTCATTATTTTAATATATTCAGCCACCTGGTACTGCATATGCGGAGCCGGGGGCCAAGGGTATAACAGGAGCATTAATGTGAGCACGCCACAAGAACTACAAAACTGGCAGCATGTTATTGAAAACAGCCTCGACTTTCGGCCGCAGGAGGGGGTTTATCGCATCGCCCGCTCGATGTTTACCAATCAGGAGCTGTTTGACCTGGAAATGGAGCTGATCTTCGAGAAGCAGTGGATTTTTGCCTGCCACGAAAGCCAGATCCCTAATCCACACGATTTTATCACCGTGCAAGCGGGCCGCCAGCCGATGCTGGTCACTCGTGACGGCAAAGGGGAACTGCACGCGCTGGCGAATACCTGCCAGCACCGCGGCGCTACCCTGACCCGCGTTTGCCAAGGCAACCAGAGCACCTTTACCTGCCCGTTTCACGCCTGGTGCTACAAGTCCGACGGCGTATTGGCAAAGGTCAAAGCCCCGGCGGAATACGGCACTGATTTTGATAAAAGCCGCCATGGTTTAAAAGCGGCACGCATCGCCAGCTATCGGGGTTTTGTATTTATCAGCCTGGATACCGAATCCGAACAGAGCCTGACCGAATTCCTGGGCGACACCACGCTGTTTTTCGACATGATGCTGGAGCAGTCCGAAAGCGCCGAACTGGAAGTGCTGCCCGGTATCTCGACCTATACCTATCCGGGCAACTGGAAGTTACAGAATGAGAATGGGCTGGATGGTTACCACGTCAGCACCGTTCACTATAACTACGTTTCGACGGCCAACCACCGCCGTGAGCTGAATATCCAACGCAACGGTGCCAGCGACAGCACGCTTGACTACAGCAAGCTGGGTGCCGGGGATAAAGACACCGACGACGGCTGGTTCTCGTTCAAGCATGGTCACGGTTTGCTGTTCAGCGACATGCCCAACGCCGCCGATGTGCGCCCCGGTTATGGCCGCATCATGCCACGCCTGTTGGATAAATATCCGCAGGAGCGCGCGCAGTGGACCATGCATCGTCTGCGCAATCTCAACATTTATCCCAGCCTGTTCTTTATGGATCAGATCAGCTCTCAACTGCGCATTATCCGCCCGGTCAGTTGGAATAAAACTGAAGTGATCAGCCTGTGCCTGGGGGTGAAAGGGGAGTCAGATCGGGATCGCGAAAGCCGTATCCGCCAGTTTGAAGACTTCTTCAACGTTTCCGGCATGGGAACGCCGGACGATCTGGTGGAGTTTCGCGAGCAGCAGCGCGGGTTTGAAGCGCGCAGCACGCCGTGGAGCGATATCTCCCGTGGGCATCAGCATTGGCAATATGGCGCAACGCGTAACAGCGACATTTTAAATATAGCGCCTGCGATCACCGGTACCGAAATTACCCATGAAGGGCTGTATGTCAATCAGCACCGCGCATGGCAGCAGATGATGCTGGTAGGGCTGGCGAAAAAAATAGCGCAGGTAACGGCCTAACGCCAGCCAGTTAAGACTAACCCATTCCCTCTCCTTCGGGAGGGTTAGGGTGAGGGGAGTATTACCGAACAACAAGTCCCTCACTCCGGCCCTCTCCCACAGGGAGAGGGGGCCTCACCGTGAGTATTTGCTGCATGAATATGCAGTGCTCGCTTAACTAGCCAGCATTACAGGCGGCGGCCCGCGGAAATGACGGAGATAAATCATGCAAAACATTACGCCTGAGCAGCAGCAATATGCCGTTGACCAATTTTTATTCCAGGTATCAGAGGCCTGCGATCACCAGGATTGGGATCGCTATCTTGGCTATTTCACCGAAGATGCCGAGTTTCATGTGCCGCAGTGGCGCAGTGAACATGAGTACACGCAGGATCCAAAGCGCGAAATGTCGCTGATCTACTATGCCAACCGTTCTGGTCTGGAGGATCGGGTATTCCGTATTCGCACCGGTAAGTCAGCCGCCTGTACGCCGATGCCGCGTACGCTGCACCTGATCGATAACGTGCGCTGCCAGGCGGGTGAAAATAACCCACTGACCGTTAGCGTCAACTGGGTAACGCACTACTACCGCTTTGGCGAAAGCCGCCATTTCTTTGGTCGTGCCAACTATCGTCTGTGCTGGCAAGACGGACAGTTGAAAATTGCGGGGAAACACGTGCTGCTGCTGAATGACAAGATCGACTCAGTGCTCGATTTCTACCATCTCTGATTAGCTTTGGTACGGCGGCTGCGGCCGCCGTTGCTATGAACAGTAATGATACAGGAGTAACCATGACCCATCGCGCTGCCATTATTTTCCGGGACGGACTCACGCAGTTTATTCAGGTCGAGCAACACGAAAAACTGTTGGATGCGGCTTTTCGCCACGGGATCCAGCTGCCGCTGGACTGCCGTGAAGGGGTTTGCGCCACCTGCCGTGGACGCTGCGAGTCGGGAACCATCGAAATGGAGTATGTCGATGATGATGCGCTGAGCGCCAGCGATCTGGCGCAGGGCTATATGCTGGCCTGCCAGACCCGGCTGACGTCACCAGGTTCTTTCTACTTTGATATCGACTCCAGCATTTGCAACATCAGCCAGCAGAACTATCGCGGGCGGGTGAGCGCGCTGAATCTGCTCTCCGATACCGTTGCCACTCTGGAAATCACCCTGGAAGCGGGGGAACCGGCGCTGCACTATCTGCCGGGGCAGTATGCGCGCATTCAAATCCCCGGCAGTGAGGAAAGCCGTGCCTATTCGTATGCCAGCGCCAGCGCGCAATCTTCGGTAGTGCGCTTTTTGATTCGTTTGTTGCCGAGCGGCTTGATGAGTGACTATTTACGCCAGCGTTGTCAGGTAGGGGATAGCATCAGCTTTACCGCCCCGTTCGGCGCATTCTACCTGCGTGAAGTGAAGCGTCCGCTGTTGTTTGTTGCCGGGGGAACCGGGCTGTCGGCGTTTCTCAGCATGCTGGAAAGCCTGGCTGAACAAGGGGATGGTGGGCAGCCTATTGCACTGTATTACGGCGTAAACCGTGAGAGTGAGATCAGCGAACTGGAGCGGCTCGACTCATTGACCCAACGGCTTGGCAATTTCAGCTATCAGGTGGTGGTAGTCGAGCCCAGTGCTGAATGGCAGGGCAAAAAGGGCTGGGTGACCAATGCATTGGAAAGCCATCTGCTGCAACAACCGTTTGATGCCTATTTGTGCGGGCCACCGCCGATGATTGAGGCGACCTGCAATTGGCTGTCTGCCCAACCGGTAGCCGAACATCAGGTCTATTTTGAGCGCTTTGTTTCCAGCTGATTACCGATCAATAATTTTACGCCAAGGAGAGTTTCTATGGCTCAGATCGAGTTAATCGTCGTTAATATTACGCCAATAATCGACAATGCAAAGTTCCAGAATATCCACCGTCTCACTATTTTTTGGTGTGCTTATATTATTATATTCGACGGTTATGACCTGGCCGTACTGGGGGTTATTCTCCCCAAGTTAATGGCTGACTGGGGATTAACCGCCACTCAGGCTGGCTTATTGGGTAGCTATACGCTGATTGGTATGATGGTGGGTGCACTTTCACTGGGTTCGCTCTCAGATAAAATAGGTAAAAAGAAGGTGATTACCCTCTGCGTGATTACCTTCAGCTTATTTACCTTTCTCTGTGGGTTTACCGTTAATGCCAACCAGTTTGGCTGGTGCCGATTTATTGCTGGCATAGGCTTAGGCGGCGTGATGCCTAATGTTACCGCGCTGACC
>JBAQHZ010000125.1:0-7913 GCA_049288585.1 Chania sp.
ATACTATACCTCCAGAGTAAAATTAAGTATGAAAACCTGCGGTACGCTTTGAGGCGATTTCATGGCGGCTAAAGCGAGTCTAGCCGCTAGCTTGGGCATCATGCCAAATAGTGTCGGAACCAGGCCAGGGTTCTGTCCCAGGCGAGTTTGGCGGCGGCTTCGTCATAACGTGGCGTAGAGTCGTTATGGAAGCCGTGATTTACGCCCGGATAGATATAGGCTTCATAGGTTTTGCCCGCTGCTTTGAGTGCGGCCTCGTAAGCTGGCCACCCTTCATTGATGCGGGTATCCAAGGCGGCATAGTGAAGCAGCAGCGGTGCTTTGATGCGTGACACATCTTCTGCTTTGGGCTGGCGGCCATAGAACGGCACTGCGGCACCCAGTTCTGGATAAGCGACGGCAGCCGCATTGGCCACACCACCGCCATAGCAAAAACCGGTGATCCCTACTTTGCCGGTGGTCGCCTTGTGCTGGATCAGGAACTCGATGGCGGCGAAAAAGTCATTCATCAGCTTTTCAGGATTGACCAAGAGCTGCAACTCCCTTCCCTTATCATCGTTGCCGGGGTAACCGCCCACGGAACTCAACCCATCCGGCGCGAGCGCAACGAACCCGGCTTTCGCCAAACGACGTGCGACGTCTTCGATATACGGGTTCAGCCCGCGGTTCTCATGCACTACCACCACGCCAGGAACCGGCCCTTGTGCTTTGGCCGGGAGCACCAGATAGCCACGCACCTGGCCATGGCCGTTGGGGGAAGGATAATTAATGTATTGCGGGATGATATCAGGGTCGGTGAACTCAACCTGCTGAGCAAGGGCATAGTCAGGAAGCAGTGAGCCGATAAGCGTGGCGGCGGCAATCCCACCCACCGCAAAGCGGGCCGCGCGATCAAAAAACTCACGGCGGGAAATCAATCCGTGGGCATAGTAGTCATAAAGTTCGAGCAGTTCTGGGGGAAAATCCTTTGCAGTAAGACGACTCATTTGTTCCTCCTATCATTTATAGCATTACCCCGGCACCAAACAGCTTCAGGCGCTTGGCGTACTTTCATACAGCATGCCAAGCAGCGTTGCGGTGATCCAGGTTTTTATTATTACCTTCCCCATCTCTTTGCTGATGGACTATAACTAACAGTGTTTTTCCTCCACCTGAGATGCTCACAATGTCCAAGAAAAAGATACTGATGCTGGTTGGTGATTACGCCGAAGATTATGAAACCATGGTGCCTTTCCAGGCTTTGCAAATGCTAGGGTATACCGTTGATGCCGTGTGCCCGGACAAAAGCAAAGGCGACTACATTATGACGGCCATTCATGATTTTGATGGTGCGCAGACCTACAGTGAAAAACCGGGCCACCGGTTTGTGCTGAATGCTGATTTTTCCACAACACGCTCTGAAGATTATGACGCTTTGCTGATCCCCGGCGGCCGAGCACCCGAATATCTGCGCCTTAATCCGCGGGTGATTGAATTAGTGCAAGAGTTTGACGCCGCCCGCAAACCGATTGCCGCCGTTTGTCACGGCCCGCAGTTATTAGCTGCGGCTGGCGTGCTCAAAGGGCGTACCTGCAGCGCTTACCCTGCCTGCGCCCCAGAGGTGCGGTTGAGTGGCGGAGAATATGCTGATATCGGTATCGATCAGGCACATGTTGATGGCAATTTGGTTACCGCTCCGGCCTGGCCAGCACACCCGCAATGGTTAGCTAAATTTGTCGACGTATTGGAGAAGTAGACGCTTCCCGCATAGCGCTCTCCGATTTCAACAAGAGAGCGCCATATTCATCAGCCAGCCAGATAAGCGACATAATTGTGCAAATAATCATTGCGATATATCGCTGCAAGCTATACTTAGCGCAGTAGCTACCCTGGTTATAGCAGTGCAACGATCTTAAAAACTTCCGCAATCCCATTGTCTTATTTGTCTTTGGAGCGCATATGGCTATTGATTCCAAAACCCCCCGCACGGTGAAAGCGCCAAGCTATCTTGATGCACTGATCCCGATATTCACCTTGATCGTTCTGGTGGGTTCTTCTGTCGCCCTGTTTGGCCTTGATGCAGTTAATGGCCCGTTACAGGTGGGGATCATTATTAGTACCATGATCACTTCGGTGATTGTTTTAAAGAATGGCCATACTTGGGAGGAGGTTGCTGAGTCTGGGCGTAAAGGTATCTCAACCGTTGTGGGTGCAATCTTCATTCTGTTTTCTGTAGGTGCGCTGATTGGCACCTGGAATATGTCTGGCACCATCCCGACTATGGTGTATTACGGCATCCAGATGATCACGCCAAACTGGTTCTTCCCCGTCGCTTTCCTGGTTTGTGTTGCTGTATCTATGAGTATCGGCAGTTCCTGGACAACGGCGGGTACGCTGGGCGTAGGGTTAGTGGGTTTGGCCAACATGCTGGGGCTATCGCCAGAGGTCACTGCCGGGGCGGTAATCTCCGGGGCTTACGTGGGGGACAAAATCTCACCGCTGTCAGAAAGTACCGTGCTGGCAGCGCAGTTGAACGGCGTACCGTTGTACACACACATTCGTGCGCAACTGTGGACCACCGTTCCCGCAGGCGTTATTGCTCTGATCGCCTTTATCGTTTTGGGCATCAATAAAAGTGGTTTTGATGTGACGGTCACCAATAACGAACTCACTCGTTTTGGTGAGCTTTTCCACATCACTCCGTGGAACCTGTTACCCCTGGTTTTTCTATTGGGACTATCGGTGTGCAAAGTTCCTGCAGCATTAGCGATCATGTGCTCGGCGTTACTGGCTGGCGTAATGGCTGCGTTTGTGCAACCACAGGCTGTCATGCGATTTGTCGCAGAACCTGACTTGGCTACGCCATTGCTGTCGATTAAAGCTACTTGGTTGGCAATGGCCAACGGTTTTCAGGAAAACTCGGGGATAGCGCAGATCGATGCCCTGCTTTCTCGCGGCGGTATGGACAGCATGTTGCTGACCATTTGGTTGATCATCGGGGCGGTCACCTTCGGGATTATGGTGGATGACTTTGGTTTGCTCAATAAGCTGGTCACCCCACTGCTGCTGCGCGCCAAAGGCGTTGTCCGCCTGTTTGCCTCGGTAGTGGCCACCGCCATTGGACTCAACATCGCCGCTGGCGATCAGTATATTGCCCTGCTGCTGCCAACCCGCCTGTTCCGTGGCGAATTCGCCAAACGTGGGCTGGCACCCGAGAACCTGTCGCGTATTGTGTCAGACGCCGGTATTGTCACTTCACCGTTGATCCCATGGAACTCATGTGGTGCTTATATGGCCGCCGTGTTAGGCGTTTCGACCATGGGATATATGCCGTTTGCCGTGTTTAATATTGTTGCACCGTTAATGACGTTAGCATTAGCCATTACTGGCATTAATATTCGCCGGATACCTATTGCCGCTTCGACGGAAGACTCAAAAGGAAATGATTCTGGCTGTGAACCTGTTCAGAAGTAGCAAACGGCAAATAATCACCGAGGCGATAAAGACCAGCACCAACAGTGTGAACTTTAATGTAACATCGTCGAAGTGATACAGCGTGGTAATGAAGTAAAACACGCTGTAGTGAACGATATACACTCCTACCATCGCCGGGCTGATAAACTCGACCACATTGGTTATCAGCCTGCTCTTGATATTGATATTATCGAACAGAATAAACAGTACCAGACTCATGGCCAACAGATGAATGTGCTCTAACACAAACCAGCCAGCAACGCTCGGTTGAATATGGGTTGATAAATAACGCTCATAAAAATACATTGAGATGCCAATGGGAATAAGCATTATTTTTGCCAGCCCAAGCACGCGCACTCTTTTGGTAAACAAACGCCCCTGTTCAGAACCAAGCATGTGGCCAAAAATGTAGTACCCACCCCAGATCCAGATAAATGAATAACTGGAAATAAACAGCGGGTCATCTTGGGTATCCAGTGGGCTGAAGATATCAAGCAGAGTAATAACCCCTACCAGACTGGCGAAGAAAAATGCCGTCACTCTCAAATGCTTAATACCTTTAAGGATGATCGGGTAAATTAAATAGATGATGCCCATATTCAGCAGTATGCCGTTCTGTAAGAGATAGCCTTGCTGTATATATGTTGTCTTGATCAGTGACAAAACGATATTCCAAAACAGCATAATCAAAATGATGGATTTTATTTTTACCGCAATATCTTTCTTGGTCAGATCCTCCACTTCATCCATATAGCCTATGATGATAAAAAACAAAGGCTTAGATATAATAGATAAAAAGTACAGTATGCTCATGGCATTAGCGTTGAGAAAACACTCATAGGCACACATTTGGCTTGTTGAGAAGAAAGTGACTGCGGCAAAACAGCTCAAGCTTTTTAAAGCGTGCTGGCTTACGTTTTTAATCATTATGCTACCACCAATTACTCAGTGCGATCAGATGCACCCTACTGTTTTTTATAAAAATAATTTTAGTACAATAACGTTATCTGCACAACGCATAATTCTCAGTGTTCGTGGCGCACACAGCCTTATTCCCTGGTCAAATTAACCGCTATCGAAAGGTTAAGGTTTTACCAATTAACCCGCTTGATGATTTGCGCGCTTGAGTACCATCATCGTGTGACAACATCATGACAGAATAGCGTTATGTCAATTTTTAATTAAAAGATAAATAGGAATAACGTTATCTTTCTATGCAGTAATAACTCAGCCAGCTACCCACGTATCTCAAGGGTAAAAATAAAATAATATTTTTATTTTCACTTGCAGTAAGCACCATTAACCAATAAATATATAATTTACAGTGTTTTGCTCTGATTAACGGAGCGGATCCCATTGATTAAGAGCAACTATGCTGCCAATGATTGTAAAGGATTTTCTCTTGGCAGGAAAAATTGGCGGTTATGGCTATGATTTAAATCGTGAGTACGTAACGTTAGCCTTTAATAACACATAACTTATGACTTGGTGTCAGTAAGGAAAACCATGACAAGTTCATCAACGAATAAACTGTCCCTATGGTCTCTCACCGCTTTGGTGGTGGGTTCCATGATAGGTGCCGGGATATTTTCTTTACCGGCGACCTTTGGGCGCGCAACGGGTGGGTTTGGTGCCATCATCGCTTGGTGTATTGCGGGCGGTGGTATGCTAATGCTGGCCTTTGTTTTCCAAACCTTGGCTCAACGTAAACCCGAACTTGATTCCGGCGTATTCATTTATGCCAAAGAAGGATTCGGTGACTACCTTGGATTTGCAGCGGCACTTGGATTCTGGGCCGGTACCTGTATTGGTAACGTCTCCTACTTTGTGCTGATTAAATCAACCTTGGGGGCATTCTTCCCCATATTTGGTGACGGTAATACCATCCCTGCCGTAATAGTGGCTTCGGTCATTCTGTGGGGCTTTCATATTCTGTTACTCCGTGGGGTGAAAAGCGCGGCGGCTATCAATACCATTGCCACTATCGCCAAAATCCTGCCTATCATCTTGTTTGTTATTGTCCTGATCTTTGCTTTCAAAGGTGACATGTTTGCGCTCAACTTCTGGGGTGCACCGCAAGTTGCTGCAAACGTTGGCGATTTGTCTCACCTTAATGACTACGGCTATGTCGGTCATGCGGCGGCGGCGATTGTACCTACGGTTGAACCTGAATCCCTGTTCAGCCAGGTACGCAGCACCATGCTGGTCACGGTGTTTGTGTTCCTGGGTATTGAGGGCGCCAGCGTCTACTCCCGTTATGCCAAAGAGCGCAGCCATGTGGGCATCGCAACGGTGATGGGGTTTATCGGCGTACTGTGCCTGCTGGTGCTGATCACCATGCTGTCTTACGGTGTGATGTTGCGTCCTGATTTGGCTGCGTTACGTCAACCTTCCATGGCGGGTGTGCTGGAAGCCATCGTGGGGCGCTGGGGTGCCATCTTCATCAGCGTGGGCCTGATTGTTTCTGTGCTCGGTGCTTATCTCTCCTGGTCACTGCTGGCGGCAGAAGTGCTGTTCTCCGCCGCAAAAAGTCAGAGCATGCCAAAAGTATTTGCCACAGAAAACAGTAATGCGGTCCCGTCTTCCGCCGTCTGGTTAACCAACGTCACTATTCAGGTGTTCTTGATCCTGACCCTGTTCAGCCAATATGCATTCCAACTGGCGCTTGAACTGACCAGTTCACTGACCCTGATCCCTTACCTGCTGGTTGGGGCATACGGGTTGAAACTGGCCTGGACGGGTGAAACCTACGAAATTGATAAAAGAGACCACAAAAAAGACCTGATTATTGCGGTGGTCGCCACTTTCTACTCACTGTTAATGCTGTATGCCGGAGGTATGAAATATCTGCTGCTGTCAGCCATTATCTATGGCCCAGGCACACTGTTGTACATCATGGCCAAACGTGAACAGCATGCAAAACTGTTTACTCCGGCTGAAATGGTGCTCTTCGTTATCGTTATGGTCGCCGCCGTGGTTGCAATCTATAACATTGCAACGGGCGTTATTACTATCTGATTGAGGCAAGTCATTATGTCGACTAAAAAAAAGACACAGACAAAGTTTGGTGTGCATTCAGAAGTTGGTAAATTACATAAAGTGATGGTCTGTGCGCCTGGCAAGGCGCACAACCGGCTGACGCCAAGCAATTGTGATGAACTGCTGTTTGATGATGTGCTGTGGGTTGAACGCGCCAAGCGTGACCATTTTGACTTTATGACCAAAATGCGCGAACACGGCGTTGATGTGGTTGAGATGCACAATCTGCTGGCGGAAACGCTGGCGCTGCCGGAAGCCAGAAAGTGGATCCTGGATCAGCAAATTGTGCCGAATGAAGTGTCGCTGGGTATCCTCAATGAAACCCGCAGCTTCCTGGATGGCCTGGCACCACGTGCTCTGGCAGAAGTGCTGATTGGCGGCCTCTCCACCACCGAGCTGGCAAAAGAAGGCTATGCCGATCACGAAGAGCTGAAACTGATCCGCGAAGCGGTAGGTATTACTGAATACCTGCTGCCACCACTGCCAAACACCTTATATACCCGCGATACCACCTGCTGGATCTATGGTGGGGTTACGTTGAACCCGCTGTACTGGCCTGCCCGCCACGAGGAAACCATCCTGACGACGGCCATCTACAAATTCCATCCAGATTTTGCAGGTAACGTTAATGTCTGGTGGGGGGATCCAACCGTGCATCACGGTACCGCAACCCTGGAAGGGGGCGATGTGATGCCGATCGGTAATAAAACCGTGCTGATCGGCATGAGCGAACGTACTTCGCATCAGGCGATCACCCAGTTGGCGGCCGCACTGTTCGCCAACAAGCACTCCGGTGTTGAACGGGTAATGATTGCAGCGATGCCGAAACTGCGTGCCGCTATGCACCTGGATACGGTATTCACCTTCTGCGATCGTGATGTGGTCACGCTCTACCCTGCGATCGTCGATCAGATCAAGACCTTCTCCTTGCGCCCAGATGACGGCCCAACCGGCATGAAACTGAGCCGTGATAAAGGCACCTTTGTCGAAGCGATCGCCGGGGCTCTGAACCTGAAGAAACTGCGCGTCGTAGAGACCGAAGGCAACGACTACGATACCGAACGCCAGCAGTGGGACAGCGGTAACAACATGGTTGCTCTGTCTCCTGGCGTGGTACTGGCTTATGACCGTAACACCAAAACCAATACCCAACTGCGTAAAGAAGGGGTTGAGGTGATTGAGATTGTGGGCAGTGAACTGGGCCGTGGGCGCGGCGGCGGCCACTGTATGACCTGCCCGATTATCCGTGATGCCATTGACTATTAATCATCAGTAGCATTTCGTTGAACCAAAGCCGGATAGCCTGTCTATCCGGCTTTTCTTTTTGTCTGTAGTCAGTGGAACAGCAGGTACAAAAAAGCCCCATATCGGGGCTTCGCTTTAGACTCGCGATTTTTGTTTTACAGCGGATAACGTAATAT
>JBAQHZ010000126.1:0-8755 GCA_049288585.1 Chania sp.
GTTACTTTTTCTTCACCGGGCGCTGCCAGCCTTGAACATGCACCTGCTTAACGCGGCTCAGCACCAATTCATCTTCAGCGATATCTTGGGTAACCGTCGTACCTGCAGCGATAGTGGCACCTTTACCCACCGACACCGGGGCTACCAGTTGAGTATCAGAACCAACGAACACGCCGTCACCAATAATGGTCTTGTATTTGTTGGCACCGTCGTAGTTACAAGTGATAGTCCCGGCACCGATATTCACATCCGCACCGATCTCAGCATCACCCAGATAGCTCAGATGACCTGCTTTGGAACCTTTACCTAACCGCGCTTTCTTGATTTCCACGAAGTTGCCGACGTGCGCACCTTCGGCTAATTCTGCACCAGGGCGCAGGCGGGCAAACGGACCAACGGTACAAGCTGTTTCCAGCAGTGCATCTTCCAGCACGCTGTAAGGGCTGATCTCGCAGTCATCGCCAATCACGCAGTTTTTCAGCACGCAACCGGCACCAATCTTCACGCGATGACCCAGCTTAACCTTGCCTTCAATAATGACGTTGGCATCAATGGAGATATCGCGGCCATGCTCCAGTTCGCCACGCAGGTCGAAACGCGCCGGATCCAGCAGCATGACACCCGCCAGCAGCAGTTTTTCAGCCTGTTCGGCCTGATAGACACGCTCCAGTTGCGACAATTGCAGGCGGTTATTCACACCTTCAACTTCGCTCAGGCGCGAAGGATGTACCGTTTCAATCTTTTTACCGTCGGCATGAGCCAAGGCGATAATATCGGTGATGTAGAACTCACCCTGCGCATTATCGTTGTTCAGCATCCCCAGCCAGCGCTTCAGATCGCCGCCATTAGCCACCAGGATGCCGGTGTTGATTTCATTAATCTGACGCTGCTCATCGCTAGCATCTTTATGCTCTACGATACCAACGACATCACCATTATTACGCACAATACGACCATAGCCGCTTGGATCGTCCAGCTTCACCGTCAGCAGGCCAATGCCGCCCTGCGGTTTTGCCGCCAACAGGCGCGTCAGCGTATCAACTGAGATCAATGGAACGTCACCGTACAGCATCAGAATGTCTTCATCATCAGCAAAATGCGGGGCTGCCTGCTGCATCGCATGGCCGGTTCCCAACTGTTCTGCCTGCAGCACCCAGTTCAGCGCCTCATCCTTCAATCTGCTTTTCAGCAGTTCTCCACCGTGACCATAGACCAGATGGATATTCTGCGCGCCCAGCTTCATGGCTGCATCAATGACGTGCTGCACCATCGGCTTGCCCGCCAACGGATGTAACACTTTGGGAAGATCGGAATACATGCGTGTTCCCTTGCCCGCGGCGAGGATAACCACGCTCATTGCGCTGTTCGACATAAGCAACCTGATAACTCCATTTTGATAGACGGAAGTAAAACCGTTTGGTGATGAAAATACTACATATTTCTCTGCACGAATTCAGCACAAGCCGCATGGCTCTAGGCGTGCCGCTAATCGAGCCGATCCCATTTTACAGCAGAAAAACTGTCGGCGATCGGAGACGCTTAATTCCACTGGTATCGCTAATACAGCACAATGCCGGCCCGGTTGAAACGCTTATTTTAAAGCAAAAAAAAAGCGACCACATGGGCCGCTTTCTTATTCTGAGAGTTATATGCAACTCTCGGATTTTACATCGCTTTTCTGGTGAGCTCGATAACGCGCAGTTTCGCGATCGCTTTCGCCAGTTCAGCGGATGCCTGAGCATAGTCGACATCGCCATGAGAGCTACGGATGTGCTCTTCAGCTTTACGCTTCGCTTCCAGCGCTCTTGCTTCGTCGAGGTCCGTTCCACGGATGGCAGTGTCCGCCAACACGGTGACCACGCTCGGCTGTACCTCAAGGATACCGCCGGACAGGTAGATGAACTCTTCTTCACCGTGCTGTTTAACAATACGCACCATGCCAGGCTTGATGGCAGTCAGCAGCGGCGCATGGCCAGGGAAAATCCCCAGTTCGCCTTCGCTGCCTGTCACCTGGATCTTCTGCACCAAGCCGGAAAACATCTTCTTTTCCGCGCTGACAACATCCAGATGGTAAGTCATAGCCATATCACCCTCCTTCTCAAGGCGTTACAGTTTCTTGGCTTTTTCCACTGCTTCTTCAATGGTGCCAACCATGTAGAACGCCTGCTCCGGCAGGTGGTCATAGTCGCCGTCCATAATGCCTTTGAAACCACGGATGGTGTCTTTCAGCGATACGAACTTGCCCGGAGAACCGGTGAAGACTTCTGCCACGAAGAACGGCTGAGACAGGAAACGTTGGATTTTACGCGCACGGGATACCACCAGCTTGTCGTCTTCTGACAGCTCGTCCATACCCAGGATCGCGATAATATCTTTCAGTTCCTGATAGCGTTGCAGAATAGACTGCACGCCACGTGCTACGTCGTAGTGCTCCTGACCAACGACCAGCGGATCCAACTGACGGCTGGTAGAATCCAGCGGGTCAACTGCCGGGTAGATACCCAGAGAAGCGATGTTACGGCTCAGTACCACGGTTGCATCCAAGTGAGCAAAGGTGGTGGCTGGTGACGGGTCAGTCAAGTCATCCGCAGGAACGTAAACGGCCTGTACGGAAGTGATAGAACCGGTCTTGGTTGAGGTGATACGTTCTTGCAGAACGCCCATCTCTTCCGCCAACGTTGGCTGATAACCTACCGCCGATGGCATACGGCCCAGAAGTGCGGACACTTCGGTACCGGCCAGGGTATAACGGTAAATGTTATCCACGAACAGCAGAACGTCACGACCTTCGTCACGGAACTTCTCAGCCATGGTCAGGCCAGTCAGCGCAACGCGCAGACGGTTACCTGGTGGCTCGTTCATCTGGCCGTAAACCAGGGAAACTTTGTCCAGTACGTTGGAGTCGTTCATTTCGTGGTAGAAGTCGTTACCCTCACGAGTACGTTCGCCCACGCCCGCAAACACCGAATAACCGGAGTGCTCGATCGCGATGTTACGGATCAGCTCCATCATGTTTACGGTTTTACCTACACCCGCACCACCGAACAGACCAACTTTACCACCCTTGGCGAACGGGCAGATCAGGTCCATTACTTTGATACCGGTTTCCAGCAAATCCTGGGAGCTGGACAGCTCTTCGTAGCTTGGTGCCGGACGGTGAATCGCCCAACGCTCTTCTTCGCCGATGTCGCCCTTCATGTCGATTGGTTGACCCAATACGTTCATGATACGACCCAGGGTAGCTTTACCTACCGGTACTTCAATTGGGTGCTGCAGGTTAGTCACTTTCAAACCGCGACGCAGACCGTCTGAGGTCCCCATGGCGATACAGCGAACCACGCCACCACCCAGCTGTTGCTGAACTTCCAGCACCAGTGTCTCGGTGCCGTTTTCGACCTCAAGAGCATCGTACACTTTTGGTACGGCATCCTGAGGGAACTCGACGTCCACTACGGCGCCGATTACCTGGATAATCTTTCCAGTAGCCATCTTGAATCCTCTACGTAATTCGTTTACCCGGCATATTTCAAATTGCTGGTGCGTTGACTGCCTTCTCTCACCCCAGTTGCTTACTTTAGTAAGCGCCTGGGGACTCGCTCAGTTGTCGCCTTCCCACAATCTGAACTATTTAAGGTAATAACCTGGTTAAACCGCGGAGGCTCCCGAAACGATCTCGGTGAGTTCCTGAGTGATGCTGGCCTGACGCGCCTTGTTGTATACCAACTGCAGCTCTTTGATCAGGCTACCGCCGTTATCGGTTGCGGCTTTCATCGCGACCATTCGTGCGGCCTGCTCGCTGGCCAGGTTTTCCACGACGCCCTGATAAACTTGCGATTCCACATAACGGCGCAGCAAGGTATCAAGCAGCACTTTTGGATCGGGTTCATACAGGTAATCCCAGGATTTTTTCTTCAGTTCACCGTCATCAGAAGGCGGCAATGGCAGAAGTTGCAGTATCTGCGGTTCTTGGGACATCGTATTAACAAATTTGTTGCTGACGATGTACAGCTTGTCTAAACGACCTTCGTCGTAGGCTTGCAGCATCACTTTCACTGGACCGATCAAGTCCGACAGAGAAGGGTTATCCCCCATGCCGGTCACCTGGGCAACGACTTTGCCACCCACGGAACCAAAGAAAGAGGCCGCTTTTGAGCCAACCAGCGCCAAATCAGCTTCGACGCCTTTTTCAGACCAGCCTTTCATCTCTGCCAGCAGCCTCTTGAACAGGTTAATGTTCAAGCCACCGCAGAGACCACGGTCAGTAGACACCACCAGATACCCGACGCGCTTAACGTCACGCTCATCCAGGTACGGGTGCTTGTATTCCAGATTCCCTAACGCCAGGTGACCGATCACCTCGCGCATGGTTTCTGCATAAGGACGGCTGGCCGCCATGCGTTCCTGCGATTTACGCATTTTGGAGGCGGCGACCATCTCCATCGCTTTAGTGATCTTTTGCGTGTTTTGCACGCTAGCGATCTTACTACGTATCTCTTTTGCGCCGGCCATCTCTGCTTCTCCTCATTGCCAGCGGCCTGCCGTCTTTCAACAGCAGGCCGCTATGCGTTACCAGGACTGGGTTGCCTTGAAGCTATCGAGGATGCCTTTCAGCTTGCCTTCGATCTCATCGTTATAAGCACCAGTTTGGTTGATGTGGTTCAGCAGCTCGGCATGCTCGCGATCCGCATAAGCAACCAGAGCGGCTTCGAAGCTCACGACTTTCGCGACTTCAACGTCGTTCAGGTAGCCACGCTCGGCAGCAAACAGCACCAGAGACTGTTGTGCGACAGACATCGGCGCATACTGTTTCTGTTTCAGCAGCTCGGTCACTTTCTGACCATGGCTCAGCTGTTTGCGGGTCGCATCGTCCAGATCGGAAGCGAACTGAGAGAACGCAGCCAGTTCACGATACTGTGCCAGTGCGGTACGAATACCACCGGACAGTTTTTTCATGATCTTGGTCTGTGCTGCACCACCCACACGAGATACGGAGATGCCTGGGTTAACTGCCGGACGGATACCGGAGTTAAACAGGTTGGATTCCAGGAAGATCTGACCATCGGTAATCGAAATTACGTTGGTCGGAACGAACGCGGAAACGTCACCCGCCTGGGTTTCAATGATCGGCAGAGCGGTCAGTGAGCCAGTTTTCCCTTTAACTTCACCTTTGGTGAAGGCTTCAACGTATTCAGCGTTAACACGCGCTGCACGCTCCAACAAACGGGAGTGCAGATAGAATACGTCACCAGGATAAGCTTCACGACCTGGTGGACGACGAAGCAGCAGGGAAATCTGACGATAAGCAACGGCCTGTTTGGACAGGTCATCGTAAACAATCAGAGCATCTTCACCGCGGTCACGGAAGTATTCACCCATTGCGCAACCGGCATACGGAGCCAGATATTGCAGTGCAGCAGATTCAGATGCGGTAGCCACAACCACGATGGTGTTGGCCAGTGCACCGTGATCTTCCAGTTTGCGCACCACGTTAGCGATGGTGGACGCTTTCTGGCCGATAGCCACGTAAACACATTTGATACCGGAGTCGCGCTGGTTGATGATCGCATCGATCGCCAGAGCGGTTTTACCGGTTTGACGGTCACCGATCACCAGCTCACGCTGGCCACGGCCGATTGGGATCATGGCATCAACAGACTTATAACCCGTCTGTACAGGCTGATCGACCGACTGACGCTCGATAACGCCAGGTGCGATGGTTTCAACCGGAGAGAAGCCGTCATGCTCAACCGCGCCTTTACCGTCGATAGGTGCACCCAGAGTGTTGACCACGCGGCCCAGCAGGCCACGGCCAACTGGAACTTCCAGGATACGGCCGGTACATTTTACCTTCATGCCTTCGGCCAGATCCGCGTACGGACCCATTACCACGGCACCTACAGAGTCACGCTCCAGGTTCAATGCGATTGCATAACGGTTGCCTGGCAGTGCGATCATCTCGCCCTGCATAACATCGGCCAGACCGTGTACGCGGATGATCCCGTCACTGACGGAAACGATAGTACCTTCATTGTGAGCTTCGCTCACCACATTGAACTGAGCAATGCGCTGCTTGATCAGTTCGCTGATTTCGGTGGAATTCAGTTGCATGCTCCAGTCCCCTTAAGACTGCAAGACGTCTGCCAGGCGTTCAAGACGACCGCGAACGCTGCCATCAATCACCATATCGCCAGCACGGATAATTACGCCGGCCAGTACAGACTTGTCAATTTTGCAATTCAGCTTAACTTTGCGTGACAGACGTTTTTCCATCGCAGCGGCAATATTGGCCTGCTGTTTATCGCTCAGTGTGCTCGAAGAGAGCACGTCGACTTCGATAGTGGATTCCAGCGCAGCGCGCAGTTCAATGAACTGTTGCAGTACCGCAGGAAGAACCAGTAAACGTCCATTTTCGGCCATTACGCGGATAAAGTTCTGGCCATGTTCGTCGAGCTCATCACCACATACCGCAGTGAACGTTTTGGACAGCGTATCTGGTGCAACAGCACCGGAAAGCAATTCGGCCATCTGTTCATTACGGGTGACTTCAGCAGTAAACGCTAGCATTTGCTGCCAGCGCTCTACGCTTTGGTTCTCAACGGCAAAGTCAAAAGCTGCTTTGGCGTAGGGGCGAGCTACAGTGATAAATTCAGACATCAGCCCCTCCCTCCTTACAGTTCAGCGACCAGTTTATCAACGATGTCGCTGTTAGCAGCTTCATCCACGGAACGTTCGATAATCTTCTCGGCGCCAGCAATTGCCAGCATCGCGACTTGCTTACGCAACTCTTCACGAGCGCGCTTACGTTCAGCTTCGATCTCAACCTGAGCCTGAGCCACGATTTTGTTACGTTCCTGCTCGGCTTCTGCTTTCGCTTCATCCATGATCTGAGCTTTGCGTTTGTTGGCTTGCTCGATGATCACCTGAGCTTCTGCTTTAGCAGTTTTCAGCTGGTCGGTCGCATGGGCTTGCGCTAAGTCCAAATCTTTTTTGCCACGCTCTGCAGAAGCGAGACCGTCAGCAATTTCTTTCTGACGCTTCTCAATGGCAGCCATGATCGGCGGCCATACATACTTCATACAGAACCAGACAAACAGGATGAACGAGATAGCCTGGCCGAGGATTGTTGCGTTAAGATTCACAGCACAATGCCTCTTTAAAAGTTAATAATGTGGTTTCTTTGTCGAAAAAAATCTCGACTTACGCGACAGCAAACATCACGTACAGACCCAGACCAACAGCGATCATCGGGATGGCGTCAACCAGACCCATAACGATAAAGAACTGTGTACGCAGCAGAGGAATCAGATCAGGCTGACGTGCAGCGCCTTCCAAGAATTTACCACCCAGGATGCCGATACCGATCGCAGCACCGATTGCCGCTAAACCCATCATAATAGCGGCAGCCATGTACAGCAGATCCATATTCAGGTTTTCCATGACAGTCTCCAGTTTATTTCAGTTTAAAAGTGCAAGTGTTTTAAGAAAATCAGTGCTCTTCAGATGCCATCGACAGATAGACAATCGTCAGAACCATGAAAATAAAGGCTTGAAGCGTAATGATCAGAATGTGGAAGATCGCCCAAGGCAAGCTCAGGATCCACTGTGACCACCACGGCAACAGGCCGGCAATAAGGATGAAGATCAACTCACCCGCATACATGTTGCCGAACAGTCGCAGACCCAGAGAAACAGGTTTGGACAGCAGGCTGACACCTTCAAGAATCAGGTTGATTGGAATAAATAACGGATGGTTGAACGGCTGCATGGTTAACTCTTTAGCAAACCCGCCAATGCCTTTCATTTTGATGCTATAGAACAGAATCAGGACAAATACGGCCAACGCCATTGATAACGTGATGTTAACGTCAGCGGTAGGCACCACACGCAGCGCAGGCAGGCCTGCCATCGTACCGAGGTGCGGCAGGAAATCTACCGGAATCAGGTCCATCATGTTCATCAGGAACACCCAGACGAACACGGTCAGCGCCAGCGGTGCGATCACCTTGCTCTTACCGTGATACATATCTTTCACGCTGTTGTCGACAAACCCAACAAGCAGTTCAACAGCGGTTTGCAGCTTGCCGGGAACACCGCTGGTGGCGCTTTTGGCCACTTTACGGAAAATTGCCAGGAAGACAACCCCGAGAACAACGGAGAAAAACATTGAGTCGAGGTTAATCGACCAGAATCCCGTCCCGATCTGAAGATGCGTCAGATGGTGACCGATATACTCCTGTGGAGTGTTGATTGCTCCTGCAGACATGATGCCTCTTACCCTTTATTGAGTTAAGTTCGGTAACGGTTAATCACGGTCGGTGCCACTATCTGCACCACTAACACCGCTAAATAGGTTATGCCAAGCGGGACAAAAACCGCTTTGAACACCCCAAGCGCCACGATCAACAACACAATGGTGATCACGACCTTCAAACCCTCGCCAACAGCAAACGACCATGCAACCCTACCGGGTGCTGGCGTTTGCGCCTGATGGCGCAAGGCAAACAGCATAAACATGGCATTAGGCAACCAGGCAGCAAAACCACCCGCCAACGCCGAACCGCTCCATTCCAGGCTTTTCAGCCCGAAAGCAGCGCTGATCAGAACAAAAGTCATTAACTGCAGGAACAGCAGCTTGCGTGCAACTTTTCCGCTGTAAAGGGACACAGACATGACGTTTGTTCTCTCCGTACCCCAAGGGGTATGCTGAGTGACGTATGAAACTGTTTTTGCTGTTTTGGGGCAAACAGCCAAAAAC
>JBAQHZ010000127.1:0-6438 GCA_049288585.1 Chania sp.
CCCCAGTCACTTACTTGAGTAAGCTCCTGGGGCTTCGTTCAGTTGCCGCCTACAAGCAACTTGAATTATTTTGGGTATAGACGCCCACCGGTAACGTAAAATCTTCTGCAACTGTAATTACCACATCGGCACGCTGCCTTTCTGGGGCGACTTCAGCGGGATCGTCCCAGTACAGCACCAACCATTTCCCCGCAGGGATCCCATGCTGTTTTTGCCATGCCATTAGGCGCTGGCATCCTGGTGGAATGGATTGCGCATAAGGCCCGACAACTCGTAACCCCACCACCTTTTCTGCTGCCTTCTGTTCAATTCTTATGGCCATCACCCTCTCCTTTTGTCATTAGTGGTCAGGAACCAATTTCGGTCCGCACGTCCAATAGTTCCGGGAAAAAGGTCAGCTCCAAGGCTTTTTTCAGAAAACTGACGCCGCTGGAACCCCCGGTGCCTGATTTAAACCCGATGATTCGTTCCACCGTTTTCATATGACGGAAACGCCACAGATGGAAACTCTCTTCTATATCCACCAGCTTTTCCGCCATTTCATAGGCTTCCCAGTGAGTTTGAGGATTATCGTAGATCTGTTTGAACACGGGTAACAAGTCTGGATTACGCTGATAAGGTTGCGTCCAGTCACGTTCAATGCACGCCTGCGGAATGGGTAAACCCTGGCGAGAAAGGTAAAGCAGGTATTCATCGTACAAGCTGGGCGCTTCCAGCAGCGTTTTTAACGCAGCATGTTTTTCTGCATCAGCGCTGAATACCGCTAGCATCGCCGCATTCTTGTTACCGAGCAAAAACTCTATTGAACGATATTGGTGGGACTGAAAACCCGAGGAATTGCCAAGTACCCTACGGAACTCGACATACTCCGATGGCGTCAAGGTTTCCAATACTGCCCACTGCTCAAACAACAGCCGCTGGATTTGCTTCACCCTGGCCAGGATTTTAAAACAATGACTGAGCTTATCCTGCTGAACCAACAGCCGTGCGGCCTGTAGTTCGTGCAGCATCAATTTCATCCATAATTCAGACGTTTGATGCTGCACGATAAACAGCATCTCGTCATGATGCTGAGGGTTGGAAAGAGGTTGTTGGCAGACCAGTAACTGATCCAGGCACAGATAATCGCCATAGCTCATACGCTTGGAAAAATCGGTGACAATGGTGCCTTCTAATTCCCGCTGATTCATCTGTTCTCTCCCTGCGCTCCGCAGTGTGGAAACGCGCTGCTGGTTAGCAAAACGAGAGAAAACAATAGTCCATTTTTGTAACACGCACGTAACAATCAACCAAAGATGCCTTGCAGATCACATGCCGGTTTATCCCTGCGAGCTAAACGCATTGGATCCTTTACTTTTTACCCGGCATCATTCTGATCAAGGTGTTATCCAGCATAATGTAGTGATGAAACAGCGCTCCGACCGCATGAATACCGACAATAAAGTATCCAACATCCGCAACCAGCTCATGGATTTCCTTCAGATTATGCTGCATGTCGGCATTCGGCAGGCCCGCAACCGGCATCGGATATGAGAGAAATGACCATTCCACGTTGCCATAATATAGCGATAAGCCCCCCAGCAGCGGCAGGCAGATAAACATCAGGTAAAGAATGCCATGGGTCGCTTTGGCTAAACGGATCTGCCAGCGTGGGGGCGGTGGTATGATCTCCGGGTCTTTATAGGCAAACTTGAGGGCAACACGCATTAACATCAGGATCAGTACCGTAATCCCAAAGGTATAATGCAGCGTTTTCATCCACTCCCTCATATTGCTGCCCTTAGGGGCAATCCCTTTGAGCTCCATCACGGCATAGGTGAGTGCCACCAGAATAAAAATCGCCCAGTGGAAAAAGATCTGACTCGGTGCAAACTTACGTTTCATGCTCCCCTCTCGTCTCAATATTCAATCTACGCCTAATATAGCCCTGTTAAGTTAAATCCACATTAAGAGCCAATAAAAAGCTATCACGGTTGATGGCGGCCACCTGGATAAATTCGTATCCAGAGACGAATTGTTATCAAATTCGCCTTTAGATACGAATATTTGACAAATTCGTCTCTGGATGCGAACTTATTGTGACGATTTTCTCTCTTGCTGGCCAAAAAAATGAAAGCACAAATCAGCGTAATCACCGGCGATTTGGTGAATTCGCAGCAGGTTGATACAGCGAGTTACATCGCCCATCTCGATGGTTTGCTCTCAGAACTGCAACAGGCCAAGTACCTGCAGCAATACGACATCTTTCGCGGTGACAGTTTCCAGCTAGTTTCGAAGCCAAACCAGGGATTATTTCTGGCAGTGTATATCCGCATAGCACTGCGGGCCGTAGATGCCGTTCATTGGGATGCTCGGCTAGCGATAGGCCTGGGGACCCGGCAGACGAAAAACGCCGGTTATGGCAGCGCATTCCTCAACTCCGGCAACTCTCTGGATAACATGGCAAAAAATTGCTATCTGGCTCTGAAAACCGACAATGATAAAATCAACGTTATTGTCAGCGATCTACTGCCAATGTTAGATCATGTCATTGGCCGCTTGTCACAGACCGAAGCTAAAATTGTCCAGACCCGAATGTTTACCGACACCAACAAGGGCGTAGCTACAGCATTACAGAAAGCCACCTCAACGATATCTGCCACCTTAAAACGAGCGGCCTTCGAAGAGATCATGCGATTTATCACGGCGATTAACAGGATAACCTAATGATGGATTTAACCTACGCCCCACTGTTGATCTGGCTGCTGGTCGTGCATCTGGTTGCCGACTTTCCCTTACAGCCACTCAGTTGGGTAAAGGATAAAACCCAAAATCGCAGCCGTTCACGTTTCCTCTTGTTGCATGCCCTGCTACATGGTGCGCTAGCAGCCTTTGTCATCTCTGTATTTGGATTGCTGCACGGCAGGTTATCATCGCTAGACGTGTTGAGTACTCTCCTGATAATCAGCATCAGCCATTACCTGATCGACTTGATGAAAGTCACTTGGCTCACCCGTATGAACCCGGTAGGCAGTCTTTTACTCGACCAGAGTTTGCATCTGGCCGTCATCCTGTGCCTGTGGCTGTATCTCAGCCCCAATGCAGGCATATTGCTGTATACCGCATGGCAGCAGATGTCTGGTTGGCAACTTAGCCTGATGCTAGTGGCCTATCTACTGATTTATACGCCAATGGGTATTCTGATTGGGCAGCTACTGGCGCACTGGGCACCGCAAATGCCGCTCAGTGCCAAAGCCGATAATGATTCGCTGCTACGCGCCGGTAAACAAATTGGTTATCTGGAAAGGACGTTGATTCTGACGTTTGTGCTGATCGGCCAGATACCGGCCATCGGTTTTCTGCTGGCAGCAAAGTCTATTTTTCGCTTTGGCGATCTGCGGCAAACAGGGGATAAAATGCGTACCGAGTATGTGTTACTCGGTACGCTGTTTTCTTTTACGCTGACCATTATGTTAGGTCTGCTGGTGAAGAAATTGTTATAGCCACTCCCCGAAACGGCGGATGTAGAAACGTTTCATCAGCTGTGCTACTACACAGTAGCTAACCAGCGTTGCCGCCAACCAAGGGAAGTACTCCCAAGGCAACGGTTGTAGCCCAACCCAGGCCCCGAGCGGTGAGAACGGGATATAGATACCGAGCGCCATAATCAGCCCAGTGGTCAGCAACACGGGCAACGCTGCCGTGCTCTGGATGAACGGGATCTTCTGGGTACGTAACATATGTACCACCAGCGTTTGTGATAACAGCCCTTCAATGAACCAGCCAGACTGGAACAGTGCCTGATGTTCTATGCTATTGGCGGCAAACACGAACCACATCAGGGCATAGGTGCTGATATCGAAAATAGACGATGTTGGCCCGATCCACAGCATGAAGCGGCCAATGTTCTTGGCATCCCACTTACGGGGTTTGCGCAGGAACTCTTTGTCCATCTTGTCCCACGGCAGCGACAATTGGGAAATGTCATACATCAGGTTCTGCAATAGCAGGTGGATCGCCAGCATCGGCAGGAAAGGAATAAATGCACTGGCTACCAAGACCGAGAACACGTTGCCGAAGTTGGAACTGGCGGTCATGTTCAGGTATTTGATGATATTACCGAAGGTTTCACGCCCTTTGATCACCCCTTCTTCCAGTACCATCAGGTTCTTTTCAAGCAGGATGATATCGGCCGATTCTTTAGCAATGTCAGTACCGGTATCAACGGAAATCCCCACGTCAGCATCGCGCAACGCCGGAGCATCGTTGATGCCGTCCCCCAGGAAACCGACGGTATGACCATTGGCTTGCAACATCTTCAGTACGCGTGATTTCTGCAACGGCGTCAGTTTGGTGAATACCGTGCGCTGCTCCACTTCACGTGCCAGCCGAACGTCATCCATCTGTTCGATTTCCAAGCCCGAAAGCGGCTCCCCTGGCTCCAGCCCAACGTCACGGCAAATCTTGCAGGTGATCACCGGGTTGTCGCCAGTCAACACTTTCACCGCTACGCCATTTTCCTGTAATGCCGCAATCGCTTCCTGTGCACTTTCTTTCGGCGGATCGAGGAAGGTCAGCAGCCCTTCAATCACCAGGTCGCGCTCGTCCGCCACGCTGAGTGGCAGCGTGCAACCTTCATGCCCCAGATCGCGAGTGGCCAACACCAGCACGCGAAAACCATCTTCGTTGTACTCGCAGGCCAGCGCCTGCAAAGTGGCACGACGTGCATCATCAATTTCCAGCACCTGCTGCCCTTCGCGCACGTGGGTGGCGATCTCCAGCATCTCTTCCACCGCCCCTTTGCAGATCAGCAACTGACGCTGTTCTTCATCCTGTACCACAATGGATAGGCGGCGGCGCACGAAATCAAACGGCAGTTCATCCACTTTGCTGTAGCGCCCAAGCGCTTCAACGCCCGGTTTACCACGCCCGAAGCGGATCACCGCCTGATCCATCAGGTTTTTCATCCCGCTTTGATGGAAGCTGTTAAGCCAGGCCAGATGCAGTACATGATTATCTTTGTTGCCGTTCACATCCAGATGATGCTCAAGGATGATACGATCCTGGGTCAATGTGCCGGTTTTATCGGTACAGAGTACGTCCATCGCCCCAAAATTCTGAATGGCATTCAGCCGCTTGACCACCACTTTGCGGCGCGCCATGGCAATAGCGCCTTTCGCCAGGTTGGAACTGACAATCATCGGCAGCATTTCTGGCGTCAGGCCAACGGCCACCGCCAGTGCAAATAGCGCAGCTTCTGACCAGTCCCCTTTGGTGAAACCGTTGATCAGCAGAACAATAGGCACCATCACCAGCATAAAGCGGATCAACAGCCAACTGACGCTGTTCACCCCCCGATCAAACGCGGTTTGCGAGCGGGAACCGACGATCGACTTGGCCAGAGAACCGAAATAGGTACGGCCACCGGTCGCTACCACCACTGCCGATGCGGTACCACTGGCAACGTTGGTGCCCATCAGGCAAATGTTCGATAGTTCGAGCAACTCACTTTCGCTAGAAGCATCGGCTTCGGTCGATTTCTGGCTGACGCTACCCAACGCGTCATATTTCTCGATCGGGATCGCTTCCCCGGTCAAGATGGCCTGGCTGATAAACAGATCGCGAGAACTGAGCAAACGCACATCCGCTGGCACCATATCCCCGGCGGAAAGTTGGATAATGTCGCCCGGTACCAATTCACCGATAGGGATTTCCACTACCAGTGCCTGAGCGCTGAAACTGCTGCGGCGCAACACCGTGGCGGTAGTACGCACCATCGATTTCAGCGATTCGGCAGCTTTGTTGGTACGGTATTCCTGCCAGAAACGCAGCAAACCGCTCAGCGTCACCATCACCAGAATGATGATCACGCCGGTGAGCTCAGTTTCTTCACCGTGCCGGGCCGGAAGCCAATAGTCGGTAAAGAAACTGATCCCTGCCAACACTATCAAGACAAAAATAAACGGGTTATTAAACGCGCTGACTAATTGCACCAACGCATGGGGAGCTTTCTCATGGGCCACCTGATTGGTGCCAAAGTGTTGCAAACGCTCTTGAGCATCTTCCTGGGTTAATCCGGTGCGGCTACAGTTCAAATTTGCCAGCGTCTGATCGAGGCTGTTCTTTGCCTCAAGCGCGATGGCATAAGGTTCGCGGCTTTTATCACGGCGACGTGTTTTTTCTTTAATATAGGTCATAACGCTATTCTCTTATTTTACTCTGCGCACAGGCTGGCCTCGCCTGTATTAACAGGTGAATATGCACAGAGTGGAATTTATCGAATTGGCGTTGTTAACGTAATCATTATTGCGTTAACAACGCAGAATAATAAAAGCTCCGGGGTGATCGTCCATAATGGCTCCTTATCACCTTATATACCCTTCATACTTCAAGTTGCTTGGGTGTTGGCTGCGTTACTCACCCCAGTCACTTACTGGTGTAAGCTCCTGGGGATTATGA
>JBAQHZ010000128.1:0-1765 GCA_049288585.1 Chania sp.
CCTGCAACCGGTAGCCGATCGTTTACTGCGGCCGCTCGAATCCCACTATGTCACTTACCGGGGCGACGATCGGGTTGATTATATCGTGGTGCTGGGCGGTGGTTACACTTTCAACCCAGACTGGGCACCGAGTTCAAACCTGATCGGCAACAGCCTGCCGAGGGTCACGGAAGGTGTCAGGCTATACCTCTCTCATCCCGGTAGCAAGATGGTGTTTACCGGCGCTCGCGGGGCCAATACCTTGAGCAATGCCGCCACCGCAGCGCGCGTGGCTGAAAGCCTAGGGGTGCCACACCGCGATATCGTGATTCTGGATCGCCCGTTGGATACGGAACAAGAAGCCGCGCAAGTGGCTAAGTTAGTGGGAGAGAAACCCTTTATTCTGGTGACTTCTGCTAACCATCTACCGCGCGCGATGCGTTTTTTCGAAGCCCAAGGGTTACACCCGATCCCGGCTCCGGCCAACCAACTGGCGATCAGTTCACCGTTAAATATTTGGGATCGGGTCATGCCATCTTCAATATTCCTCGGCCACAGTGAGCGTGCGGTGTATGAAACCCTTGGCAGCCTGTGGCAGCAGCTAAAAGGGGATCACGAAACAGTGTCAGACTCGCAGTAATTAATCGGCAAGCCAGGGCAGCAACTGTTTTGCCGCCTGATCGAACAGCATGCGATCCAGCTTGCCGGTGTGAATCATCCGGCCCACCGCTTCCCACACCGCATACAGCCAGCGACGCACCAGGAACAGCTCTGCCACTGGTGCGCGTTGCAGATAGCGAAACAGCAACTGATCCGGCATCCCGGCTTCGCACAGCCTGAACAGCTCATACTCCCGTGGCGCCCACAGCATCATCCCAGGATTGAGCATCGCCAACAGCTGATCGGTTTTGGCATCTTTCAGCATGCTGCGCAGCGAAAGATTGCCGTGCACCAACACGCAAGGATCGTCAAAACTGGCAAAGAAATTGGGCAGCGCTTCTCGCGTGCGATAAAGCAGACGGCGATCGGCCATGGTGAACAGCGGCGAGTTGAGATTACTGAGCGTTGACCACAGCACTTCAACACGCTGCTGATACCAGCAGAACCAATCATTTTCCTGGGTGCTGTCTACCGTACCGACGCAGCCGTGGCTATCGATACGGTGCCAAGCCAATACACCGTCGATGATCTGGTCCATCAGCATGTGCCAGCGATCGGGGGTTCGCGTGGGTGCTTCAACCGAGACGCCGCGCAAGCGCTCGATCAACAAAATCTCTTTATAAGGGGATTGGTGGCTGTACACCATGCCATAAACCGTCGGCAGTCGAATGTCCCCTTCACGGGCCAACATGGAGAGCTTATAAGCCTCCTGCTGCGCGATCCCCTCACAAACAAAGCTTTTCGCCATCAACGGAATCGCGTGATCCTGTTGATCATACAGCGAATACATATGTGCATAAGGCTGCTCGCTGACACGCTCCAGGCGACCGATTGATTCACCCAGCACCACACTCAATTCGGCACGCAACTGCTCCATTGGGCAAAATCCTCTAGATTAAGGAAACGCACCCTACATCATTGAACGGTAGACAACGAAATTCTTCAACGCAGATCAATAAAATGGAGATAAAAGAGCAAGAAATGAAGCGGCCAGAGTGATCTGGCCGACAGAATAATCAGTTTTTAATGCAGTCCCGCACGCGCTGCAAATCTTCTGGCGTATCAACGCCCACGCTCGGAATGGCTTTTGCCACCGCAACGTGAATTTTTTCGCCGTACCACAGCA
>JBAQHZ010000129.1:0-4723 GCA_049288585.1 Chania sp.
ATCCAGCTGTTGCAGATACCAGGATTTAGCCTGCGCTAGTTGCTCATCGGTTGGCGTGAAGCTGGAATACCCTTCAATCAGCGAAGTCAGCAACTGTGGTAAACGCTGGGTAAAACCGCTGGCATTAAACATCAGGCCATTATTTGGTGAGATGGAGAAGCTCAGCCCGCCGACGGAAGACTGATAACTCAACTGATCGAGCGAAAGACCAGCGAGATAATCCATCAGGGAAAACAGCACCTGATTGCGTGCAGAATCCATGGTCTTGGGATTGCGTAAAGCCACGGTGACATCGGCTTTAGGCTCATCGGCAAAATAACGGCTCGGCATATACAACACCCGCAGACCCGGCTGGTTCACCACCATTTCTGGTTTGGTAAACTCGTGCGGCGGCGTGTTCAGGGTAAAATCATCAGGGATATAAGGGTTCAGCCCCGGCAGAGAAAGCACAATCCCTTTGCCCAACTGCTGCCACTTCTCGAATCGCTCCGGCGTAATTTTGTCGACCTGATAAGGGGCTTCAACGAAGTAAGCCGTTTTGTTATGCGGCTCATCCGGGCTGATAAACCAGATGCGCGCATTCTGCGGTGTCATCTGGTTCAAACGTTCTGTAATGGCTTGCGGATCGAAGCGGTCTGCCAGATAGGGGGCATCCAGCGTGTGCTCGATCGGCACACGCAGCATGGTATCTACCAGCCATTCGATATAATCCATATTGCGTGTAATCGACGGATAGCGGAAGTCCAGATTCAGGACGTCGGCAATCTCATCAAAATAACTTTGTTTGATCCCTTCACTGCGCAACATGTTCAAATAACTGAAGATGGCCGCAACCACCTTGTCACGTTCCATCAGGCCTTTGTCGGTCAGTGAAACGTTGATCGAGAAAATACCTCCGTTGCGATCGACCATAGGATCGGCACCGGCATTGATGGCATCAGCCAACCCTTGCTTTTGCAGCCAGTCGGAAAGCGTATTCTTGCTGCGGTTACCAATCAGGTAGCTGATATAGGTATCGGTTTTGCTGCGAAACTCCGCGCTGTTATTGTCGATGCGGAACTCAACTTTCAGTTGTTTGCTCGGTTGCGCTGGCACGTAATGAATGATGATACCCTGCTGCTCAGCGGTCACACTAGGAACAGTGATTGGCGGCACTTGCGCCTCACGGTTTGGTATACGGCCAAAGGTTTTGGCCGCCAGTTCCGCCATGTCCGTCAGTGACTGGTTGCTGTATAAAACCCCCATCATCAGATTGGCAGAATAATAACGTTGATAAAACCCGGTCAGTTCATCGTGCAGTTTGCTACCCGGTTTATCCTTCAGTGTTTCAAGGTTACCACCGGCAAAACGGGCACTGGGGTGTTCAGGGTTCAGCGTTTCGGCTCTGACCTGAGCCATGCGCATGCCGTCACGAGAACGGGCCATAGTCAGTTCGGCATTCACCGCATTGCGTTCACGATCGGCATTGCCTGGATCCAACAGCGGTTCTGCAATGGCATCGGCCATACGATCCACCGCCGCTTCCAGCGCGTTATTTTCCACTTCCAGATAAAAAGCGGTACGGTAAGAGGCGGTACTCGCGTTATGGCTGCCGCCATGTTTTTTCAGGAATTCAGCGAGGTTTTCTGCTTCTGGATAGCGCCTGGATCCCATCAAGACCATGTGTTCCAGGTAATGGGCCAATCCGAGCTGACTGGCTGGGTTTTCCAGCGACCCGACCGGCAACGCCAGCGCAGCCAGTGATTTCGGTGCCTGTGCGTCGGAAACCAGCAGCACCGTCATCCCGTTCGCCAATTTGATTGCCTGATAATGGCGCGGATCGTGATCGCTTTTGTGGATCTTCTCCGCCAGTGGTTGCCATCCTTGGGCAGACCAGCTTAACGGCACCCAAAACATAACTAACAACACCAGCCCAGTAATGCGGACCAACTGTCTGCGCATATCCAAAATAAACCCCTATTATCTTGCCGCTACGCCGATTCCCTAACGTTAACGGCACTCTACAAAACGAAAAAAATAAAAAGACTTCAAGTTACACCGCTTGAAAGGCAACGCATCTCATGTCTGTACGCCATGTAAGACCGGAGACAACCTCAATGGTTGAATATAAATCTAGCTATTTTTTATCATCTCCCACTAATCAGTACCACCTAAGGATTATTATCCAAGGTTATTACGTGCCACTGGCAGCAGGTAACGTTCGGTTTCACCAAGAATTTGCTCAAGATAGACGTTATCCATTTGCCGGAAAACTCGCTGGATATAGGGATCTTCCCCTTCCCCCGGTATCCGTTGATCCCCCTGCCAGGTTTGCAGCAGCTTGGCGCGCGCCTTGACTTGTACCTCTTCAGCCCAGTCAATCTGCTGCGTTTCCGCCTGATAACACTGGCTCAACCACGCCCAACCGCTTTTGTTTAACAACATCAAGGGCTGTGACAACCCACGCTGATAACCAGCAACCAGTTCGGCCAACTGGTCATGGGCCTCCACGGCGGAGAGTGCCGCAAAACGCCAGATGGAATTCTTGCGCCCGAACATGCGGCTGGTTCCCGTGCCACCGGCACAGCAATACACCAGGTGTTCCAGCCAAAGCAAAATGCCATCTACCGCCGAAAGCGTGGCTGGCCGCCAACGCAGCAGGCCATCCTGTTGGACTTGATGCAGCCAACCGCTGATACGTATGCCCGCAACGTCAATATCCAACTCCAGGCTGCTGTTTTCCTGCCGCTCATTGCGTACCCGTTCAGCCAGTTCGCTCATCTCTTCCTGCTGAGTTTGCCAGTAGATCTCACCAAATGCCCCATAGGGTAAACCACCGGACGCACGCACCCGCTGGAATAACCGCGCTGTATCTTCTTGCTCTATCAAGGTATTCAGCAATTGGCTGTTGAATTGATAGCGGCTGAGGTTATCCAGAATAAAAGGTTCTTCTTCCGGTAGTTCGGTCTCTTCCAGAATGAAATTGACGCCGAGACGCAATTGAAAAAACGCCCGTATTGGATGGCGATAGAAGCGCAGCAACTCATCCAGCGAAATCTGGGTTTTTTCTTCAACCAGCAATGGTTGATTAAACGCCGGATAGGCAGCCCCACGCCCATCTGCCGCTGGCAGCCACTCTACGGCATAGCTTTGTGTTTCACTCCCCGGCAGGAAGTTTTCGGCAGCAAACGGCATGCGGGGGTGCCACTTAAGTAAATGTTTGCCTACCCGATGCGCACTGACGTCTGCATTGCAGGCCTCATCACCCGGTAAACAATAGCTCTGCTCCAGGTACTCCAGCAGTTCAGTAACCAGCACCGACGGATAGCGCTCGCTATTATCCTGAATCGAGCGGCCAATAAAGCTGATATAGAGCCGCTGTTGGGCCGAGAGGAGCGCCTCCAGGAACAGAAATCGGTCATCATCACGGCGGCTGCGATCGCCGCGCTTAACCTGTTGAGCCATCAGGTCAAAACCTAACGGCGGTAAAGTACGTGGATAAACTCCATCGTTCATCCCCAGCAGGCAGACCACCTTGAACGGAATGGAACGCATCGGCATCAAGGTACAGAAGTTGATCTGGCCGGCTAGAAAACGCTGGCTGATACGTTGCTGATCGAGCCGAGCCGCCAATTCATTGCGCAGCAGCGTTAGCGGCACGGTATCGGGGTAGCGAGCCGATAACCCATACTCGATGATCTTCAACCAGTCCCGTTCAATCAGCGCTAATGCTTCTTCCGTTTCACTGTCCGTCTTAAAGAAGCTATCAAGCAAGCGACGGCACAATGGTAGCCATTCGGCCAGCGATCGCTCCTCACTCAGGATCTTCCGCCAGTCGCTGAGCTGAGACAGTAGATCGGCCAGTTGCCCGGCCAGCTCTGCCACCAATCCGCTTGATTCGTCATACGGCAATACCCCCTGCCAATCACCCGCATTACTGTCCATCGCATATCCCAGCAACATACGGGTAATGCCAAACCGCCAAGTGTGCTGACCGGTTGCCGGCAATGCCAATTCACGCACGTTGTCATCGTCCAACCCCCATCGCACGCCCGCTTCACCCGTCCAATGGCGCAGCAAGCGTAAGCCCTCTTCCTGAATGGAAAAACGGGCGGCCAACGCTGGCACCTCCAACAGTGCTAATACCTGCTCTGAGGTAAAACGACTCTGTGGTAAATCAAGCAGTGAGATAAAAGCCTGTAAAGCAGGATGTGCCTGGCTGGCCTTGCGGTCAGAGATGGCAAACGGCAGGTAGCGCTCAGCAGACGCATTGCCGAAAACCGCCTGGATATAGGGGGTATAGCTGTCAATATCTGCCACCATCACGATGATATCGCGCGCTGTCAGCAGAGGATCTTCGGCCAGCATCGCCAGCAGTTGATCGTGCAGCACTTCAACTTCACGCTGCGGGCTGTGGCAGGCATGCAGGCTGAGAGAGCGATCCTGCGGGTCCAGTAGCCGTTTATTGCCACTGTGCTCAAACGTTTCCAGCGTGGTACCGATCACCGAGTGATCTTCCAGCTCCAGCATGTCGTGCTGAATGGCATGCAGCAAACCGTCTGGCGGAATATCGACAAAGGCATCGATTTCCTGAACTGCATCCATCTGTGAAAGCAAATACAGATGGTCACGCCCCAGTTTGCCCCATGAAGCAAGCAACGGGTTACTCAGTTGCTGTTCACCCTCGGCATCAAACAACTGCGCGGCCTGCTCTGGCTGGCGAAATAACCCTTGTTCCCGTGCC
>JBAQHZ010000130.1:0-6912 GCA_049288585.1 Chania sp.
ACCCGCGCAGCGGGCAGGCCATGTTAAGCGTAGGCGTGGGTGCAGGGCCCCGCCTTGGGCCCTGTAATTGCCGTCCATTATTGTTCCATCGGATTATGATCTTTTACGGCAATTCCCATTACACCTGACTTACAGAGACGAACACGTTGTGTATAAGAGACCGCCTTTGGGGAGAGGGTGAGGGGATGACTACCGCACTAAAAGCCCCTCACCCCGGCCCTCTCCCACAGGGAGAGGGGGCGACTCCTTGAGCCATTGATGCATGATTATGCCGCTTTGCGCTTAACTGACTCGCATTAATCCATCGGGTCGCCTTTGTCTTTTTAACTTTCCTGAGAATAAATGCATTCCAGCAACACGCTGAACGCCGCTGCCATCTGTTCTTCCGGCACACAGGCAAACCCCATCAGCAGGCCGCGCCGGGCGCTGGGCTGCATGTAATAACGCGACAGTGCCCGCACTAATACCCCGCGCGTGCTGGCAGCGGCGGCAATCGCGACATCGTCGGCATCGTTGGGTAGATTGAGGATCAGGTGCAGCCCGGCATTGCTGTTGAACTCACTCAAGGCCTGTTTACCCAAATGCTGCTCAATCAGCGCGCTAAGAAACGCGCGACGCTTGGCATACAGCAAACGCATACGGCGGATGTGGGCCGTGTAATGACCTTCCTGAATAAACTGCGCCAGCGCCGTCTGGATCAACAGGTGGCCCCCGCGATACAGCTCGGCATGGGCGATTTTGAACTCCTTCACCAGCGGTTTTGGCAGCACCATATAACCCAACCGCAGGGCCGGATACAGCGTCTTGCTGAAGGTGCCGATATAAATCACCGGCGCATCGGCCTCTAATCCTTGCAGTGCCGGGATCGGCTGCCCGGAGAAGCGGAACTCGCTGTCATAATCATCTTCCACAATCCAGCTACCGGCATGGCGTGCTAACGCCAGCAGCCGTTGCCTCCGCGCCAAACTCATTACCGAACCCAGTGGATATTGGTGTGAAGGGGTGACGAAAATCAGCCGTGGTGCACCGCAGGTGTGCTCCGGCGGCACCATTCCTGCTTCATCCACTTCGCACGGGCAAATATTGACGTCGTTCATGCGCAGAATATTGCGGATCCCCCAGTAGCCCGGTTCCTCGATCCAGGCAGCATCCCCTGGATTGCACAACATGCGGGTGACCAGGTCGATCGCCTGATGAATACCTTCGGTAATCAGGATCTGTTGCGGCGAGCAGCGCACCGAACGTGCCACGCGCAGATAGTCCACCAGCGCATGTTGCAGTTCCGGGCTGCCGCCCTGATTGCTGTAGGTCAGGCGCTGTGGCGAAGGGCGGCGGCTGATGCGCGCCTGGATCTTGCTGAAAATCTGATGTGGGAAGGCATTAACATCGGGTACGCCGGGAATAAAAGCCCCCCATTGTTTCGGGCTGGCGCTGGCGTGCTGCAACAAAGTGGCCCCACGTTTTGACAGCTCAACGCGCCGTGGCTCGCCATTTTCGCTAATCGGCTGGCTGGCGGTGGAGAGATAGCTGTCGGGCACCGTTTCTGCGACGAAGGTTCCACTTCCCTGACGTGAAAATACATATCCTTCGGCCAGTAGTTGTTCGTAAACGGTTAACACCGTGTTGCGTGACAAACTGAGCTCCTGAGCCAGATCGCGCGACGCAGGCAAGCGGCTGGAAGGGGGCAGACTGCCATCCAGAATGCTGGTGCGGATCGCATTATATAGCCGCTTATGCAGCTTATCATCAGGCTGATCGCCGAGGCGCTGCAATAACAGATCACCACTCAATGAGCGCAATTGGATCCCTCAAGTAAACGTAACTGGCACTGGATTATAGAGCCACATCTTGTGTAAATAAACATCATTGTTTCGTAGTTGTGAACAAAATTGACAACAGGCACTGTCCGGAGAGAACAAGATGAAAAACGCAGAACTGAATCAACGTCGCTTGGCCGCTACCCCGCGCGGGATTGGTGTGATGTGTGGTTATTACGCAGAGCGCGCGGAGAATGCCACTTTGTGGGATGTAGAAGGTAATGAGGTTATCGATTTCGCTGCGGGCATTGCCGTGCTCAATACCGGCCACCGCCACCCGAAAGTGATTGCCGCGATTGAAAAACAGCTCAAAGCCTTCACCCATACCGCTTACCAGATTGTCCCGTATGAAAGCTATATCGCGCTGGCGGAGCGTATCAACCAGATTGCGCCGATCGATGGGGCCTGCAAAACCGCCTTCTTTACCACCGGGGCGGAAGCGGTAGAAAACGCGGTGAAAATTGCCCGCGCCTATACCGGCCGCCCAGGGCTGATCACCTTCGGCGGTGGCTTCCATGGCCGTACTTACATGACCATGGCCCTGACCGGCAAAGTGGCCCCGTACAAACTGGGCTTTGGCCCGTTCCCTGGTTCGGTGTTCCACGGCCAGTATCCGAATGCGCTGCATGGCGTCAGCACCGAAGAGGCGATGAACAGCCTGGAGCGCATTTTTAAAGCCGACATCGACCCTAAACAGGTCGCAGCGATTGTGCTGGAGCCGGTACAGGGCGAGGGCGGTTTCAATATCGCACCGCCAGAATTTATGCAGGCGCTGCGCACGCTGTGCGATCAGCACGGCATTCTGCTGATTGCCGATGAAGTGCAGACCGGTTTTGCCCGTACCGGCAAGCTATTCGCGATGGATCATTATGCTGTGAAACCCGATCTGATCACGATGGCCAAAAGCCTGGCTGGGGGCATGCCGCTGTCGGCGGTAGCGGGCCGTGCCGAGGTAATGGATGCGCCGGCACCGGGCGGGCTGGGCGGTACTTATGCCGGTAACCCGTTGGCGGTTGCGGCGGCGTTGGCGGTGCTGGAGGTGATCGAAGAAGAACAGCTGTGCCAGCGCTCGCAGCGTTTGGGCCAACACCTGGTGGAAGTGTTGCAGCAGGCACGTAAACATTGCCCAGCCATTGCCGATATTCGTGCCAAGGGTTCGATGGTGGCGGTGGAGTTCAACGATCCGGCCACCGGCAAGCCCTCTCCAGAGTTTACCCGTCAGGTACAGCAAAAGGCTCAGGAAGAAGGGCTGCTGCTGCTCAGTTGTGGCGTGTATGGCAACGTGATCCGTTTCCTGTATCCGCTGACCATTCCTGACGCCCAGTTTAGCCAGGCGCTGACGATCCTTTCCCGCGTGCTGGCCCAATAAGGAGCAAGAACGATGAAATTACAAAATCCAGAACTGCTACGCAGCCAGTGCTTGATCAACGGTGAATGGTGCGATGCACGCAGCGGCAAGCGTGAAGCGGTGATCAACCCGGCCACCGGTACAGAACTGACCACGGTTCCACTGGTCAGTGCGGAAGAAACTCAGCAGGCGATAGTTGCCGCACAGCAGGCACAAATCGGCTGGAAACAGCTGACGGCCAAACAGCGTTCGGCGCTGCTGCTGGCCTGGGCCGATAAAGTGATGGCGGCCCAAGAGGATTTGGCGCAGTTGATGACCGCCGAGCAAGGCAAGTCATTGGCCGAAGCACGCGGTGAGGTGGCCTACGCCGCCTCGTTTATCACCTGGTTTGCCGAAGAGGCCAAGCGCGTTGACGGCGCGGTATTGCAGGCTCCACTGGCGTCGCAACGTTTGGTGGTGGTGAAGCAGCCGATCGGCGTCTGCGCGGCGATCACCCCGTGGAACTTCCCGGCGGCGATGATCACCCGCAAGGCTGCCCCGGCATTGGCGGCGGGTTGCACCATGATCGTTAAACCGGCTGAGCAGACGCCGCTGACCGCACTGGCGCTGGCCAAGCTAGCGCAGGATGCGGGTATCCCGGCGGGCGTATTGCAGGTGGTGACCGGCGAGGCCGCACAGGTTGGCAAAGTGCTGTGTGACAGCCCGGTGGTGCGCAAGCTGAGCTTCACCGGTTCCACCGAAGTGGGCCGCATTCTGATGGCGCAATGCGCACCGACGATTAAAAAGCTTTCATTGGAACTGGGCGGTAACGCGCCGGTGATCGTCTTTGATGATGCCAATCTGGATGCCGCCGTGGCGGGCATTATGGCGTCAAAATTCCGCAACAGCGGCCAGACCTGCGTCTGCGCCAACCGGATCTACGTGCAGGACGGTATCTACGATCGTCTGGTGGATAAGCTGGTGGCCGCCGTCGAACAACTGAAAGTGGGGGATGGCACGCAGGAGGGCACCACTCAAGGGCCGCTGATCGACCAGGGCGCGGTGGAAAAAGTGCAGAGCCACATTGATGATGCGCTGATCAAAGGGGCACAAATTGCCACCGGCGGGCAGCCACACGCGCTGGGCCGCACCTTCTTCCAGCCGACGGTGGTGACCGGTGTGACGCAGCAAATGCTGTTTGCCAAAGAAGAAACCTTCGGCCCGGTGGCGCCACTGTTCCGCTTTCATGATGAAGCAGAAGCTATCGCCATGGCCAACGATACCGAATTCGGCTTGGCAGCCTATCTGTTCACCCAGAATGCGGCACGCCAGTGGCGGGTTCCGGAGGCTTTGGAATACGGCATGGTGGGCATCAACACCGGGTTGATTTCCAACGAAGTGGCGCCGTTTGGCGGCGTGAAACAGTCAGGACTCGGACGTGAAGGATCGCGTTACGGGATTGAAGAATATCTGGAGCTGAAATACCTGTGTATCGATGTGAGCTGTTAACCCCCTGGACTTCAACATTTCCCGGTGGCCAGCGCCACCGGGATGCAAAGGATGAACTATGCCTTCCGAAAACATCGCTATTGCCCCGGCGACTGCCGCCGGGGAGCGGGCATCTGCACCCGCCAAATCACTGAGTTTCCTCGAAGGAGTCGCCATGATCGTCGGTACCAACATCGGTGCTGGCGTACTTTCCATCGCCTACGCCTCCAGCAAGGCTGGCTATTTACCCCTGTTGTTCTGGCTGGTGCTGGTCGGTTGCCTGACCACCATTACCATGCTTTACGTGGCTGAATCGACTCTGCGCACCCAAGCGCATCTGCAACTGAGCGGTTTAGCCCGGCGCTATGTTGGCGGCTTTGGCTCCTGGCTGATGTTCGCTTCCGTCTGCGTCAACAGCGTAGGCGCACTCACCGCCTATATGACCGGCAGCGGCAAACTGCTGCAATCTCTGTTTGGTATTTCTCCCGCCCTCGGTAGCCTGCTGTTCTTTATCCCAGCCGCGCTGGTGCTGTATCTGGGCCTGAAAGCCATCGGCCGTGGTGAGAAATTTATCAGCATCGGCATGGTGGTGATGATTGCCACCTTGGTGATCGCGACGCTGCTGAAAGAGACCACTCAGATGCGCAATCTGCTGGACGGAGACTGGCGCTTTATGGTGCCGGTGTTCAGCGTGGTGGTGTTCTGCTTCTCCGCGCAGTACATCGTGCCCGAAATGGCGCGTGGTTTCTCGGATAAGCCAGCGCAACTGCCAAAAGCGATTATCGTCGGTATGGCAATCACTTTCGTGTTGCTGGCGGCGGTGCCGTTGTCGGTGATAGCCCTTAGCGGGTTGGATAATATTTCCGATGTTGCCACTATTTCCTGGGGCCAGGCGCTCGGGCAATGGGCCTTCTTCTCGGCCAACATCTTTGCGCTGTGCGCAATGTTGACCTCCTATTGGGGATTGGGCGGCAGTTTCCTGACCAATATCTTCGATAAGTTCCGCCTGGGGGATGATGAACAGCCTTTCCGCCGTTTCAGCGTGCTGTTGCTGGTGGTGGTACCGCCGTTTGCCTTGGCCTACAGCGGCCTGGTTTCCTTCGTTAATGCGCTGTATTTCGCTGGAGTTTTCAGCGGCGTGATTCTGTCGATTATGCCGATGCTGATCCTGCGTGGAGCGCGTGCATCTGGCGATCAACAGCCGCTCTGGCAGTGCAACTGGATCACCCATCCCATTCTGCAAGTGAGCATTGTGCTGCTGTACGTGGGCGGCGCGGTGTATGCCATTGCCTCGCTATTTGGTTACCTGCCTGCCGGGTGGTGACGCTTTCGTTGAGAATGGCGGTGTCATTGCCACAGTACCGGTCAGTTAAGCGACAATAAATAGTGCACCCTGCGGATTGCCTCTTGTCCACATTTTAAGAGAGGGATCACTGCTGAACGCTGAATAGGTGGTTTAAAATGGATGCGAATCGTTCGATTTGATCATGTTGAGCTATCGGGTCGTTTTCAACGTATATCATTGCCATTTATGAGTTGCACCATTGGCTTTTTAATTATGAAAGACCCAAGTGTTAAATTAATTATTATAAATTTAACGCTAAAAAGGAGTTAAGAAATGAGTAACCCATACAAAAAATGCCCGGCGTATGAAACATCACATTTTATAATACACCTGATTTCAGAGAATGATGCGGAAGGTTTATTTAAATGTTATTCGGATGTAAACTCCAGGCCGCTATTCAATTCAGATATGTGCATGGGGGATTTCAATTTCAATACGATAGACGAAATGAAAGGCGCAATAATAGGCTGGCTGGGTTGTTATGAGCGTGAGGAGTTTATCAGGTATTCAATTGTGAATAAAGAAAGCAATCTTGCCGTCGGTACAATAGAAATGTTTGGCGATGATAAAGTGAAAACAGGGATTTTGAGGTTGGATATATTATCAGAATATGAAAAAGAAACATATCTAACGGAAATATTATCTTTATGTTCTGAAAATTTACTTGATGAGTTCAGCGTTGAGAAAATAGTGACTAAAGCTATTCCAATAGCTAAGGAAAGGATAAATTCTCTGGTGGCGCTTGGGTTTGAAAAATATGAATTTCCTGATAGAGAGAACTATTATGCATTGTCTAAATATACCCGTCATCTTAACCATCCCCTCATATGAGTGAGGCATGGCACGGCTTTTGAGGTATGATCTCCGTTCTTGACCCGCTAATACGAGCAGACAGCCTCCATGCTTAACCACGAAATAATCCTTAACCACATTGA
>JBAQHZ010000131.1:0-10899 GCA_049288585.1 Chania sp.
CGCCCAAATCTTCAACGAAAGAAGCGTTATTTAAAACTTCTTCCTGTTTAACACCCAGTTGCTCAACAATGATTTTCTTAACGCGTTCTTCGATAGTGCTCATACTCTTAAATTTCCTATCAAAACTAGCTTTCGCGATGGTTTTCGTAGTGTATAAAATGATGAAAAAGATGCAACTAAATCCCGGCTGGTCAAACCACGATTTTACGCTATTTTGCGGTTTTTGCCGCAAATAACGCAAATGGTTTTCACATTTTTTAAATCATGTACATGCCGCCATTGACATGTAACGTTTCACCGGTGATGTAGCCAGCCTCATCAGAGGCTAAAAATGCAACAGCGCTGGCGATTTCTTTTGCATCCCCAAGCCGGCTAGCCGGAACATGGGCTAAAATGCCTGCGCGTTGATCTTCTGTCAACGCCCGTGTCATATCCGTCTCAATAAAGCCAGGTGCCACGACGTTGACCGTAATGCCACGTGAAGCAACTTCACGTGCCAAAGACTTACTAAAGCCTATCAGACCAGCTTTAGCCGCCGCGTAGTTTGCCTGCCCTGCATTACCCATGGTACCTACAACAGAACCTATGGTGATGATACGGCCAAACCGCTTTTTCATCATAGCTCGCATTACCGCTTTTGACAGACGGAATACCGAGGTCAGATTAGTGTCCAGGATATCCTGCCACTCATCATCCTTCATTCGCATCAGCAGGTTATCACGCGTAATGCCGGCATTATTCACTAAAATGTCGATTTCGCCAAATGCTTCACGAATCGATTTCAGTACGCTGTCGATAGATTGAGCATCAACAACGTTCAACATGAACCCTTTACCGTTATCACCCAGATACTGACTGATCGCCTGCGCACCGCTTTCACTGGTGGCAGTACCGATCACTTTAGCACCGCGTGCAACAAATGACTCTGCAATAGCCCGACCAATACCACGGCTTGCGCCGGTGACCAGAACAACTTTTCCTTCGAAGCTCATCGTTTTCCTCTTTATTGTTCAAGCGCCGCTGACAAAGTAGCGGTATCATTGACCGCCGCAGCCGTCAGGGTGTCAACAATGCGTTTGGTCAGGCCGGTCAGAACTTTGCCTGGGCCGACCTCAAGCAGTGATGTAACGCCTTCTGCTGCCATGAACTCCACACTTTCAGTCCAGCGAACCGGGCTGTACAGTTGGCGCACCAGCGCGCTGCGGATAGCTTCTGGCGCAGTTTCAGCACGGACATCAACATTGTTGACCACCGGCACCTGCGGCGCACTGAATGTCACGTCCTGCAACGCTACCGCCAGTTTATCGGCAGCAGGTTTCATCAATGCGCAATGCGAAGGAACGCTCACCGGTAATGGCAGCGCCCGCTTGGCACCAGCAGCCTTACAGGCAGCCCCTGCGCGTTCAACCGCGTCTTTATTGCCCGCTATAACTACTTGCCCCGGCGAATTGAAGTTTACCGGCGAAACCACCTGCCCTTGAGCAGATTCTTCACAAGCTTTGGCAATGGCTTCGTTGTCCAGACCGATAATCGCGTACATGGCACCGGTACCTTCCGGTACGGCTTCCTGCATCAGTTTACCGCGCAGCTCTACCAAACGAATTGCCGCAGCAAACTCCAGCACGCCCGCACACACCAGCGCTGAGTACTCACCCAGACTGTGGCCCGCCATCATCGCAGGGGTTTTGCCACCCTGCTGCTGCCAGACGCGAAAAATCGCCACCGATGCCGCCAACAGTGCTGGTTGGGTCTGCCAGGTTTTGTTCAGTTCTTCTACCGGACCTTGCTGCACCAGTTGCCACAGGTCGTAACCCAAAGCCGAAGAAGCTTCGCTAAAAGTCTGTTCCACGATCGGAAACTGTGCAGCCAAATCGGCCAACATGCCAACGGTTTGTGATCCTTGACCTGGAAAAACAAAAGCAAATTGCGTCATTTTTATCTTCCTGTTAAATCAAAAACGAACCAGCGCCGAACCCCAGGTAAAGCCGCCGCCAAACGCTTCCAGCAACACCAACTGACCACGCTGGATGCGCCCATCGCGCACGGCTTCATCAAGCGCCGACGGTACGGAGGCAGCAGAGGTGTTACCATGACGATCGAGCGTCACCACCACTTTATCCATCCCCATACCCAATTTTTTCGCTGTTGCGCTGATGATACGCAGGTTGGCCTGATGCGGTACCAGCCAATCCAACTCACTGCGATCCAAATCATTGGCTTTCAGCGTTTCATCAACGATATGTGCCAGTTCAGTCACTGCCACTTTGAAAACTTCGTTACCTGCCATGGTCACATAGGCTGGTTGATCCGGATTCTGACGATCTTTATTAGGCAGAGCCAGAAGATTGCCGTAACGGCCGTCGGCATGCAGATGCGTTGAGATAATCCCTGGCTCTTCGGATGCGCCTAGCACTACCGCGCCCGCACCATCACCAAACAGGATGATAGTGCCGCGATCTTCAGGATCCAGCGTGCGTGACAGTACGTCTGAACCGATCACCAACGCATGTTTCACCGCGCCATTTTTCACATACTGATCGGCCACGCTCAAGGCATAGGTAAAACCGGCGCAGGCCGCAGCAATATCGAAAGCCGCACAATCCGCAATACCCAACATCTGCTGCAACTGGCAGGCAGAGCTTGGGAACGCATGGCTCGACGTGGTGGTTGCCACCACGATCAAGCCGATATCTTCTTTAGCCACACCTGCCATTTCCATGGCGCGGGTCGCGGCCTGGAAGCTCATGGTTGCCACAGTTTCATCGGCGGCAGCAATACGACGCTCACGGATACCAGTACGCGTGACGATCCACTCGTCAGAGGTATCCACCATTTTTTCTAAGTCAGCGTTGGTGCGCACTTGTACGGGTAAATAACTCCCCGTACCGAGAATCTTTGTATACATGTACGATCAGTCACTCTTGGGTAATACAGCTTCAAGGCGCACAGCAATTCTGTCAGGAACTTGCCGCTGCACCGCCTGCACAGCCTGTTCGATAGCAACCGCGAACGCGCTTTGGTTCGCCGCGCCGTGGCTTTTGATTACGGTGCTCCGCAATCCTAACAGACATGCACCATTATACTGGTCGGGGTTCAGATGACCGAAACGCTTTGCCACCCTTTTTTGCAACCATCGGCCCAACAACTTCAACCACCATGCCTGCTTGCCACCCTCTGAGGATGACTTCAACAGCGATAAGAACATCCTTATCACACCTTCCATGGTTTTCAGGGTGACGTTACCCACAAAGCCGTCGCAGACCATGACATCGGTTTTACCGGTGAGCAGATCGTTTCCCTCCAGGTAACCAATATAGTTGATTGCCGGAGTATTTTTTAGCACGGCCGCAGCTTCGCGGATATTATCCAGGCCTTTGGTCTCTTCTTCACCAATGTTGAGCAGCGCTACGCGAGGTTGCGCAATGCCCAACACTTCTTCCGCCATCACCGCACCCATCACCGCAAACTGCACCAACATTGTGCTATCGCATTCCACGTTGGCCCCCAGATCCAGCACTACGGTCTTACTGCGCCGCTGATTCGGTAGCACCGTCATCAGGGCCGGGCGCTCAATGCCGTCCAGCGGCCTTATCAGCAATTTTGCCAGCCCCATCAAGGCACCGGTATTACCCGCACTGACACAGGCCTGCGCTTCACCACTTTTGATCAGTTCCAGCGCAATGCGCATGGAAGTCCCACGACTGGCACGGATCGCTTGTGAAGGTTTGGCATCGCCAGCAACAACAAACTCGGCGGGCACAACTTGCAAACGTTCCAGCAGAAGCGGATCGGCTTTGGCAAGTAAAGGAGAGATGATGTCGGGATCGCCGACGAGTAGGAGATGAAGCTGTAAATTAGAGGCCAGTGCCTGCAATGAAGCAGGCACTGTGACGCAGGGACCGAAATCCCCGCCCATAGCATCTAACGCCAGGGTTAGACGATTCAAAGTATCGCTAACTTAGCCGATAACCTTGCGACCGCGGTAGAAACCGTCGGCAGTGATGTGGTGACGACGATGAGTTTCACCAGAAGTCGCATCTACAGACAAGGTGGTGGTGGTCAACGCATCGTGTGAACGACGCATGCCACGTTTGGAACGGGTTGGTTTATTCTGTTGTACGGCCATGGACCTTACTCCTCAATTACTTACGCTTTAAACTGGCTAATACGGCAAATGGGTTTGGTTTCTCCGCCTCTGGAGGCAGTTTGCCAAACACCATGTCCGCTTCGGACACTTCACAGTGTTCAGATTCATGTACCGGAACGACAGGCAGTGAGAGAATAATTTCATCTTCAATCATTGCCAACAGATCGACTTCGCCAAACTCGTCAACTTCGATCGGTTCGTACGCTTCCGGTAATGCCTCAGCCTGCTCATCATTGACGACCGGGCTAAAACAATATGTTGTGTGAACATGATGCTCGAACGGGACGTTACAGCGTTGACACATTAGCGTTACCGCAACATCTGCCTGCCCTGTTATCACCGCGAGGCGCTGATTGTCGATATCAAACGACAACGAAACCTCGACATCGCTGTCCACACTGACCACGGAGTCGGCAACACGTGTAACCTGCTCAGAACCATAGACACCAACATAGTCCAGGCGTTTCTGAGCGGTACGTACCGCATCAATGGTCAAGGGTAATTTTACCTTTTGCATAGGGCGCGCATATTAACTTTGTAACGACATAGAGTCAAAGAAAAAGGCCGTAAAACGGCACCTTTCACCAATATTCGCTTCCACAGCGGCCGACAGTTTAAAATGGCTGCCTTATTAACGCTACGGTTTGCGAAAAAAATATATGCAAAGAATATTACTTGCTTCAACATCGACCTACCGCAAAATGCTGCTGGAGAAATTACAGCTGCCTTTTATTTGCGCAGCACCACAAGTGGATGAAACGCCACTGGCTGGTGAAAGTGCCGAAGCTCTGGTATTGCGACTTGCGGCTGCCAAGGCTCAGGCACTTGCCATTGCTTATCCTGATCATCTGATTATCGGTTCCGACCAAGTCTGTGTTATCGACGGTCTTATCACCGGCAAGCCGCACACCGAGGAGCATGCCCGCAGGCAACTGCGCCAAGCCAGCGGCCAGAAAGTCACCTTTTATACTGGACTGGCACTTTATAATAGCCATAGCCAGCATATGCAGGCGCTGTGTGAACCCTTCCATGTCCATTTTCGACCGCTAACCGATGCCGAAATCGCAGCCTACGTGCACCTGGAGCAACCACTCAACTGTGCTGGCAGTTTCAAAAGTGAAGGCTTGGGTATTGCCCTGTTTGAACGGCTTGAAGGGCGCGATCCAAATACGTTGATTGGTTTACCGCTGATCGCCCTGCTGGAGATGTTGCGGGCTGAAGGGATCAACCCGCTGGTATAAGACTATTTGGCGGTTTGTTTACGCAAAACCTGTAGGCAATGCCGCAACTCATCGTCCATTGGCGCTTCGATACGCATCGTTTCGCCAGTGGCCGGGTGTTCAAAGCGTAATGCCGCCGCATGCAGGAACAGACGCTTCAGCCCGCTGCCCGCCAGCTGACGATCAAATTCACGGTCACCATAGCGATCGTCAAAAGCGATAGGATGCCCAGCATGCAAGGTATGTACGCGGATCTGATGAGTCCGCCCGGTGATCGGGCTGGCCTTCACCAGTGTGGCATGCTCAAAGCGCTCTTCCACCTTAAAACGGGTTTCCGATGGTTTACCTTCGCTGCTGACGCGTACGATACGCTCACCACTCTGCAGGATGTTTTTCAATAGCGGTGCCTGAACCACCTTACAGTGCGATTGCCACTGACCACGAACCAAGGCCAGATAGTCTTTCTGCATCCCTTTAAGGCGCAGTTGCTCATGCAATGAACGCAGCGCTGAACGCTTCTTGGCGATCATCAGCACGCCAGAGGTATCACGGTCCAGACGGTGTACCAACTCCAGAAAACGTGCCTCAGGCCGCAACGCGCGCAGCCCTTCAATCACGCCAAAACTCAGGCCGCTGCCGCCGTGTACCGCTGTCCCTGAGGGTTTGTTCAGCAGCAACAGATGATCGTCCTCATAAAGGATGCAATCGGCTAACGCCGCCACTTTATCCAGTTTGGCGGATACCGGTGCGTCCTCACGTTCGGCCACGCGCACCGGTGGAATGCGCACCACATCACCAGCCGCCAGTTTATATTCGGCCTTGATGCGACCTTTATTTACCCGCACCTCACCCTTACGCACGATGCGATAAATCATGCTTTTAGGTACGCCTTTAAGACGGGCCAGCAAAAAGTTGTCGATTCTTTGACCGGCTTCATCGTCAGAAATCGTGATTAATTGTACTGCGGGAATGTTCGTTTTCATGAGGCGGGATTCTAAATAGAGCGAGTAAATAGCGCCACCTCTTTTTATGTGCTTAACTGTCATTCGGGCTGCAAAAGAAATTACAGCGAACAATAAGGCAGCAAGCCGGTTTGAACGTTTGCGATTTCTTCCGCAGTTAAGGAAAAGTCACCTTGCTATAACGGTGTCAGCAATGGAATAATGAAGTGACTTTCCATGCTGATTCCCGTTAAAAACAGGGAGAAGTGTGGAATTATACAGTTTGTCTGGTAGCACAAAAACGCAGCAATGGCGTAAGACGTAATGTGAAATCAAACAATTAGCGGGCTGCGGGTTGCAGCTTGGCCGGCAAATGGAATCAGATCTGTCGACGTAAATCAGAGGCTATTCCCTGAGTCAAAAAGCGCTGTTTTCACAAAGAAATACAGGCTTACCGAGATAATGCGCCCCTATGCAGGCGACAACCGTGAGGTTGACGGCTTTGCGAGAAGACACGGGGTTTTCGGTTTTTAACCCGGCCATGAGGTTATTTTGTCCGCAGCTTTGTCGATAATGTAAAAATAACGAGTAAGTTAAGATGAAAAGAATGTTGATTAACGCAACTCAGCAGGAAGAGTTGCGTGTTGCCCTTGTAGATGGACAGCGGCTGTATGATCTGGATATTGAAAGCCCTGGTCATGAACAGAAAAAAGCGAATATTTACAAAGGCAAAATCACTCGAATCGAACCCAGTCTTGAAGCAGCGTTTGTAGACTACGGCGCAGAACGACATGGTTTCCTCCCCCTGAAAGAAATCGCTCGCGAATATTTCCCCAGCAATTACTCTTCCCATGGTCGCCCGAACATCAAAGATGTGCTGCGCGAAGGCCAGGAAGTTATCGTTCAGGTTGATAAAGAAGAGCGCGGTAACAAAGGCGCTGCCTTGACCACCTTTATCAGTCTGGCCGGTAGTTATTTGGTACTGATGCCGAACAACCCGCGTGCAGGGGGGATTTCCCGCCGCATCGAAGGTGACGACCGTACCGAACTGAAAGAAGCCCTTTCTTCCCTGCAATTGCCAGATGGCATGGGCCTGATTGTCCGTACCGCAGGCGTGGGTAAGTCTGCCGATGCGCTGCAATGGGACCTCTCTTTCCGCTTGAAGCACTGGGAAGCGATTAAAAAAGCTGCCGAAGGCCGCCCTGCGCCATTCCTTATCCATCAGGAAAGTAACGTTATCGTACGTGCCTTCCGCGATTATCTGCGCCCTGACATCGGTGAAATCCTGATCGACAACCCGAAAGTTCTCGATCTGGCCAAAGAGCATATCGCAGCCCTGGGCCGCCCGGATTTCAGCAGCAAAATCAAATTGTACAGTGGTGAAATCCCGCTGTTCAGCCATTATCAAATCGAATCGCAGATCGAATCTGCATTCCAGCGTGAAGTGCGTCTGCCTTCTGGTGGTTCCATTGTTATTGACACCACCGAAGCCTTGACCGCTATCGATATCAACTCCGCGCGTGCAACCCGCGGCGGTGATATCGAAGAAACCGCGTTTAATACCAACCTGGAAGCGGCAGACGAAATCGCCCGCCAGTTGCGCCTACGTGACTTAGGCGGCCTGATCGTTATCGACTTTATCGACATGACACCAGTGCGACATCAGCGTGAAGTGGAAAACCGTCTGCGCGATGCAGTTCGTCAGGATCGTGCCCGTATCCAGATTGGCAGAATCTCACGTTTCGGCCTGCTGGAAATGTCGCGTCAACGCCTCAGCCCATCATTAGGTGAATCCAGCCATCACGTCTGCCCACGCTGTAGCGGTACGGGCACCATTCGTGATAACGAATCGCTGGCGCTGTCGATTCTGCGTTTGATCGAAGAAGAAGCGCTGAAAGAGAACACCAAAGAAGTTCATGCCATCGTTCCCGTTCAGGTGGCTTCTTACCTGCTGAACGAGAAGCGTGAATCTGTCAGTGCGATTGAAAAACGTCAGGGTGGCGTGAAAGCGATCATCGTGCCTAACGATCAAATGCAAACTCCGCATTATTCGGTACTGCGCGTGCGCAAGGGCGAAGAAACCCCTACCCTCAGCTATCTGCTGCCGAAACTGCATGAAGAAGAAATGGCTCAGCCGCAGGAAGATGCGCCAATCGAGCGCAAGCGTCCTGAGCAACCGGCTTTGGCCTCCTTCTCTTTGGGCGCTGATGCCCCACCGCCGGATGAAGAGCCTGCTGTTGCCAAACCTGTAGCAGCCGACAAACCGGCAGCACCAGTCGCAGTGGAAACCAAGCCTGGTCTGTTAAGCCGTCTGCTCGGTGGCCTGAAATCTTTCTTCGCCAGCGAAGAAGAGCCGAAAGCCGAAGCCCAACCGGCAGAAGTTATTCAGACAGAAAACAGTGACAACCGCCGTCAAGATCGTCGTGGTCAACGCCGTCAGGGTACTGCCCGTAATAAAGAACGTGGCGAGCGCGGGGATCGTAAAGAGCGTGGCGAGAGCCGTGACAATCGCGAGCGTGATAACCGTGAACCGCGCGAAAACCGCGAACCGCGTGAAGGCCGTGACGATCAGCGTCGTAATAACCGCCGCAATGCACAACAAACGGCACCTGTTGTTGTTACCGATGAAGTCCAGACTGAAGAAGCCGCTAAAGCACAGCGTGAAGAGCAACAGCTACGCCGCGAACAGCGCTCCGAGCGTCAACGCCGCCGCCAGGAAGAAAAACGCCAGGCTCCGCAAGACGTCAAAGTGCTGGAAACCGTTGATAGCGAAGTGGTCAGCAACGACGAAGATCAGGAAGAGCGTCACCAGCAGCCAATGCAGCGCCGTCAGCGTCGTCCGCTGTCGCAGAAAGTTCGCGTACTGTCTGCGGAAGAGGAACTGCATCGTGCAGCAGAAGAACTGCTGGCACCAAAAGCGCCTCCAGTGAGAGCTGAAGTGCCTCAGGTTGCCGTAGTGACAGAAAACGTGAAACTGCTGCCTGAAACCGTTGCTGTTCATTCTGAAGAAAATACACAGGCAGACAATCGTAATAACGGTGAAAACGGCATGCCACGCCGCTCACGCCGCTCACCGCGACACCTGCGCGTTAGCGGTCAGCGTCGTCGTCGTTATCGTGACGAGCGTTATCCTAACCATTCTCCAATGCCGTTGGCGGGTGCTTTTGTATCACCAGAAATGGCGTCAGGCAAGGTATGGGTAAGTTACCCTGTCACTCAAGTGACTGAGCCAGCTGAAGTTCAGGTGGAATCTGCTGCTGATATCACAACCGAAGTCGCCGCTGTCGCCAGCATTGCTGCTCCGGTTATTGCGCAAGCCGTGCAGGAGCAGCAAGTGGTTGAAGTTCAACCTGTTGTAGAATATGCAGAACCACAAACCGAAGTCATTCAGGCTACCATCAGCAGCCCAGCGGCCGAAGATGTTGTACAACCTGTAGAAGCTCCGGTTGAAACTGTGGCTGAAACATTCATTAGCCTTGCAGCAGAAGTTGAAGCTCCAGCGTTCGCAGCCGTTCCTGAGCAGGAAATAGCAGCACTGCCGGAAGTTGAAACTGAAGCGGTTCAAGAAGTGGTACTGGAAACGGTTTCTGCTCCTGTGCAGCAACAGCAGGTTGTCGAACAAGCACAGTCTGCACCTGTTCAGGACGTGCCAGATGTGCTCTATAAGCATATTGCTACCGCTCCGATGACCAAGGCACCGGCTCCAAGCTACGAGCCAGAAGCACCTAAGCAGAGTGAATGGCAGCGCCCTTCCTTCAATTTTGAAGGCAAAGGTTCTGCTGGTGGTCATGCAGCGGCAAATCAAGCCACTGCGCCAGCCACTAAACCGCAGCCAGTTAACGACTAAGTAACATACTGCTCTGTTAGAAACCCGCCTCTTCTGGCGGGTTTTTTATTACCGCTGAAAATCAATTCACCATTAACAAACAGATGCATCCTGAACGCTTTCCGCTTATGCTTACACCCCGGCGTGAATAACCCTCAATTATTCGCTTTTATTACGATATTTTTCTGACCGCCGGAGCTTTGCCACATGACCGCACAACCTCAAGCCCTGAAAATCCGCCGCCCTGACGACTGGCACATCCATCTGCGTGACGATGACATGCTGAAAACGGTTCTGCCTTATACCAGTCAGGTATTTGGTCGGGCGATTGTGATGCCAAACCTGGCGCCACCGATCACTACCATTGCGGCAGCTATCAGTTATCGCGATCGTATTCTGGCGGCAATTCCTGCGGAGCATAAATTCACACCGCTGATGACCTGCTATTTAACCGACTCTCTTGCAGCTACAGAGCTGGTTAACGGTTTCGAACAAGGGGTTTTTGCCGCTGCCAAGCTGTATCCTGCCAACGCAACGACCAACTCTAGCCACGGCGTCAGTGATATTAAAGCGATTTATCCGCTGCTTGAGCAGATGCAGAAAATAGGCATGCCGCTGTTGATCCACGGTGAAGTAACAGATTCAGCCATTGATCTCTTTGAACTTGAGGCACGATTTATCGATCAGGTGATGGAACCAATCCGCCGCCAAGTCCCTGACCTGAAAATTGTTTTCGAACACATCACCACCCACGACGCGGCCCAG
>JBAQHZ010000132.1:0-7337 GCA_049288585.1 Chania sp.
CATACAACCAGTTCGCTATAGTCAGAATGAGTAATACAAAGCAATAGTGGATTGTAACCGCCAGTCCACAGCATTTGCTCGCCCATTTAGGTATAAATCCCCATGCATAGACTCTGTCATAACCGAACTCTTCCGCGATACTCTGAGCGGCCACACTCATGCTCAAAAACCAGAAAGCAGGTATGTAAGTGATGACCAATAAAGACACTACAATGATATCAAACTCACTCATTATCAGCTCCATTCCGCAAAAAAGTTACTATAAATAATACGTTAATAACTTCCTGTGTGGAATCCTGTGCCGGGACAATATCGTCAGCCCATATCTGGTTCATTACACGCACAATACATCAATGGCGAGGCGTGGTGGATTGGTGAAACCCAACACGATCAGCAGCAGCTTTAAAAAAATTCGGGATCTATCTGGCCTGACTTGGGATAAGGGAACCCCGCCCGGATTTCACGAAATCCGATCGCTGGCTGAACGTCTGTACAGGGAGCAAAAAGTGAATACCAAGGATTTATTAGGGCATAAATCGCAGCGTCAAACTGATCGTTATAACGATGATCGGGTAAAGGATTGGAAGGTTATAGGAGGATGAAAATAGCTCACTTTTCATACCGTTTTGCAGAAGAGTTTTTGGAGGGGGAAAAACAAACGGGAGCCATAAGCTCCCGTAATCATTTAACGCCAAAACACACTTACATGTGTTTAACGATAGCGTCGCCAAACTCTGAGCATTTCAGCAGTTTAGCGCCTTCCATCAGGCGTTCAAAGTCATAGGTCACGGTCTTGGCAGCGATTGCGCCTTCCATGCCCTTAACAATCAGGTCAGCCGCTTCGAACCAGCCCATATGACGCAGCAGTATATTGCGGGATGAATCACAACATAATGATTTTAATCGATAAAGCGCTATAATTTTGGTGAAAACACATACATTTACGCACACTGTAACCCACTGATAAAACTAAGTTGTTTATGGGTTTTGATAACTCATTTTTTGATGGCGCACCGTCATGGGGTGTCGGGGGTCGGAGGTTCGAATCCTCTCATGCCGACCAACTTTTTATAGAGAAACCAACCTGTTACGGTTGGTTTTTTTATGCCTGAAAACTGAGCGGTGTAAAACTGGTGTAACTTCGGTGTAAAACTACAGCCGGGATTTCTCCCGGACTGGTCGTTACTCCTTGGTTTCTGCCTCCGGTGTATCGCCCTGTTCCGGTTCGTTGCCCTCCTGCGGTTCAGGTGTAGCCGGCTGATCAGTTTCTACCTCAGGCTGCTGATCGGTATCCGGTTCCGGTACTACCTCGGGCTCCGGGATTGGTTCAGGTTCAATTACCAGCTCTGGCTCATCGCCTGCTGGCATCTCTACACGCAGATCAATCCAGCGGCCAGCAGGGATATCAACCGGCTCTCCATCGGGCATAGGCACGTAGATTTTTTGGTCCTTAATAACCTTCCCTTTGCTATCAATGGCGTCTGTTTCCATTACCTCGATATTCCGGGTTGAGTATGGGCCAGTGTCGTATGTGCGGTGATACGTGCGGATCTCAAGGTCGCCATCTGGTAATACTTTTGGTTCCAGCCAGACTAGCGACCGATCATTATCGTCGCGCGGCCCTTTAATCCCATTGCCAGCACCACCCCATGCCCCGTCGCCATTGAACCCCAACACGCCAGATACTCGATAAACGCCAGTATCAATGCGCTCTGTAGTCACTCCTTGGGTTTCGCTATTGAGTTCGCTGGTGCCATCACCGAATAATCTGACCATCGGAGATGATTTAACGAGGTGACCATTCGTGTCTACTGTTGCGTTTAATGAGTGCCACATAGAGGCCCACGCACCAGCAATCCCACTTTTAACTGTCTGGCCGCGGAAATCCACTGACGTAACACCCTGCGCTACCGCAATATTCCAGCGGGATGCGGTATCATACCCGCCAGACATTCCTGCCCACGCACCCAGCGTAGGAGCTGTAGCTGCATTACTGGTTCGCCACCACTGATTAACTAATTGCGCAGCGAGATCAGTGACCAGTGGTGAAGATGCACCGCCCAAACCGTTGTCACCGGGTTTTAACGGGTTTGGTAAGTTACCCTCCGTCCAAACTTTGATTATATCACGCTCTAAAACGATAGTAGGGTCAGCTACTTCTGTTTTTCCCCACGTCCAGTTATCTGCAATATGTGAGATCGACGTTGCACTAATAGCCGCAGAAATGCCACTCACGAACGGGTTAAACCTCAGGAACAGATCAAACGTATTGACTGCTGTCTCAATCAATCCGAGGTCGCTGATTAACTGAGTTGAACTTACTGCACCAATACCATTCGTAATAAAAGCAGTTACTGCCGCGCGCCCTACTGCATTAACGCCTGTAATCGAGCCGCTGCCGGTGCGAATAACAATATCAACGAGGCCGTTGGCGTTCGGATGCCCGTTATACGATGCAGTCCCGCCAATCCTGATAACGATTGTTTGGCCGCCCTGAACCATGTTTTTCACAGTGCCAACCTTGCGCCATGCCGCGTTTGAAACTGCTTCGGCAGGGGAAAAGTTCAGATTTTTTAAAGCACCTGATAATCCATTAGCGCTAGTAGCTGCTAATGCTGCTGATGCTGCCGCGTCTGCACGCATACGGTCTACAGTTTCGACAATTACAGGGTTTAGGTCTGCTTCACCCGGAATCGTCAGGAAGTCGTTGAGCGTTCCGGCCTGGGAGTTGAGCGCTACAGTGATGCCGCCCACGCGCTCAGGCTGGCGGCCGCCCGCCGTAATGTTTACGTCATATGCACCGGGCTCTACAGTCAGTGTGTATTTGCCAGTTGCATCGGTGATCGACTGAGAACGTGCCAGGTTAACAACTGTTGCTGAGGTTCTGACTGCGCGTAATTCGATGACCACACCTACGCGCGGGCCGCCGATCGGGTCTTTCAGAATACCGCTGATTACTGCCATATTTTATTTCTCCAAATAAAAAACCCGCACTTGGCGGGTTGATTTTTATTTAATTGACTAATGATTTATACATAACCGTAGTTAAATCTATAATTTATTAGTGGCCCAGCAATAATAACCATTGGCCGGAATGCTGCGTTTAAATCACCCTCACCAAACCACGGGGACAAAACAAAATCTATTGTCTGAGGTCCGGCATTGGCGGCAACATCAAATGCCAGGGTTGTGCTGACCTGATTGTCTGGACTCCAGCGCTCACGTAACGAACCGTTTATATATACAAATACCTCAAATGGAACGCCAGTCGGTATCATGTTGACTAGTGGAATGACAACGCGGGTAGCATATGACATCCCGCCAACATACGTTATTCTAAATTGCTTCCTTGTACGATTTAGATTGAATCCTGGAATATCTTGAATAGTGCTTATATCCCCTTCGATTTTATTTGCATAGACCGTGCCAGAAAAATGACCAGTTGCGGCACGAATTTCCCCAGAAAAATAACCAGACCATGCCTCAATATGCCCGCGAACAGTTACGCTATTAAAAACAGCAGCACCACTTTTCTCTATTGACCAGCCTATTTTATTATTCCAGTCATAATTATCTGACTGAATATAATTCCCGATTTTCGCGTTAGTGATCGAACCATTTTTGATGAATGCCGTATTGATAAATGTCTGCCCGTTATCTATGGCGAACGGCGTTGATACGACGCCATTTGTCACATTTAAGAATGCAAACCGGTCAGCCATAAACAGCACTTGGCTCTGCATGCCTGCCGGGGTGTTTTCCACACCGACACCAATACCGGCAGAATACAATTTGCCGTCCCACGTTTTACCAACCTTGATAGACCACATGTCCTTTAACTGACTGGCGTCCTCGATCGGCCCCAGCAGGTCTTTGCCGAGCTGGGTTTCAGTGATTTGGCCGGTGAGATAGTCCAGTATTTCATCGGCTTCGCTACTTGATGCGCCTTTTACCCATGCCGTCCACGGCCCAGCGTTGCCCAGGCGATCGACAAGTCGCGCTTGAAACCAAAACTGCACGCCAGCGGCTAAACCGGTCATTGTGTGGCTCCGCTGAGGGTAGGCGTAATCGCCCAAGTGCATTGCGCCTGCGCCGTCCGGCTGCGTGCTGTACCAAATCTCAGTGCGCTGGGTGTCCTCCGCGCCTGCTGGAAACGCCCAATTCAGCACGATGCCAAACACCTGGCCAACAGTTGTGAAACTGGCCAGCGCTGGCGGCTCGCCGATTTTGCCGTGGAGCTGCTGTTCGGGTGCATTGGCCCACACGCTCGAAATCTCAACCGGGTTTATCGCCCGGACGCGGGCCTGATAGCGTCCGGCATAGATGCCCTGAATCTCAAAGCCCAGCGTTGATACTCGCGGGCCGGGGATCCAGTTGCCGTTATCCCTGCGCCATTCTGTTTCGTACGCTATCGCATTCTCAGCTCTGTCCCAGGTCACATAGAGCGTAGCCACGGCCAGCCCCTGAATCGTTGCTGAGTTCTCGCTGATCCTGACGTTCGTCGGCGGTGCCTGGACGCCTGGCGGGATGACGGAGATCGGGCGGTCTTCAATCCGTGCGCCTGTATCGATGCGGAGTTGTCTGTTCGGGTCATACTCAACAGCGGTGATATCGAACGATACACCATCCTGATTCTCAGTAATGCCGACAGCGCGGTAGAGCTGCAGCGCCAGGTCTGTTGCATCGATAGCCCAAACGCATTCTGCGACCGGTGTTTCACTGTAGTTCGTCGTGACCGTCACAATGCGGCCATTGACTGCCTGGATTGTCCGGGCCTGTGATTTTCCGCTGGGCAGATTGACGATCAAACGATCGCCAACGTTTGCTGAGGACTCACGATCAAGCGTGATATTGCGGCCAGATACGGAACTGATACGCCCACCAAGCGGGCGGCCGGCAAACGGCTCATCCGCTATTCCAAGAACCCAGCCGGGCAATGGGATGTTGCCATCCATTCCTACTGTAAAGCTGACCACGCTATCCGCCTCGTTTGTCAGCAGTAACCCCTTACCGCGCCTAATGGCCTCAGTCTGCCTATTGCAGCCGATGGCGGTTATATCGGCCTGCTTGACGCCATAGCGGCGAATTAGATTATTATCGAATACTGGCTCAACAGAGTCCTGATAACCGTTTGCCGGGTCGCTCCAGCTCACCATCGCAACACTGTAGTGTGTCTTCTCGCTGGCGCTGGCATACGTAAATAGTCCATCTTTAACGTTTGCTCGGGTATAGATGTAATCAACGTCGCGAGGCATATCAGCCACAACATTCATGCTGTTGTTGGCCCAATACGTCATGCCACGGAAGATGTTCGCAAAGTCACGCAGAACTGACCAAGCTTCTTCCTGCGACTGAATATACACGTCGCACATAAAGCGCGGCTCCATGCCGCCACCGCCGCGCCCATCCGGTACCAACTGATCACAATACTGCGCAATGGTGTACAAATCCCATTTCGTCAGCGCCAGATTCTCCGCGCGAACGCGGGTACCGATACTGTAACGGGCGTTGATCAGTAGGTCGTAAAAAATCCACGCTGGGTTATTCGTCCAGGCCCATTTAAAGCTGCCATCCCATACGCCGGTATAAGTGCGGGCGATCGGGTCATAAGTCGTCGGGATACGGATAACGCTCCCTTTTGGCTCGCAGGAAATCTGCGGGATATTCTGGAACTGTTTCGCGTCGAACTGCACGAACAGTAGCGCGGTTTCTGGATACCGGAGTTTGACGTCAATCAGCTCTGTGAGTGATTCGATAACCATTTTGTCAGCGATAAGATTACTGGTGCTGTTCGGCGTAATTCGGCGCACGCGTATCTGCCAGCCGGTGGAGGCTTTAGGCAAGTCGATACGGTGGCTGCGCTCATACTTTGTCGTGGTCTTGCCATCAACCGCCGTCTTTAACAACTCCTGATAAGCGCCGCCATCGGTGGCCACATCAATGGCGTACTCGATACGGTAGCCCACAACGTCGCCGTTATCCTGCTGCCGCTGAAGCTGCTGCCATGAAAAGCGCAGGCGAACTGCGGAAAGCTGGGTATTGGTCAGCGACCGCACCCAGGGATTAAGGCTGGTCAGTTCGGTACCGACAGTGATTTCGTTCTCAACGTCCGGCATGCGTGGTAGGTAGGTCTGATCTGGCGTGCCTGGTCGAAATTCCCATTTAACGCCGGGGAAATTTTCGGAGCCGTCCGGGCCGATGATCGGCGTACCGTCGAGAAAAATGTTTGTGCCGTCTAACCCGCCTGCAAACTCCCCCTCACCCAACGCCAGCAAAATCTTGGCGTGTGATGTGGACTGCAGGGAGTCAGGTGATTCAACAGGGGTGTGCTGGCTACCGCCGCCACCCTTGCGACCTTCAATAATTGCTGACATTACGTTTCTCCGGGCGTAAAAAAACCCGCATTGAGCGGGCCTGATTGAGGGTGATTACGTTACTGCTGATCTTCAGCAAATATCCCAGCTGAAATGATGGCACCGCCAATCTGCCGCTTGCCGTATAGAATGGGTACAGGATTGCCCTGAGCGATCGTATTCACCGGGCCACCGAACGCATACGAGGGTTTGTTATCCGGGCTCTCTCGCATTGCCAATCCGCCCTGCATCGGGGATAACATCTGTACAACACCGCCCAGCGCCATGGAAGCCCCAGCAGCCAGCATGTAAGGCGCGATTGGAGCCATGAACGGAATAAATGAAGCAGCAATCAGCACGGCACCGAGGATGGTTTGAAACACCCCACCTTGCTTGCTACCGATAATTACAGGGGCAATCCTGATATCGTCACCACCAGAAAACTCAAGTTCATCACGGTCAATATTGCGTTTACCGTTGAAAACCGCAAAGGTCAGTCCGCGATCTTTGGCAGTCTGCAGGAACCGCTCAAACCCTGGGATAGTGACAGACAGTGCCTTGATCGCTTCCTGTGGCGTAGATACCACCAGCTTATGAACCCGGCCAAATGTTGCGCCAAGTACGCCGTAGAGCCTAACCATTCGATGTTCGTGTGTTGTGACTGTCATATTCTCTCCAATAAAAAGCCCGCTCTAGGCGGGCTTTTTAATACTCTAATTACTAAGAAAGATAAATTAATAAAACATTCTCACTTAAGCGCGTCTTTTATCTCATCCTCATCGAATGTTATATTTACATAATTTTCATTCCTAGAGACCATGGCGTTCAACTTCCCCTTCCTAAAAATACCATACTCATAATCCGCACACTTCTTACTTTCAGCACACCCGTATATTGTTGATTTTATTGCTGAGTTATCTTTCACTTCCTTATTGCTTGCTATCTCTTCACCCATTACGCCTTGAGCATAAGAAAGTATATTAG
>JBAQHZ010000133.1:0-6553 GCA_049288585.1 Chania sp.
CAGGGAGAGGGGGCGACTCCTTTAGCCATTGCGCATGATTATGCAGTTTTGCGCTTAACTGACCGGCATTACCGCATGGTGGCGGTTTTAAGCCATCGCCATTCTTGTAACATGGCGTAATAACAATTTCTGGCAAATCTGCACTTGGCTTGACCGGGAGTGGTAAGATAGCGGCTTGGTTTATGCAGTAGATAGGGTTGTTCATGTACGATTTAGGTTATGGGCCGTCCGGCCTGATTTCCATTGCCGTTGTCATATTATCCGTGTTGCTTGGCTTGTGGGTGTGGTTCCTGGTGAACCGGGCCAGCGTGCGTGCCGATGAGCAGATTCGCCTGCTACAGGAGATTGCCGAGCAGCAGCGCCAGCAAACGGCGTTGCTGAAAACTCTGGTGAAAAACGCGCGCGGAGAGCAAGAGCCGAGCGATGACGACGATCTCGGCCCGGCGCTGGGTTTCAAAGGGTTTATCCCAGAGCGTTAAGCTCAAGACTGATTTTGTGAGAAGGTAAAGAATCAATCGCACCTTCTCACCATTCCACTCTCAGTAAAACACCATACCCGCATAGGGTTTCTCGCGACAGGCCGCTAAACGGCTGGTCAGATCGCCGCAGTGGATTTCCAGTGCGTGTCGATCGGGATCGAGAAAATAGAGTGATTCCCCCTCGCTACGGTTACTTTTCCACTCTTCTACCTTGTTTGCGCGTAAGCGCGCGGCAAAGGCGGCAAAATCCTCGGGTGCGATGCTGAAAGCATAATGGGTATAGTCGTGTCTGGATTGCTCTACGCGAGCGCCATCCAGCGACAGGCATAGCCACAGTTCACCCAGCGTCAGATAGGCTCCCTGTGCCCAACGGGCTTTAGGGCTAAAGCCCAGCGTGTCGACATAAAAAGCAAAGCTGCGATCAAGATCGCTGACGGCGAGGGTCAGGTGGTTAAGGCCAGATAGCATGATGAGGAATATCCTTAAGCGTGTAGCCAGTTGTCATAAATCTGTCGTATCAGCATCGTAATGTAGCGTTAACTATAAGAAAGAGGGTTATCGCCAATGATTAAATGGTATGAAGAAAGTGACGCCGAAGTAAACCGCAGTATTGCGCTAATCACCGGGGAAAATCCGGAGAAATGGTACCCTTACGGTGGGGTAAAAGGTAAGGACTATTGCAAGAACCCTGCCGATGCCTGGCCGATTATCTGCGCTAATAACATTAGCCTCAACGCCATCAGCCAGGATAATCATCCGCAGTGGCAGGCCAGTATCACCACCCAACGCGGCGCATGGCAAGCGGGAGGCAGCAGCCCACTGCGAGCCGCCATGATCTGTTTTCTGCTGAGCCAGCAGACGCAAGAGGTGGCGTACTGACGTGAAGTTGGCTGTTTTCTCATCACCTTTCTGTTATTTGCCCCGGTAAATCAATTTATATGCCAATAGGATAGGCAAAAAGGCCAGATGTTTATCATACTGGTCATAAGCCACAGGCGAGCTATCTTGTACTACTTGGGGGCAGGGAGAGGTAGGGAATGAAGATCACCAATCGTTATTACGATGCGAGCAAAGCCCATCATACGCCGCAGGGGTTCCGTAATCCTGAACCGACGCTGCATAAAGAGGGGGATCTGAGGCGCTGGCAGGAGGAGCGTAAAAAGCTCGGCTTACCCAAGCCACCGCAGGCGGGTTATGAGCAGTTCACTGAAAGCTGGTGGCAGGATGCCGATCTCAGTGGCAACCAGGACAGCGTTTGGTGGTTGGGCCATGCTTCGCTGTTGCTGCGCCTGGGCGGGCGTTATGTCCTGATCGATCCGGTTTTATCAAACCGAGCCTCGCCGCTGAGTTTTTATGGCCCGAAACGTAAAACCCCCCCTCCGGTGACGGTGCAGCAACTGCCCGCAGTGGATGTGGTGCTGATCTCTCATAATCATTACGACCATCTGGATCGCTGCACCATCAGGGAACTGACCAAGCGTTTCCGCGAGATCACCTTCGTGGTGCCGCTGGGGCTCAAGCGCTGGTTCAGCCATTATCCGGCCAAGCGGGTGATCGAATTGGACTGGTGGGAAAGCCTGACGCTGGATGATATGACGTTTCATGCCACGCCTGCGCGCCATTGGAGCATGCGTACCCCTTGGGATCGCAACCGTTCGCTGTGGTGTGGTTGGGTGATCCATCATCCTGCGCTACGTTTTTATTTTACCGGTGACAGTGGTTATTCTGAGAAATTGGTCGAGATTGGCACTCGCCTGGGGCCATTTGATATTGCTGCATTACCGATCGGTGCCTACGCACCAAGATGGTTCATGCAGGAACAGCATATGGACCCGCAGCAATCGGTAATGCTTTATCAGCAATTAAATGCACCGCGGGTTATTCCTATTCATTGGGGTGTTTTTGAATTGGCCGATGAGTCTTTGGATGAGCCTCCGCAGCAATTAAGTCTGGCATTAAACGCTGCGGGAATTATGCAGCATCGATTTCATCCGTTAAAAATTGGTGCACGTATTGATCTTGATGATACCTCTCATAAGTAAAGCTCTGTGCGTTCAGTGCTACCTGGTATTCCGCACCGTGCGGGCTTTGGTGGGGGAGGGCTTTTAGGTGGTCAATGAGGCTGATAGTGGTTGAAATGGGTAAAAAACAAAGCCAAAAGTGGGAGTGAAATTTATTGGCCCATTTCCTTAATCATGGTTAAAAATAAATATTTTGTTATCAGAGAATACTTTTTTTTATTTATTTATCCTTGACTAGGCTAACTCCGAATATTTACCGCCTGATGGCCACGGCTATTTTAGCGAGCTGCCCTTTATTGGTGCATAATTCCCGGTGGTGCTTGTTTATGCAGCAGTAAACCGCAGCTTTATGCCGCACAAAAAGGGATAACAAATGCAACCTCTAACGGTTAGGAGACGGTCGCTTCCTGCTGTGGTAGGCTTGGCAGCAAACATTCAGATCGATGCACCGTTTTGCCACCCGTTCATCGATATTCAAATCTCGCATATAAAATTCCATAAAGATTCAAAAAATTTTACGCTTTTGCGATGCTCAGACGCTTATATGTTGTCAAAAACATTCGTCGCCAGCTTGAAAGAATTGTTAAAATTCAGGCAGCACGCGGAGTTCAGCCCAGCTCGTTTACAAAGCAGAAAATAGCCAAGGCTTCAACCTCTTTTACCGTATTTAGGCTATTGGCGCGGCCGACCGTTTCAAATATGTGCGACAGGTCGATCAGTGATTAAAAATGGCTTGCCATCGTTTACAGAGTATGTGATAACGCATCTGGGTAAAACGAGGTACAGTTCTGTATATGTGTGGCATTTTCAGTAAAGAAGTTCTGAGTAAAGACGTTAGCGTTGAATACCGCTTCTCTGCCGATCCTTATCTTAGTGCCTCAAGCAGTAACGACTCTAGTTTGTCTATGTAACGCCTCCGGGCGGTTTAAACAATCCAAAGGAAATACTCAAGATGGCAAAGATCAAAGGTCAAGTTAAGTGGTTCAACGAGTCTAAAGGTTTCGGTTTCATCACCCCAGCTGACGGCAGCAAAGATGTGTTCGTACACTTCTCTGCAATCCAGGGTAACGGCTTCAAAACCCTGGCTGAAGGCCAGAATGTTGAGTTCGAAATCCAAGATGGCCAGAAAGGCCCATCTGCAGTAAACGTTACTGCTATCTAATCAGCGTCAGCTGTACAAAAAACCCGCCTTTGTGCGGGTTTTTTCGTTTCTGCGATTTGCTCGCCTTCAGCCAGTGATGATAATGCCGGAATACTGATTACGCCCTTTGATCCCCGGATGACTGGGATCCTGCGCCCGGCGGTGGCTGTTACGGCGATAACTGGTGTATTTAAAGCGCTGTGGCAGCCGTGGGTCGCGGTTCTGCGTGCAAATGGTGCAGCTGCCGGCGCGATCGACCGCGGCAAACCCTAGGGTTTGGAGCTGGTTTTCGGCAATAGCCGCCAGATCCAGATGACGATGCCGTGGGCTGATCAAGTCAGGCGGCAGAGGCAAAGCCTGCTGAAAGCGCGCTACCAATTCCTCATTGACCTCATAGCAGCACGATCCCGCTGCGGGGCCGATGGAAGCTACCCAGTTTGCGGTGCTGTCCTCACGGTTGATATGCCGTGCCATCTGCTCAAGAATGCCGTCCAGTAATCCGCGCCAGCCCGCGTGCACCGTAGCGACGGCGCTGCCGTCATGACGGCTGAAAATCACCGGCAGGCAATCTGCGGTCAGCACGCTGATCAGAATCCCCGGTTCACGGGTAAAGAAACCATCGGCTTCGCCGCACGCTTGGGCAGGATGATGAATATCAACAATACGTATGCCGTGTACCTGTTTCTTTTCTGGCAGCGTGGCGCGATAGGGCAATAGCAGTTCCGGCAGCAGGGCACCTTTAGTGCCAAAGCCATGCTTGATGCCGGGAACGGCACTGAGGAGCGGGGAGGTGTCGGTCATAGAAGGTTTTTTTCCTGCAGCGGGACGATAGGCTCCAGTGTAGCCAGCTTTTTTAGCCGTTGGCTAGGGGTAGCGGAGAGTATCCGCCTTGCATCGCACAGAGCCCTTCTTTAGACTAACCGCGTCGTATCTCTCTGGAATCCAAGCCATGTCCTATCAGTGCCCCCTGTGCCACCAACCGCTGCATCATGACAGCCAGCAATGGCGTTGCGAAAATAATCATCAGTTCGATCGTGCCAAAGAAGGTTACGTCAATTTAATGCCGGTGCAGCATAAACGCTCAAAGCAGCCTGGTGACAGCGCCGAGATGATGCAGGCACGCCGTGCGTTTTTGGACGGTGGTTATTACCAACCATTGCAACAGCGGGTCGCGGAGTTGTTAGACGCGGCATTGCCTGATGAGGCGGAAGCGTTGTTGGATATTGGCTGTGGGGAAGGTTACTACACCGCTGCGGTGGTAGCGCGCTTATCGCAGAAGCGAGCATTGGCCGTGCATGGTCTGGATGTGGCAAAGGTGGCGATCCGTTCTGCCGCCAAGCGTTATCCTGCGGTGTCATTCTGTGTGGCTTCCAGCCATCGTCTGCCGTTTGCTGATGCGTCACTCGACGCAGTATTGCGCATTTATGCACCCTGTAAAGCCGAGGAATTAGCACGGGTGGTAAAGGCTGGAGGGGTGGTTGTGACGGTGTCACCTGGGCCGCGTCATCTTTACCAGCTAAAACAACAGGTATATCAGGATGTGCAACTGCATGCGGAAAACGACGAGCAGCTTGAGGGATTCACCTGTGAAATAATCGAGACATTGGCCTATCCGATGACGCTGCCCGGTGCGCAGGCGGCTAATTTGTTACAGATGACGCCGTTTGCCTGGCGCGCTTCGCCGCAGGTGCAGCAACAATTGGCAGCAACCACGGCTTTTGCCTGTGAAACAGACTTTGCGATCCGCTTATATCGCCGTTGCCGCTAGAAACAGCAAAACCTGCCGAGGCAGGTTTTTCTGTTTAGGAAGATGTTAGGCAAGATAGCCCAAGTGCTCAAGCAGGATATTTGCCCCAATGCCAATCAGCACCACCCCGCCAAGAATTTCAGCACGTTTGCCCAGCAGAGGGCCGATATAGCGGCCAATCATCATCCCCAGCGTGGCCATAATCATGGTGGCACAACCGATCGCCATGGCAGTATGAACGATATTGACCTGCAGGAAGGCCAGGCCGACGCCGATGGCCATCGCATCTAGGCTGGTGGCGATAGCGGTAGCCACTAATATCCAGAATCCATGACGTTTTACTTTTTGTTCTTCGTGCGGCTGGTTCTTTGTGCCTTCCACGATCATGCGTGCGCCCAGAATAAACAGCAGGCCGAAGGCTACCCAGTGGTCCCACTCCATGATGTATTGACTGGCGAACAGCCCGATAGCCCAGCCGATCAACGGGGTAATGGCTTCAACAACGCCAAAAATCAGACCGGTGCGGAGAGCTTCGCGGAAACGTGGTTTATGCAGGGTAGCGCCTTTACCGATTGATGCGGCAAATGCGTCCATAGACATACCAAATGCAAGAATGAGAGTTGCTGACAGGTTCATGTTAAATAGCCTCGGCCGGGCGGCTCCATATACACGTAACCCACCCCCAACCATACGACGGAGTTACGTGTCTATGGTCTCGCCAACCTATTTCGGCTACCCGCACCACGTTTCGAGTTGCGAAACGAGTATGTTGATACGGGCGTTTCTGGTATTTGCTACCCAGAAACCGGCTACTCCCCAATGACGGCGCAACCTTACCATAATATTTTTAGCGGGGACAACCTTTAAATTGATGGGGTAACTTGATAGAATTGAGAATTATTTTCACTTGAGACGGAAAGGAACAAATAACGGCGATAGCTGCATCAAAATATGCGGGAATAATAAACAGCGAATCAGAAGCATTGCTGATAAATTATCCAGTGATGCGGCCCGCGGTTAAATTGATAAAAAACAGAAAAACTCTTTTATTACTGATTCTCAACAAGAAAATGATAAATTCTCTCCAGATCGTCTAATTGTGTGACCTGGATCAATAATCTGCGCTGCTCTAAATCGATAACCAGAATACCGTCTTCGGATAAAT
>JBAQHZ010000134.1:0-1852 GCA_049288585.1 Chania sp.
CGCTTATACCAAAACCGTGGCGGTTCCCAAAGACAGAACGGGAAGCTACGTCGAATTCCCCATAAAACCGGCTTATGCCGCCACAGTGGTGCTGGTTGATGAACACGGGGAGTATTTACCCGTAGGGACGGAGGTGTTTATTCACGGACAGAGCCAGTCGTACATCGTGGGGTTTGATGGTGCGGTTTACCTTGAGGGGCTCACCGACAATCCTGACCTTGAGGCCCATCAGCCCAAGGAGAGAAACCTTGTGGGAGGTGGGGCTGTCTGTCATGCCAAGGTCACTTATCAAGCTGACAAAGAGAATATCGGTACCTCACCACGAACCGAATGCGTTCCTGCACGGTAGCGCTTTGTTGGGTACGATTCCCCCGTTAACTCAAGATGATAATCGTAATAGGGTTGCACTAGATGAACAGATACATTTTAGTGATGATCAGCATGGCTGTTTCATTACTGACTGCTCAAAGTCATGCGGCTGCGGTAGCTTGTCGTACCACCATGACGGATATGGATTTTGGCGTGGTTGATTTTGTCAATTCCGCCTTGTCGAAAACCAACACCGGGACGCTCACTTATCATTGCGTCAATAATTCCCCGGCGGTGCAGCACATTAACGCCTGTTTTTATCTTGGTGATGCTCCCCCTTCGCCAGCTGCTACGGCCGCATGGTCCACGATGCATAACGATGTCGGTGCCGCCATGCTGTTTCGACTGAAAAATGCAGTCACAGGAGAAATCTGGGGAACCCGATCTTCTCAATTGCCGGTGCGTGTTACGCGTTCTTTACCGGGAAATAGCGAAGTCAGTGGCAATATTTCTATCAAAGGTGAACTGTTTTCCAACCAACGATCGCTGACGGCAGGCAGCTACCGCTCAAGGTTTAATACTGACAGTGCCATTATCACCTGGTCAGAAAGCACCAATACCACGCCCAATACCTGTCTGGAGCAGACGGTCCTGCAGCCTCTGGAGTTTATGGCATCGGCAATCATTCAGAAGTCCTGCCGTATCTCGACACAAGACATCGATTTTGGCCAAACCGCGATAATGGATGGCAGTAACATAGAGGCTCAGGGTGAAATTACCGTTGAGTGTACTAACGATACGCAATACCGTATTGCCCTGCGTTCTGTGAATATGAAAAATGGTCAGTTCTATCTGTACCCGATAACAGGGAGGGGAATGGATAAGGAGAAAATTGCGTATTCCCTCTACCAAAACCCGGCCAGAACGTTGCTATGGGCCGACAGCCGTCATGAAAAAGCAGAACAGGGCATAGGCGGTAGACAGGCACATCCGGTTTATGGTCAAGTCCCTAGAGGGCAAGCCACTTCTTTTCGTTCGGGGAATTACCAGGATACGGTTGTTGTGACACTGTCATTTTAACGTTAATGCGCGATAAAGCCATCGTGGCGTGACGATGTCACTTTTTGGGCTGAAACTGTTCAGCCCTGTTGAATTATTTCAGCTCCAGCTCATTCATCGCAGCAATGCTGAAACCGCCGTCAACGTGCACGATCTCACCGGATATACCGGCCGCCAGGTTGGAACACAAGAAGGCGGCGGTGTTGCCGACATCCTCGGTGGTGACGGTACGGCGAATCGGCGTCACGGCCTCGCAATGGGCCAACATCTTGCGGAAGTCTTTGATGCCGGATGCGGCCAGCGTGCGGATCGGCCCGGCGGAGATGCCGTTAACCCGTACCCCTTCAGGCCCCATGGCATTGGCCATATAGCGCACGTTGGCTTCCAACGAGGCTTTCGCCAAGCCCATCACGTTATAGTTGGGAATAGCGCGTTCTGCTCCAAGATAAGACAGCGTCAACAATGCCGAATTGGCGTTGAGCAT
>JBAQHZ010000135.1:0-1682 GCA_049288585.1 Chania sp.
GCAAAACACCACGCAACAGCCCGCTTTGCAAAGCCTGCACATGCGGGATGCTCGTAAAGCCTTGTTTGACGCCTCATGGCAGCGGGCAGAGCAAGATGATGCCAACGACACCCGCCAGACCATTGCCAGATTAGCGAAAGTGCGTGCCGATCAGGCTCGTTTGTTGGGGTTCCCGAACTATGCCGCCTGGAAACTGCAAAATCAGATGGCAAAAACTCCGGATGCTGCGCTGACGTTTATGCGTAATATCGTGCCAGCCGCAACGGCCCGTGCAGAACGTGAGGCAAAAGACATTCAGGCGGTGATCGCTCAGCAAAAAGGGGGTTTTAAGGCCGAAGCCTGGGACTGGCAGTTCTACGCAGAACAGGTGCGTAAAGCGAAGTATGATCTGGATGAATCACAGATCAGACCTTACTTCGAATTGAACAATGTGCTGAATAATGGCGTATTTTACGCGGCAAACCTGCTTTACGGCATCAGTTTCAAAGAACGTAAAGATATTCCGGTTTATCAGCCGGATGTCCGGGTGTATGAGGTGTTTGATAAAGACGGTCAACCGCTGGCCTTGTTCTATACCGACTTGTTTAAGCGCGATAATAAGGGCGGTGGTGCCTGGATGGGCAACTTCGTTGAGCAGTCGAAACTCAATGGCGCCAAGCCGGTCATTTATAACGTGACTAATTTCACCAAACCGGCTCCGGGTCAACCGGCGCTGCTGTCTTATGATGATGTTATCACTCTGTTCCATGAGTTTGGCCATGCCCTGCACGGTATGTTTGCCGATCAGCAGTACCCCAGCCTGTCTGGCACCAACACCGCACGCGATTTTGTCGAGTTCCCTTCGCAGTTCAACGAGCATTGGGTTAAGGATCCCAAGGTGTTTGCCCATTTTGCCAAGCATTATCAAACCGGTGAGGCCATGCCGCAGGCGCTAGTCAGCAAAATCGAGCAGGCCGATAAATTCAACAAAGGCTATGACATGACCGAGTTGCTGTCTGCGGCCTTGCTGGATATGCACTGGCACATGCTGGTCGCCGGTCAACCCCAGCAGGACGTGGATAACTTCGAGACGGCAGCGCTGCAAAAAGATCACATTGCTCTCAGCGCAGTACCGCCGCGCTATCGCTCCAGCTATTTCCAGCATATCTGGGGTAACGGTTATGCTGCTGGTTATTACGCCTATTTATAGACTCAAATGCTGGCGGATGATGCCTTCCAGTGGTTTACCGAACACGGTGGGCTGACGGCAGAGAATGGCCAGCGTTTCCGCGATAAGGTGTTATCACGGGGCAATAGCCAGGATCTGGAAAAACTGTATGTTGAGTGGCGCGGTAAGGAACCGATCATTGAACCGATGCTGCTTAATCGTGGTTTGAAAGATTAGTAACGAATTTAACGAGCTCATCTGAAGTAGAGTGAGCTCGTTTTTTATTACTGGATAGGCTCATCTCAGTGCTTAATCCAGCAATCCCCGCTGTTGCAGCGTGTATTTTGTGGCTTCGTTCAGATCGTAACTGGCGAGACCCTCTTTCTTCACCCAGGCGTAATCGGCAAACTCATCGTTGATGGTGATCTCACGATTGGCGGCGTGGCAATCAAAAATCAGATAAATCATGTAGATCTGCTCTTTGCTGCCATCTTCATAGGTTTTTATCCGCACGTCATCGCGGAAGGTCCAGGGC
>JBAQHZ010000136.1:0-4321 GCA_049288585.1 Chania sp.
AAACACGACTGGCTGGCGGAGCAGAAAGAGGCTTATGAATTGTATGCTGATAAGATTTTTTGGCACGTTAAGCAGCTCTGTTAATACCGCCGCTTTCAATCCACTTCTCAACAGCCTGGCGGCTATATCGCGCCGGGTGGGAGAGAACGGGAGCAGGGAACCCGTATTTTGAGCGTAACCGCCACAATGCTGTGCGTTTTTTTCCTACGCGCGCAAAAACTTCTTCTTCGGTCATGAAGTCAGTAATCATTTTAAACCTCGCTTCTATACGGTAGGCATAAAAAACCCCGGCACATAGCCAGGGCTGTATCAATAATATGGTTTGTGATTATCTCATCTTGCTTAGAGCGTTGGCCTGGTAGGTTCTACCGACGCGCAACACTGTATCCATCAAATCCCCGACCTCTCGCGCTGATGCTGGGTCGATAATCAGCAGGTCTTTGTGTATCTGACTCCATGCTGTTTCGATAGCGGCAAAGCAGCCGATAAAACGTTTTGTGTCGATCGCTGGTGGAGCAATACGTTTTCTTGCTGACTTACGCGCTATCGCTTCCTGAAGTAACTGTTTCTCACATTCAATGAAATAGCGTCTTACCTGTCGCCCTTTATCGTTACGCTCGACCATCGCCAGCTCCTTGGCGGTGTCGAGGGTGAGATGATACTCTTTGCGATTGCCACCACCGCGCCCAGATGTTTGCTTTCCAAAATTGGAAAGCAAAATAAAGTCATGATTTTCAACGAAACCATATTCTTCAATACGTGCTGTAATCCACGCGGCAAACACTTTTCCTACACCAAGAAATTTGTGTAAATCGCGGGCATTACAAAGCAATTGAGATTCGTTGGAAATAGCGCCATTGAAGACAGGAATGAGTTGATTATTCATGGCTGAACTCCTTTTGAATTAAGGACTTCACCACTAGAGGTGCAAATCTCTTGGGTGGTGAGGCGTACAGGGTTTGCACTACCGGTCAAAAGGGAAACCCGGCCAGCCCGAAAGCTGCCCTGCACGCCCCACCATAATTTTGAGGTGTTGCTGTGCTTTGCGCATAAAAAAACCGCTGATGCGGCAAGCGCCACTTTTGATTTCCAGGGTGCAAATCCTGACAACCGATTTATCGGTTGTAGCCCAATAATATCCTGAACATCTGCACTCTTGCCAGACAATTTAGCTATTGCCATATAAAACCCCGCTAATACATTGAAAGTTAACAACAAGCTTCCATGCGAGGACGCGCACTAGTTTGAGTGTCGTTAACGATTAATTAACAAGCAAATAGAAGCCAGCGATCAATTACGCGTTATCGATCGGTTTTATAGATCGATTGTGTTAAATGGCTAATATTGTTGATTTTGCTGGTGGGGAAATAAGCGCTCTCAGCAAACACCTGAAACACATTTGTGCTTGTAAGCACCATCATGCAAGAAGCCATGAGGCTACCTGTTATGGTGATAGCGGGATTTGTAAAGCTCTGGCGTGAAAATCCTTTTAAAACTATTGACATAAATCCACCTTGAGAATCAAAAATAAAATACACGCCATTTAAAATGGCATATAAAGCTTTGATATCCCGGTGTTTTTATTAAATGGAAAAACGTATTTTTTTATGATTTTTTGTAAATCTCAGCAAAGACAGCTCTGCGGCTGTGGTTATTACTATATAGTGCATTTTTGTTTTTTATGTGACGCAGATCACTACGATTTTTCTGTGGCGATTAATCCCAGATAGCACTGGCCGATAATCAGCCACAACAAATAAGAAAGGCTTAAAAGTTGGGTATACCAGGCTGATAATCGGCCATTAATATTTTATATTTTTTTTGTTTTTTTATGACATCAGGTAAATCAGCTTTAGAGGTACAGATAGCGTCAGAAATCAAAAGCAGGTTACGCAAACAAGATAGAAGTAAGCACTGGCTGGCCACTGAAGTCGGCTTGGATTATGGAAAGGTTAAGCGCGTACTCAACGACAGGGACAGCCAGCAGTTATCTATCACAGTTGCAAACAGCATGCTGATGGCGCTAGGAACAAATTTAACAGACGCCCTGCTTGGCGAAATTATTCAGGCAATACGGGAGGATATAGAGAGAGACTTAGCGAAGTACGCTTCTGCTGAGCAATAGCGTTATGGCCGATAACTGGCTACGGCAATTCCGGCTCATCCCCGCTAGCGCTCATCAAACGCTGATAGATAGCCGATACATACTGAGCTTGGTGAATGGCATCAGCCAGTGCGTTATGCCGTTCACCGTCGAACGGCAAATCGCGTTTAGGGTCAAAGCCTATCTGCCTGCCAAGCATTACCATTGTGCGAACATCCAGATCATTAAACCAGCTCCAGCACGGTGGCATTCCGCAACGTTCATACGCCCCACGCAGGATCACGTTATCGAAAGAGGCTCCATTACCCCACACCTTCAGATATTTTGGCTGTTCACAGGATAGGGTAACGAATTCTGAGAGGTTAAATAGGGCTTCGCCAATTGGAATAGCCTGATCGCTGGTGATTGCTGCGCGGGCTTCAGCGCTTTGTGTTAGCCACCACTTGATAGTGTCGCCGCTCGGAACGGCACCGGCTTCCAGTTCGCTGGAGAGATTTACCGCAGTATAGAACTGCTGGCCTAGCTTGCCGGTGGCCGGTTCAAAGAATACTGCACCGATCGCCACGATTGGCGCGTTGGGCTTATTACCCATTGTTTCCAGGTCAATCATCAGATTATTCATTATATTTTTCCCTTTAGAACATTGCGGAGCAGAAGACTGAGATAGCGTTCCGCCGTCCCCTCATGCACACGCACAGCATGCCGCACATGCCACAATGCGGACAGTATTTACTTTTCATCTTTTACTGCCTTGATGCGGGTGTGCGCTGCTGCCAGCATTGCGGTGCAACAGCCTTTCCATGCTGACCTGGCGATACCAAGGTTTACGGGACAGCTTAGGGTTACTTCACGGTTATAATCACCATGTACCCAGGCATTAAACTCAGCACCACCCGGTAATACCATCTCGGTCTTTGATGCGGCCAGTCGCCGCAAGTCTGAAACCAACTCTGATGCCCAATCTTGCCACTCGACTAGTAGCCCTTCGACCGATCCAGCAATATGGTTCGCTATGTTGATCAATTGCTCATCCAGCACTACTGGCGCTGGCGTCAAGGTTTCTTCAGCTCTAATGCGTTCAGCTAACTCTCTTGCCTCTTCAGCTAGATTAATTGCGCGTTTCAGGTGGTCTGATTGCGGCGCTTTCGTGGCGGTGTCCCGTAGTTCCATAGCGCGGTACATCTCAATGATAGTCTGCGCCATATGGGTGCCGTTATCGGCGGTGGGGTCTTGCACCAGATTGCGGATTGACTGGTCAATGCTGGGTATGTCTGTAAAGGCTTCGAAATCTATCCAGTCCTTCAGCGCCGGTTTATCGGCTTTTCCGTCCATACGGGTTTCGATCATGGCCCAAACCGGCTCATACTCCGGCCAATCTGACTCAACGACAACGCATTGCAACGGCTCTTTTCCCTGGGTTTTTCTGCCTCTCTCTACGCTGTCAGCAATCGTATGTAAAACCCTATAATTCAAGCTGCCAAGGTAACGCTGTGCGTCAGCTTCTTTAATGACGATATAGCGGTTCTCTCTTTGCATGTATCACCCCACACTTATGTGAACAAAACTAAACAGCCAAAGGAGCAGACTTATTAGCCCCCACCCGGCAACAGCGCAAAATATGCATAGAATGATGATGGCTTTACCCATATCTGGAAACATATCACTCCCCCTCGACCTTGAAGCCTGCTGTACGAGCTACATTTTGCTCAACAATGCGCACGCGCGGGTTATACATTTCTATCGCCGACAGCCAATCCGCACCAGTCATGCGTTTTTCGGCGTCGCCGTTCGTCCAGGTAACGGGTAGGCCAATAGCACGGAGCGCAATCTCGATTTCACCGTCAACCGCACTTTTTCCACAGCCGGTAAACCCGGATACAACAACAAGTACCTCTCCGTGCTCTGGCTGCTGTAGTCGCTGCTCAAGCTCTACGTTGCGTCCATCTAGTGATGCTGTTTTGCGGCGCTCGGCGTCTAAATCGGTCTGAAGCTGAATAACCCATCGCGCCAGCTCGCCTTTTTCATCGCCTCGCTTGCTCAGGTCATCAAGTAGATATTTATCGATCATCCTCACAACCCCCATTGCGTAGATCATCAGCAAAAGACAAGGCCTCCTGGCTTGCAGTAGCCCAATGCCGCTGTGCTTCGTAATCTAGATGCGTGCAGTCGCTAGCCCATGATTTGAATGCTGCCGCTAATTTCTCCACACCTTTAACC
>JBAQHZ010000137.1:0-2224 GCA_049288585.1 Chania sp.
GCAATGTACCCAAGGAAAGGTTTCCCATACTGTAACGAATCAGGCGCAGGGTAGGGAAGCCGATATGCGCCGTCATGCGTCGCACCTGGCGGTTGCGGCCTTCATATAAGGTGATTTTCAACCAGCAGGTCGGTATGGATTTGCGCTCGCGGATTGGCGGGTTGCGTGGCCATAACCACTGAGGCTCCTCCACAAGCTCCACGCCAGCGGGCAACGTTGGGCCATCTTTTAACGTCACGCCTGTGCGTAATTGCGCCAAATCGCTGTCCTGCGGCTCGCCTTCGACCTGCACATAATACACTTTACCGGTACGCTTACCCGGTTGTGTCAGTTGCGCCTGCAACTTGCCGTCATTGGTAAGCACCAGTAACCCTTCGCTGTCGCGATCGAGGCGCCCGGCCGCATAGACGTCGGTAAAGGGAATGAACGCTTTCAGCGTGGTACGCCCGGCTTCGTCGGTAAACTGCGGCAATACATCAAAAGGTTTGTTGAATAACACAATACGGCGCGGCCCCTGCGGCGCTGCGCGAGCGGCGGGTTTGGCTGGGCTGAATCGTTTAACTTGGTGATTTTTAACAGGGAATTTATTCATAGTCGTTGATATTACGGATGATAGGCGCATTATAACCGAATCCGTTTCGGATTGGCGCGGACTGAATATTCAAGTAGTATTGACACGCATCTTACAAAGCATTAACAAAAATTGCGCTTGAAGAATGAAGGAGAGGTTGATGGAAAGCAAAGTAGTTGTTCCGGCAGAAGGTAAAAAGATTACGGTTGATGCCCAGGGTAAACTGGTTGTTCCGCCTAACCCGATCATCCCGTTCATCGAAGGTGACGGTATCGGTGTCGATGTTACCCCTGCTATGATTCACGTGGTTGATGCAGCAGTAAAAAAAGCCTACCACGGCGAACGTAAAATCTCCTGGATGGAGATTTACACTGGTGAGAAATCCACCCACGTTTATGGGAAAGACGTGTGGCTGCCGGACGAAACACTGAGTCTTATCCGTGACTACCGCGTTGCTATCAAAGGCCCGCTGACCACTCCGGTTGGTGGCGGCATCCGCTCCCTGAACGTTGCCCTGCGCCAGCAGCTCGATCTGTATGTGTGCCTGCGCCCGGTGCGTTACTACCAGGGCACGCCAAGCCCGGTAAAACAACCTGAACTGACTGACATGGTGATCTTCCGTGAAAACGCCGAAGACATCTACGCCGGTATCGAATGGAAAGCCGGTTCAGCAGAAGCTGACAAAGTGATCAAATTCCTGCGCGATGAAATGGGCGTGAAGAAAATTCGCTTCCCAGAGCAGTGCGGTATTGGTATCAAGCCATGTTCTGAAGAAGGCACCAAACGCCTGGTACGTGCGGCGATCGAATACGCGATCACCAACGACCGTGATTCTGTGACCCTGGTTCACAAAGGCAACATCATGAAGTTCACCGAAGGTGCCTTCAAAGATTGGGGCTACGAACTGGCGCGTGAAGAGTTTGGTGGTGAACTGATCGACGGTGGCCCATGGCTGAAGATCAAGAACCCGAACACGGGTAAAGAGATCGTGGTTAAAGACGTGATCGCCGATGCATTCTTGCAGCAAATCCTGCTGCGCCCGGCGGAGTACGACGTTATCGCCTGTATGAACCTGAACGGTGACTACATTTCTGACGCCCTGGCCGCACAGGTTGGTGGTATCGGTATCGCCCCTGGTGCCAACATCGGTTCCGACTGTGCGCTGTTTGAAGCTACCCACGGCACTGCGCCTAAGTATGCTGGTCAGGATAAAGTGAACCCAGGTTCCATCATCCTGTCCGCTGAGATGATGCTGCGTCATATGGGCTGGTTCGAAGCGGCTGATCTGATTGTTAAGGGCATGGAAGGCGCAATCGCTGCCAAGACCGTGACCTATGACTTCGAACGCCTGATGGAAGGCGCTAAGCTGCTGAAATGCTCAGAGTTTGGCGACGCTATCGTTAAACACATGTAAGCATGTTTTAACGCTGAATGATTACGGGGGCCTAATGGTTCCCGTTTTTTATTATTCAATATGCAACGGTTATCAAAACGTTATCAAAATAAATTATCAAAATCCCACCCAAAACCCGCCATTTAAACCGCAATAGTTATCCAATCTTTCCCTCGATCATCGTTGTAGCGATCGGTTTGTTTCTGTGATTTATGACCAAGAAGCAACTGCGTGTTGATGCCTTGCTCTCTGTATAAGCG
>JBAQHZ010000138.1:0-15804 GCA_049288585.1 Chania sp.
TACCCGTCGCCCTTCAAGCTGCATGGGTGTTGGCTGCCTTCACTCACCCCAGTCACTTGGTTTACCAAGCTCCTGGGGCTTCGCTCAGTGGCCGCCTACATGCAACTTGAAGTCACTTGGGTATATAACGGCGTATCGGCATTTCCAACAGAGGAGTGAATCGTGAAGAAACTGATCAATAGTCTTGAGTCGGTATTGGATGAACAATTACTGGGGATGGCGGAAGCCCATCCGGAACTGCTGGTACATCAAGACCCTCTGTTTGTCACACGGGCTGCGGGGCCAATTCCCGGCAAGGTGGCGATTTTGTCCGGCGGCGGTAGCGGCCACGAGCCGATGCACTGTGGCTTTGTCGGGGAAGGGATGCTGGATGGCGCTTGCCCAGGGGAGATTTTTACTTCACCGACGCCGGATAAAATGTACGCCTGCGCTCAGGCTATCAACGCTGGTGCTGGCGTCTTGCTGATCATCAAGAATTATACCGGCGACGTAATGAATTTTGAGACGGCGACCGAATTGCTGCACGACAGCGGCACGGCGGTGGTCACCGTGCTGGTGGATGACGACGTGGCGGTCAAAGATAGCCTGTTTACCGCCGGGCGGCGCGGCGTGGCTAACACCGTGCTGATGGAAAAGTTGCTTGGCGCAGCGGCGGCACGGGGCGACGATTTGGATGCCTTGGTGGCGATGGGCCACAGAATCAACAATCAGGGGCATTCGATCGGTATCGCGCTCGGTGCCTGTACCGTTCCGGCTGCTGGCAGGCCATCGTTTATTCTGGCGGATAACGAAATGGAGTTCGGTGTGGGGATCCATGGTGAACCGGGCATCGAACGGCGGCCCTTTACCACCCTTAACCATGCCATAGATGACATGTTCCATACCCTGATTGAACACGGCCCCTATCAGCGCCAGATCCGCGTTTGGGATCGTACACTTGGGGAGTGGCGTGATGAAAGCCAGAGCAAGCGGGCTCTGGCTCGGGGCGATCGGGTCATTGCGCTGGTCAATAATCTGGGGGCTACACCCCTTTCTGAATTGTATGGCGTTTACCACCGCCTGGCCGAGCGCTGCGCGGAGGCCGGGATCATCATCGAACGTAATCTGGTGGGTTCATACTGCACTTCGCTGGATATGCAGGGGGTTTCCATTACCTTGCTGCACGTGGATGACGAGTTGCTATCGCTGTGGGATGCACCGGTCAAAACCCCTGCGCTGCGCTGGGGTTGAGGAGAAAACATGACGTTAAGCAAACAACAGGTCGTGGGCTGGTTGCTGCGTTGCGCTGAGGTTTTTACCCGCGAGCGTGATTTTTTAACCCAGTTGGATACCGACATTGGCGATGGTGACCACGGCCTGAACATGAGTCGCGGTTTTAACAAAGTGGTAGAAAAGCTGCCTTCAGTGGCGGACCAAGATATCGGCTCCATTCTGAAGTACACCGGTATGACGCTGCTTTCCAGCGTCGGCGGCGCCAGTGGCCCACTGTTCGGCACTTTCTTTATCCGCGCGGCACAGGCAGCCAATGGCAGGCAAAGTCTGGATCTGGCGGAGTTGCAGCAGATGATCCAGCAAGGCGTTGAGGGCGTGGTGCTGCGTGGCAAGGCGGTACCGGGGGATAAAACCTTGTGTGACGTCTGGTGGCCAGTGGTGGATAGTTTCGGCCAATCGGTGCAGCAACAGCGTGGTATAACGCAGGCACTGCAGCAGGCCGCCGCGTGCGCTGAACAGGCGGTGCAGGCCACGATCCCGATGCAAGCGCGTAAAGGGCGGGCCAGCTACTTGGGCGAGCGCAGTATCGGTCACCAGGATCCGGGGGCGACCTCGGTCATGTTGATGATCAAAGCGCTGGCTGAGGTAGTGGAGGAGGCCGGATGATCAATATCGTTATCGTTTCACACAGTGCTCAACTGGCGCGTGGCGTAGAGGAACTAGCCCGGCAGATGATGCGTGGCGATGGCTGCAAACTGGCACTGGCTGCGGGGATCGACGATGCCGATCACCCGATCGGCACGGATGCGATCAAAGTCATGGCAGCGATCGAGTCGGTATCAGAGGGGGATGGGATCCTGGTGCTGATGGATCTTGGCAGCGCGTTGTTGAGTGCGGAAATGGCGCTTGATCTGCTGGGTCCGGAACTGGCCGCCAAGGTGGTGCTGTGTTCTGCACCGCTGGTGGAAGGCACCCTGGCGGCGGTCATCGCGGCCAATTCCGGTGGTGGCTTGGAACAGGTACTGGCAGAAGCGCAGGGCGCACTGCTGGCTAAACAGGTACAACTCGGCGAGGGCAAGCCCGCCAGTACCCCGGTGGATTTGCCATTGAAAGAGGGTAAAAGCCTGAGCTGGAAGATACGCAACCCACATGGCCTGCACGCCCGCCCAGCGGCGCGTTTGGCTGAGGTGCTAGCCCCCTTTGACGCGGAACTGGTATTGGAAAAACACGGCCAATGCGCCAGCCCCCTGAGCCTGAATCAGCTAGCACTGTTGCAAATCCATCAGGGCGACACCATCCGCCTGATCGCCAACGGCCCGCAGGCGGATGCTGCGCTGGCCGCTTTCAAGGCATTGGCAGAGCAGCATTTTGGCGAGACGGTTTCTGAACCGCAGCAGCCTTCGTTGCACGGTATACCGGTAGAAGATAGCGTCAGCAGCGGCCCGATCTGGCAGGCTTTCAGCTTTTGGCCGCAGATGAGCGTGCGGCTGGCGGCGTCAGACGATGCACTGCATGAGCAGCAGCGGTTGCGCATCGCCTTGCAGCATACGTTGAGCGATCTTAACAAGCTGGCGGATCGCACCGCTACGTTGGTGGGTAAACCGCAGGCGGCCATATTCGGAGCACACTGCATGTTGCTGGACGATCCTGATCTGCAACAGGCTGCCTATACCCGTATCGCCCAGGAGCGCTGCAGTGCCGAACAGGCGTGGCAACAGGAACTGGATCAGGTTGCTGCTGGATACCGGGCACTGGAGGATGAGTATCTGCGGGCGCGTGAGCAAGATGTACGCGACATATTGCGCCGCACGCTGAGCCACTTACAGCAGCAACCAATCCCGCCGATCGCTCTCGGCGCGCCATCCATTCTGGTGATGGATGAACTGATGCCTTCGGATGTGGTGATGCTCGATCGGCGGATGGTGCTGGGTATCTGCCTAAGTGGTGGCAATGCGTTATCGCATTCAGCCATTCTGGCGAAAGCGATGGGGATCCCGATGGTGGTGGGGATGCATGATTGCATGAACAAAACCCGTACCGGGCAGAAAGCGATGCTGGATGCCGCACGCGGGGTGTTACAACTCAGTCATTAGATGGCACAAAAACGAGGGGACGATATGGAATATCATCAGGTTCACAGAGAGGCATTCAGCATCACCGGTATCCGTAAGGTAACCCCCCATGGCGGTGGTATTTGGCAGGTCATCAAGTCAGACGGCAGTAAAGAACAGTTGGAAGCATTATCGGGCAAGGTCTGTGATATTGGGCTATGTTTTGGTTTTGATTCTGGTGGGGGTAACGACTCCCTGGCGGGGGTTGAAGACGTCAGTCTTGAGGGGTTTACGTGCTATGAATACCCGGCGACCAATTTTTTACTGATTGAAGTAAGAGGCAAAATCTCTGATGGTTCATTGAGAAAAACGTGGGAAATGCTCAAGAAACAGGGGTTACCTGCCGGATATATGCAGAGCCACTTACCCACGCTGGAGCGTTATAAAGTGTGGAGTGAGGCATCGGACCAATGCCATGTTGACATCATGATACCGCTCAAATAGAGCAGCTTGGCCTATATACCCGTCATACTTCAAGTTGCTTGGGTGTTGGCTGCCCTCGCTCACCCCAGTCACTTACTGGAGTAAGCTCTTGGGGCTTCGCTCTTTTGCCGCCTACAAGCAACTCGAATTATTTTGGGTATAGATAATAAAAAACGGGGCCCGGCGCATTGCCAAGCCCCGTTGTGGTGACAACGATCAGTTACGCGTCATATTGCCGCTTGCGGGCTTTGCCGCGGTTTCGGGTGCTACGACGTCCGGGGAGGTCGAGGTAGGTTTACCCAACACGCCATTCATCATCATCAGATCGTTTTCATTCAGCGTACCGAGTGCCGATTTGATGTTCAACTGATTGATCAGATAGGAATAACGCGCACTGGAAAGCTGCTGCTTGGCGTTATACAGCGTGGTGGTAGCATTCAGCACGTCGACGATGGTACGTGTGCCCACCTCATAACCGGCTTCGGTCGCGTCCAGTGAACTCTGGGCAGAGATCACCGCCTGTTTGTAAGCGTTGATGCTGCTGACAGAGGCAGAGACGTTGTTGAAAGAGGAACGCACGGTTTGCACTACGCTGCGGTGTGCGCTTTCCAACTGCTCACTGGCACCAACAAAGTTGTACTGCGCCTGTTGCACCCGAGAGTTAGTCACACCGCCGTTATACAGTGGCAGGTTCAAGCTGACGCCGACCTGATTTTGACCATTGTCACTGTTAGGTGAAGGGTTGTTGGAACCGCTATTTCTGGTATTGGTAATACCGGTAGATGCAGACACATCAATAGTCGGCATATAGCCGGTCTGGGCCGATTTGATCTGCTCACGGGCCAGATCCTGGCTCAAGCGCGCAGAAAGCAGGCTCAGGTTGCGCTTCTCAGCTTCTTTCAGCAGGTTATTCACCGCATCCGGGCGCTGAGTGCTGAATTTGTCAGTATTGAGCGAAGCCAGTTCTGGGTAGAAAGTACCGGTTATCTGGCGCAGGCTTTCAACCGCGTTATCCAGATTGTTACGTGCGGTCACTTCATTGGCCAGCACGGTATCGTAGTTGGAACGGGCGTTCTGCACGTCGGTAATTGCCACCAGGCCCACGTTAAAGCGCTGGGTGGTCTGATCCAGAGTACGGTAAACCGCCAGTTTGTTGGCCTGAACGTAAGACAGCGAATCAATCGCCTGCAGCACGTTGAAGTAGGCGGTGGCGGTATCAAGAATTAACTTCTGAGACGCGGTCTGAAAAGTGACATCCGAAATACCGGCGGTTTTTTCTTGCAGCGTCAGCGCACGCCATTTGGACATATCAAAAATGGTCTGTGTCAGCGCCAAGGAACCGCTGGTGGCATTGCTGTTGACGCCGTTTGCATCACGGAAACCGTTGCTATGGCTGTAACCGGCAGATAATCCGAGCTGTGGCAGCAGCGGGCTGCGTGCCTCGCTGATCTTTTCGAACGCCGCATCACGGTCAGCAGCCGTTTTACGCAGATCAGGGTTACTTTCCCGCGCCTGTTTGTAAACCTGCAACAGGTTTTCTGCTTGACTCATGGCACTGAAGCCACCCAGGCTCAGTCCGATAAGAAGGGGGAGCAGTTTCTTCATTTGCATTCCTTGTTGTGCAGCAATATTGCTATGTTAGCGCTGACGATAGACGAAATAGTTGCCGATTCTAGCAGAGTCCGCTGATGGCTTAAGTTGGCTTAATGTGCCATCTCACAGAACTTTTACCTTTCAGGACGCTACGTTGACCTACGCTTGACTGTTTGCACATGCATCACCTGATATCATGGTTCACAATCTATCACAAAGCCGGGGAAGATGACCTTGCCGTTTCTGTCATCGAAACTGTTTATTTTGCCCGCATACTGACACAGGAGAATTCGCCAGATGAACCGCTTGCAACCTTCGCCCGTTACTTTTGATGAAAATGATGTAGAAATTATTGCACGTGAGACGCTATATCGTGGTTTTTTTTCACTTAATTTATACCGGTTTCGTCACCGTTTGTTCAATGGTGAAATGAGCGGCGAGGTAAAACGCGAGATTTTTGAGCGCGGCCATGCGGCTGTGCTGCTACCCTATGACCCTATACGTGATGAAGTCGTATTGATTGAACAACTGCGTATTGCGGCGATCGATACCTCGGTTTCACCTTGGCTGCTGGAAATGGTCGCAGGCATTATTGAAACCGGGGAAAGCGTTGAGGACGTCTGCCGCCGCGAAGCCTTGGAAGAGGCAGGCGTGGTGGTCGGGCGCTGCAAGCCGGTGCTGAGTTACCTGGCTAGCCCCGGCGGCACCAGTGAACGCTTGTCGATCATGGTGGGTGAGGTCGATGCCCTGACGGCGGAAGGGATCCATGGACTGGAGGAAGAGAATGAAGACATCCGTGTCCATGTGGTTAGCCGTGAACAGGCTTACCGCTGGGTTGAAGAGGGCGCGATTGACAACGCCGCATCAGTGATTGCATTGCAGTGGCTGGCGTTGCACCATCAATCGCTCAAAGCAGAGTGGGTCGACTAAATGCAAAAGCGCTATACCCCTGATTTTCCGGAAATGATGAGATTGTGTGAAACCAATTTCGCACAATTACGCCGTTTGCTGCCGCGCAACGACGAAGTGGGTGAAATCGTGACTTATCAGGTGAACGGCGCCAGTTATCGTCTGACTATTGTTGAATCTACGCGCTATACCTCGCTGGTGGAAATTGAGCAGATTGCGCCTGCGGTCAGCTACTGGAGTCTGCCTGCCATGACGGTGCGTCTGTATTATGACGCGATGGTTGCGGAAGTGTGTTCCACTCAGCAGATCTACCGTTTTAAAGCGCGTTATGATTATCCGAATAAAAAGTTGCATCAACGTGACGAAAAGCATCAAATTAACCAGTTTCTTGCTGATTGGTTGCGCTATTGTTTAGCGCATGGAGCGGTGGCGGTTCCGGTTATGTAATACCCTATGGATTTCAAGTTGCAACTAGGCGACAAGCTCGTGAGCCCTCAGGAGCTTAGATTGCTAAGTGACTGAGGTGAACGAGCGCAGTCAACAACGTTGCAGCTTGAAAGACGACGGGTAAAGACAGACTGCAATAACAAAGGACACCATTTGGAAAGCCTGTTGAAACTGCCTGTGGCGAGTGGGACCAGGGTCAGGATCCTGCAAATAACAGATACCCACCTGTTTGCCGGCAAAAATGAGACCTTGCTGGGCATCAATACCTATTCCAGCTATCACGCCGTGCTGGATGCAATCATCGCCCAGCAGCGGGAGAGCGATTTGATTGTAGCAACCGGCGATCTGGCGCAGGATCATTCGCTGGCCGCCTACCGGCATTTTGCTGAAGGTATTATTCGCTTGCCCGCTCCCTGTGTGTGGCTGCCGGGCAATCACGATTTCCAACCGGCGATGGTTGACGCACTGGCGGCTGCCAGGATCACCCCTTCAAAGCATATTTTGCTGGGAGACAGCTGGCAGGTACTGCTGTTGGACAGCCAGGTTTTCGGCGTGCCACACGGCGAATTGAGCGACTACCAGTTGGCATGGATGGAGCGTTGCCTCACGGCTTACCCAGAGCGCTATACGCTGCTGCTGCTGCATCATCATCCATTCCCTTGCGGCTGTAGCTGGCTCGATCAGCACAGTCTGCGCAACTCGCATCAACTGGCTGCGGTGCTGGCGAATTATCCAAAAGTGAATACCCTGTTGTGTGGGCATATTCACCAGGAACTGGATCTTGACTGGCATGGGCGTCGTCTGCTGGCTTCTCCCTCTACCTGTGTGCAATTCAAACCGCACTGCACCAATTTTACTATCGACGAAGTCTCCCCTGGCTGGCGCTACCTTGACCTGCTGCCCGATGGCCGCGTGGAAACCCAGGTATTCCGCTTGGAGAACGACGATTTCCGCCCCGACATGGATTCGGACGGCTACTGATGCCTTCAACATTACTCTACCTACACGGTTTTAACAGTTCGCCGCTCTCGGCCAAGGCAACCTCTTTCAAGGCCTGGCTGGCTGAGCATCACCCAGAGATCGACATGCTGGTGCCGCAGTTGCCGCCTTACCCGGAAGACGCAGCCGAAATGCTGGAAAATCTGGTTATGGAGCGTGCTGGCCATACGCTGGGCGTGGTGGGCTCTTCATTAGGGGGCTATTATGCCACCTGGCTGTCCCAGTGTTTTGCTTTGCCTGCGGTGGTGGTTAACCCGGCGGTGAAGCCGTTTGAGCTGCTGATCGACTATCTCGGGCCAAACGAGAACCCCTACACCGGCCAACAATATGTGTTAGAGTCACGCCACGTTTACGATCTGAAAGTGATGCAGATCGATCCCTTGGAGTCGCCGGATTTAATCTGGTTGCTACAACAAACGGGCGATGAAATCCTCGATTACGGCCAGGCTGTGGCTTATTACACCGCCTGTCGGCAAACGGTGGAATCTGGTGGAAACCACGCCTTCGTCGGTTTCGAACACTACTTCCCCCAGATTGTGGATTTTTTAGGGCTATAACACCGCTGCAACTTCATGTGCCGCAGGTATACTGAAGAGGTAGGCGGTTCCAGCACCTCCCCTTAACCACGAAAAATAATCAACGATGACTCAATCCAGCTATAACGCTGATGCCATTGAAGTACTCAGCGGTCTAGAACCAGTGCGCCGCCGTCCCGGTATGTATACCGACACGACGCGCCCGAACCACCTCGGCCAAGAGGTGATTGATAACAGCGTCGATGAAGCGTTGGCGGGCCACGCCAAGCGTATCGATGTGATTCTGCATGCCGATCAGTCACTGGAAGTGATCGACGACGGCCGCGGCATGCCGGTGGATATCCACCCTGAAGAAGGCGTACCGGCGGTTGAGTTGATCATGTGTCGTCTGCACGCGGGCGGTAAATTCTCCAATAAAAACTACCAGTTCTCCGGCGGCCTGCACGGCGTGGGCATATCGGTGGTTAACGCCCTGTCCAAACGGGTGGAAGTCAGCGTTAAGCGCGACGGTAACGTCTATAGCATCGCTTTTGAGAACGGCGACAAAGTGCAGGAATTGGCGGTGACCGGTAGCTGCGGCAAACGCAACACCGGCACCAGCATTCACTTCTGGCCTGACGAGCAGTTCTTCGACAGCCCGCGCTTCTCGGTTTCCCGCCTGTCGCACCTGCTGAAAGCCAAAGCGGTGCTGTGCCCCGGCGTTGAAATCTACTTTATCGACAAGCTGAACAACACCGAGCAGCGCTGGTGCTATCAGGATGGCCTCACCGATTATCTGATGGAAGCGGTGAACGGTCTGATTACCCTGCCGGAAAAAGCGTTTGTCGGTAACTTTGCCGGTGATACCGAGGCGGTGGATTGGGCGCTGCTGTGGCTGCCGGAGGGCGGGGAACTGCTGACGGAGAGCTACGTCAACCTGATCCCGACCATGCAGGGTGGTACTCACGTTAACGGTTTGCGTCAGGGCTTGCTGGATGCCATGCGTGAATTCTGCGAGTTCCGCAATATTCTGCCGCGCGGCGTGAAGCTTTCTGCCGAAGATATCTGGGATCGCTGTGCTTACGTGCTGTCGGTGAAAATGCAGGATCCACAATTCGCCGGGCAGACCAAAGAGCGTTTGTCTTCGCGCCAGTGTGCGGCGTTTGTTTCCGGCGTAGTGAAAGATGCCTTCAGCCTGTGGCTGAACCAGAACGTGCAGGCGGCCGAACAACTGGCCGAACTGGCGATCTCCAGCGCCCAGCGCCGTTTGCGTGCGGCGAAAAAAGTGGTGCGTAAAAAACTGACCAGCGGGCCTGCATTGCCGGGCAAGCTGGCGGATTGCACCTCGCAGGATCTGAGCATGACCGAACTGTTCCTGGTGGAAGGGGACTCGGCGGGTGGCTCGGCCAAACAGGCGCGCGATCGTGAATATCAGGCGATCATGCCGTTGAAAGGCAAGATCCTGAACACTTGGGAAGTCTCTTCTGACGAAGTGCTGGCCTCGCAGGAAGTGCATGATATCTCAGTGGCGATCGGCATCGATCCAGACAGCGAAGATCTCAGCCAACTGCGTTACGGCAAAATCTGTATCCTGGCGGATGCGGACTCCGACGGCCTGCACATCGCCACGCTGTTGTGTGCGCTGTTTGTGCGCCACTTCAGCGCGCTAGTCAAAGGTGGGCACGTCTATGTAGCGATGCCGCCGTTGTACCGTATCGACTTGGGTAAAGAGGTTTATTACGCCCTAGACGAAGAGGAAAAAGCCGGTGTGCTGGAGCAACTGAAGCGTAAGAAAGGCAAACCGAACGTTCAGCGTTTCAAAGGGTTGGGCGAGATGAACCCGCTGCAACTGCGTGAAACCACGCTCGATCCCAACACTCGCCGTCTAGTGCAGTTGACCATTGATGACGAGAATACGGATCAAACCATGGCGCTGATGGATATGCTGCTGGCGAAAAAGCGTTCGGAAGATCGCCGCAACTGGCTGCAGGATAAAGGCGATATGGCCGACTTGTCGGTCTGATGCCTGGGGGCCGGGATACCGGCCCCTGCCTCAATCCCCTAGAGGCGCGGCAGACTGCGCCCGATATTCAGGGCGGAAAGCATGAAGATCACCCTCGACGAATTGCTCGCGTTCACTTCGGTGATCGACAGCGGCTCCATCACCTCCGCTGCTGAGCAGCTCGGCCAGACCACTTCCGGCATCAGCCGTGCGCTCAGCCGCCTGGAAAAAAAGCTCGATACCACCTTATTGCGCCGCACCACCCGCCGCTTGGAGCTGACCGAAGAGGGGCAGAGTTTTCTCGTTCACTCGCGGGAGATTATTCACTCGGTGGAGAATGCCGAAGAGCAGATGGCGTTACGCCGCCAGATCCCGGCCGGTCGGCTGCGGGTCAACGCCGCCGCCCCCTTTATGGAGCACGTGATCGTGCCTCTGGTTGCAGGTTTTCGCCAACGTTTTCCGCAGATTGAGCTGGAACTGCATACCGATAACCAGATTATCGATCTATTAGAGAAACGCACCGATATCGCCATTCGCATCGGCACATTACGCGACTCGACCATCCACGCGCGCCTTCTTGGGGCCAGCAGGCTACGCATTCTCGCCAGCCCGGAATATATTGCCCGCTTCGGTGCTCCGCAGAGCGTTGACGAACTCAATCAGCATTGCCTGTTGGGGTTCACCCAGCCAGAATCGCTGAATCTGTGGCCGTTGCGCAACCAGCAGGCGGAGCATTTTGCCATTACCCCAACGCTGTCGGCGTCCAGCGGTGAAACGCTGCGGCAACTGGCGCTACGTGGGGTAGGCATCGTTCAACTGGCAGATTTTATGACGCGCGAAGATCAGCGGGAAGGGCGGTTGATCGCACTGCTGGAAGAGGAAACGTTGGACGTCCGCCAACCGATTAACGCGGTGTATTACCGCAATACACAATTGGCCGCACGCATTACCTGTTTTCTGGATTATGTCAGCGCAAACCTTGATGTGCAGACGCTGTAGATCTGTGTGAGAGATAAGGGGGCATGCTGCTAATCTTTAAGCCTAACCAGTTCCCTCTCCCTGTGGGAGAGGGTTAGGGTGAGGGGCGACGCTTAAGCAAAAACCTCAGCCAGATGCGTGCGGAAACGTGCGATATCACCCGCAATATCCGGCTGCTTAATCACATCATTACAGATAAAGGTTGGCAGAGCTTCCATTCCCAGGAACTGGTTGGCCTTGTGGAAGTGCAGGTAAACCCCGTCAACGCCCACGCCTTCGAAGAATTGCTCCGGATCGGTAAAGGCTTGCAGCGGAGCGTTCCAGGTCAGGCTCAGCATATATTTTTTACCCTGAATCAGGCCGCCTGAGCCGTATTTTTTCGCCGCATCGGCGCGGGTGCGGCCATCGCTGGCATACAGGCTGCCGTGGCCAGCGGTGAACACCTCATCGATGTATTTTTTCAGGATCCAGGGTTCACCCATCCACCAGCCTGGCATCTGATAGATCACCGCATCGGCCCATAGGTATTTCTGTACTTCGGCTTCAATGTCGTAGCCATCATCGACCACGGTGACCTGCACATCGTGCTTGCCGTCGCGCAGAAAACTTTCCGCTACGTCGCTCAGGGTTTGGTTTAGTTCGCCCTTGGAATGGCCGAAATGCTTCTTGGCGTTGATAATCAGAATATTGCTCATCGGTACACTGCCCCTGTCAGAATCAGAATAGGTTATAGCCACCGCTATTGTGCGGTCGCCATATTGCTGAAATGGAGTGTAATCTTTTACACCTCAGGGAAAAATGCGAACTGGCGCACAACAGTGTTGACTGTGAGTCAATAAAGAGAGCCGTCGATGGCAGGGTTTTGCATAAAATAGATAAATTATCGATGCCGCTGGGCGATCAATGCGCCATCTGTGACAGCTACCCTGCAGATGAGTTACTATCGCGACCAGAATCGACAACCCATTAAATTGCGGGCGCTGTTGTTATGTACCATACACTGCGCCCCATTGTCAGGGATAGCCAAACTACGGTCTGAGGATATTTGAGTAATGAGTGAACTGACTCATGACGGTGTTGAGCGTTTACCGCTGCACACATTCACTGAAAAAGCCTATCTGGACTATTCCATGTACGTCATCATGGATCGCGCGTTGCCGTATATTGGCGATGGTTTAAAGCCGGTACAGCGCCGTATCATCTATGCCATGTCGGAACTGGGGCTGAGCAACAACGCTAAATTCAAAAAATCGGCCCGTACCGTGGGCGATGTCTTGGGTAAATACCATCCGCACGGTGACAGTGCCTGCTATGAAGCAATGGTGCTGATGGCGCAGCCGTTCTCTTACCGCTATCCGCTGGTGGATGGTCAGGGGAACTGGGGGGCACCGGACGATCCGAAATCCTTCGCCGCGATGCGTTACACCGAATCGCGCCTGTCGAAATACGCCGAAGTGTTGCTGGGTGAACTGGGTCAGGGCACGGTCAATTGGGTGCCAAACTTCGATGGCACCATGCAGGAACCCAAAATGTTACCGGCGCGCCTGCCGAACATCCTGCTCAACGGCACTACGGGCATTGCCGTCGGTATGGCCACCGATATCCCACCGCACAACGTACGCGAAGTGGCGGCGGCGGTGATCGCGCTGATCGACAAACCAGATACCTCGCTTGAGGATCTGCTGGAGTTTGTGCAAGGGCCGGACTTCCCGACCGAAGCGGAAATCATCACCCCGCGCGACGAAATCCGCAAAATTTACCAGAATGGCCGTGGCTCGGTACGCATGCGCGCCATCTGGAAGAAAGAGGACGGTAGTGCGGTGATTACCGCACTGCCGCACCAGGTTTCTGGTGCCAAGGTGCTGGAGCAGATCGCCAGCCAGATGCGCGCCAAGAAGCTGCCAATGGTGGAAGATCTGCGCGATGAGTCGGATCACGAGAACCCAACCCGCCTGGTGATCGTGCCGCGTTCCAACCGTATCGATCTGGATCAGGTGATGAACCACCTGTTTGCCACTACCGATCTGGAACGCAGCTACCGCATCAACATGAACATGATCGGCCTGGATAACCGCCCGCAGGTCAAAGGGCTGTTGGAGATCCTCACCGAATGGCTGGTTTTCCGCCGCGATACGGTGCGCCGCCGCCTGAACTACCGCCTGGAAAAAGTGCTGAAACGCCTGCACATTCTGGAAGGTTTGCTGGTTGCGTTCCTCAATATCGATGAAGTGATCCACATCATCCGCAGTGAAGATGAACCGAAGCCGGTACTGATGCAGCGTTTTGGCATCTCCGACACCCAGGCTGAAGCGATCCTCGAACTGAAGCTGCGCCACTTGGCCAAGCTGGAAGAAGTGAAGATCCGCGGCGAACAGGATGAGCTGGCGAAAGAGCGCGATCACCTGCAAGCGCTGCTGGCGTCCGAGCGCAAGCTGAATACGCTGATTAAGAAAGAGATCCAGGCCGATGCGCAAGCTTATGGCGACGATCGTCGTTCACCGCTGACCGAGCGTGAAGAAGCCAAGGCGATGAGCGAGCACGACTTTGTGCCTTCTGAGCCGGTGACCATTGTGCTGTCTGAAATGGGCTGGGTGCGCAGCGCCAAAGGCCATGATATCGATCCAACGGGGCTGAGCTACAAAGCCGGTGACAGCTTCCGTGCCGCCGCGCGTGGCAAGAGTAACCAGCCGGTGGTGTTTATCGACTCCACCGGGCGCAGCTATGCGCTCGATCCGCTGACGCTGCCTTCTGCGCGCGGGCAGGGCGAACCGTTAACCGGTAAACTGACGCCACCGCCGGGTGCAACCATCGCACAGGTGCTGATGGCGGCTGACGATCAGAAACTGCTGATGGCTTCCGATGCCGGTTACGGCTTCGTGTGTACCTTCAGCGATCTGGTGGCACGCAACCGTGCCGGTAAAGCGATGATCACTCTGCCGGATAACGCCAAGGCGCTGCCGCCGATGGAGATCCACGGTGCTGATGACATGCTGCTGTCGATTACCGCCGCGGGCCGCATGCTGATGTTCCCGGTGGCCGATCTGCCGCAGTTGTCGAAGGGTAAGGGCAACAAGATTGTTTCGATAGCGTCGGCGCAGGCAGCGTCGGGTGAAGATAAGCTGATCTGGCTGTTCGTGCTGCCACCGCAGACTTCCGTCACCCTGCACGTAGGCAAGCGCAAACTGACGCTGCGGCCAGAGGACCTGCAGAAATTCCGCGCCGAGCGTGGCCGCAAAGGCACCTTGTTGCCGCGTGGTCTGCAACGGATTGACCGGGTTGAGCTGGATATGCCGGAGAGAATATTGCCGAGCGATAGCGAAGAGTAAGCCGGTATCAGGAGATCATTCGGGCGTAGCTGGCTGCGCCCGTTTTTTTACCTGTGCCCCCCAAATGTTTGGAGTGGTGGGGTAGATTCCAAATTGTGGGGTTTCGCTGCATAAATGTATTGTGCCGATCGTCTGCTGGCGAGAAAATAGCGAAAACAGCAGGGACGTAAAGTGCTGCGCCAGTAGTGTGCTAATGAGGTAGTCATGTTATTGATATTACGTGCGATTTTTGTCGTTATATATTGTGCTCTGGTCTGTATTTTGGGTTCGATTTACTGTTTGTTCAGCCCGCGCAACCCCCGCCATGTGGCGACGTTTGGCCACCTGTTTGGCCGTTTGTCGACGATATTGGGTATCAAGGTCGAAGTGCGCAAACCTGCTAGTGCGGTCAACAACGGCAAGTGTATTTATATTGCCAACCACCAGAATAACTACGATATGGTGACGGTTTCCAATATTGTGCAGCCGCGCACCGTAACGGTCGGGAAGAAGAGCCTGGTGTGGATCCCGTTTTTCGGCCCGCTCTATTGGTTGGCTGGCAATCTGTTGATCGATCGGAACAACCGTACCAAAGCGCACGACACTATTTCCCAAGTTGTTGATGCTATCGCAGAAAAAGATATTTCTGTTTGGATGTTCCCGGAAGGTACCCGTAGCCGTGGCCGTGGATTATTACCTTTCAAAACCGGTGCATTCCACGCGGCAATTTCCGCAGGGGTGCCGGTTGTGCCGATTTGCGTTTCTACCACCAGCGGCAAGATCAACCTCAATCGCTGGAATAACGGTCATGCGATTGTGGAGATGCTGGAACCGGTCGATACGAGTGCTTACAGCAAAGAGCAGGTGCGTGAGTTGGCGGCCCATTGCCGCGATCTGATGAAGGCGAAAATTGAGCAGTTGGACGCAGAAGTTGCCCAACTGGACGCCACCAAAAAATAAAAGCATTCAGCAGGTCAGTGCCGATAGTTAAAGGCTGGCCAGTTCCCTTGCTTCGGGGGAGAGAATGAGGGTGAAGGGAATATCACCGAGCTAAAGCCCCTCACCCCGGCCCTCTCCCAAAGGGAGAGGGGGCGTAATATTAGGCATTGCATCTATGCTCGGGTCAGCTGTAATGCTGGTCAGTTAAGACTAACCAGTTCCCTCTCCTTCGGGGTTAGGGTGAGGGGAGTTCACTGAACTAAAGCCCCTCAGCCCGGCCCTCTCCCAGAGGGAGAGGGGGCGTAATATTAGGCATTGCATTTATGCTCGGGTCAGCTGTAATGCTGGTCAGTTAAGACTCACCCTAACCC
>JBAQHZ010000139.1:0-6643 GCA_049288585.1 Chania sp.
ATGCTTACGTCCTTGATGATTTATTAATCAGTGAGGGTGGTTCTGAAATTGATATTCAATCAGAATCGTCTGGAATTATGGATAAAGATGATGATGATGATGATGAAATGAATGTGATAGCGGCCTCTGAAAATAGAGAGTTGCATGATACATTAGCACCAGAGCAATCAGGTCTATCAAAACACAAATTAATTACCAGCAAGCCTCCTTCTAAAAATGCTTTTTCTCCGGTACTGCTGAGCCGTGGCATGAAATATCTGGTAGTGTTCATCTCACTATTGGTTATTTCACATTTATCCTATGTTCTGGGTTATCAGACCCGTCAACCGATGGGGAATGATATTCAAAAAAAGCCGCAGCTGGTGCTTTCGCTGACGCTAAATGGTTCCCGCAGCTCTTCTACACAGGCGCTGATTTGTCTATACCATGAAGGTACTGAGATGGAAGTACGAATTGAATGTATCGATCCTAAGCTGACCTCGTTCCAAGAGCAAACAAGGTATGAGCTTTCGGCTATGCATGATCACGGCAGTAAATCCCGGTTAAATTTAGCGAGTCAAACTAAATAATATCAGGTGAAGTATGATGCTAAAGTTAATTTATAGAATGATTTCATCTTTGTTTTTAATTTTACAACCACAGGGTACTATTATTTCATTATATATTATTTGAAAGCTGAAGATAAATTGCTCAGTCTGATGATTATTCTCTGATGCCTATTTGCGTTGTACCGCGACAGGTATTGGAATGTATTGACACATTGGGAAACCTGACTGAGACTGAGCGATAAATTATGGACAAACGTAAAGTAGCTATTATCGGTGGCTCCGGTTTTATTGGAACCTGGCTGGTTAAACGCCTGAGTGTTCGTCACGATCTGCTGTTGAAAATCATTGATATTAAGGAGAGCAAGCATTTTCAACAGTGGTATCAGTATGGGGATGTGACTCAGCCTGAGAGCCTGCAACAGGTGCTGGCTGGCTGTGATGCGGTGATCAATCTTGCGGCTGAGCATCAGGACAATGTTGATCCTATTTCACTGTATTATCAGGTTAATGTGGAAGGCGCACGCAACGTTTGCATGGCGGCAGCGGCACAGGGGATCCGGCAGATTATCTTTACCTCTTCGGTGGCGGTCTATGGTTTTGTGGAGCAAGAAACCGATGAACAAGGGGTTTTTGAACCCTTTAACCATTACGGCAAATCTAAGCTGGAAGCTGAATACGTTTATGAGGCATGGCGCACGGCGGATAATGCTAACAAGCTGACCATCATCCGCCCGACGGTGGTATTTGGCGAAGGTAATCGCGGTAATGTTTATAATCTATTTCGGCAAATTGCCAGTGGCCGTTTTGTGATGATCGGCAGTGGCAATAATATGAAATCGATGGCTTATGTGGAAAATATTGCCGCCCGACTGGAACACGCATTAGATCAACAATCAGCCTATCAGGTGAGTAATTATGCCGATAAACCTGATTTGACCATGAATCAACTGGTCAGCGTTGTCTCGTCCTCGCTTGGGCAAAAAAATAAGATGATTCGCATTCCCTATTTGTTGGGAATGTGCGGTGCAGCAGCTTTTGATCTTATCAGTAAAGTCAGCCGTAAGAAGTTCCCGGTCAGCCGCGTCAGAGTACAAAAATTCTGCGCTAGAACTCAATTTAAATCCAATATAAAGAATAACTTTGTCGCGCCGGTCGATCTCAATTTGGCAATCGAAAAAACGATTAAGCATGAGTTTATTGAAGGATAAACCGATATTAAGAATGCCGTAATTGCGTAGGTTAACAGCGGCAGTGGGAGTATTGCACAGCGACACGTTTGCCTGTGTTTGTCGATAACGTTCTGTGGCAGTCGTTCAAGGATGAGAATGCACTTATTGGCTGAGGGAACCCTGATATCTCAACAGGGAGGCGTATTTATTTTTGCGTTATTGCCGTTGGCGATAATACGTCATGCTGTTGGCATTCATCATCGGTTTCCTCGGTTACCTCATATTGCTGCGCGAGTATTGCCAGAGCCCAACCTATGCGATGGAGCCCTCTGTGGACGGCTGATTTTACCTCAGCAACTTTGTTTAAGCGGCCTCGCTGAGGCTGGCGTTATGCGCACAGACGGGTAATCAGGGAAATGAAACCATGAAGAATAACGTAATGCCGATTGTGTTGGCAGAACCGGATGAAAAACTGGATTGGGAACGGCTGATTGTCCCTTTATGGGATGGCCGCTGGCATATTTTGCTGGCTACCGCACTGGCAGCGGCAATCGGGGTCGGTTATGCCCTGCTGGCAACGCCAGTGTATCAGGCCACCACGCTGGTGCAGGTGGAGCAGCCGAATAGCGGCGCCTCACTGCTGCAGGAGCCCCAGAACGCGAAGCTTGGCCAGACTCTGGCCACTCAGGATGAAATTGCCCTGGTGACTTCGCGCTTTGTGGTGGGTAAAACCGTCGATGAACTGGGTTTGACGGTGCGGGTTCAGGCAGATTATTTCCCGCTGTTTGGCAAAGGTATTGCCCGCTTGCAGGGCGATACGCCGCCTGCGGTGACCATTGCCGAGTTGGTGGTCCCGGTGTTGATGCTGGGAGAAAAACTGACGTTGACGGTGCTGGATCAGCAACGTTTCAGCCTGAGTCAAGGCGATCGCATGTTGTTGAGCGGCAGCGTTGGGCGACCCGAGCAGCAAGGGCCATGGCGTATTCAGCTCAAGGCCTTGGATGCGCTGCCCGGTACCACGTTCACCGTCACCAAAGTGGCTCGGCAGACGGCCGCCGATGATTTGCGCAAGAACCTGAGTATTGTGCCGGGCGGCAAAGACAGCGGCATCATGAGCTTCAAGCTGGAAAGTGAAGATCCGCGACAGGCACAGGCGATCCTGCATAGCCTCACCGGTCACTACCTGCAACAGAATGTCGATCGCAAAACCGAAGAGGCGCAGCGAACGCTGGCGTTTCTACAGCAGCAATTGCCAGAGACGCAGGCCAGATTGACCCAGGCAGAGAATCAGTTGAACCAGTTTCGCCAGCAGAATGATTCGGTGGACCTGTCGCTGGAGGCCAAATCGGTGCTGGATACCCAGGTGCAACTGGAATCTCAACTGAATGAACTGACGTTCAAAGAGGCGGAAATCTCCAAACTCTACACTTATCAACACCCGGCCTACCGCGCGTTGCTGGAAAAACGCGCCACGTTAGAGTCAGAGAAAGTGCGTCTGGGCAATCAGGTACAGACACTGCCGAAAACCCAGCAAGAGATCCTGCGCCTGACCCGTGACGTACAGGTGGATCAGCAGGTTTATCTGCAATTGCTGAACAAGCAGCAGGAAGTGAGTATCACCAAGGCTGGCACGGTAGGGAATATCCGTATTGTTGATGAAGCGGAAACCACCCTGAAACCGGTGAAACCGCAGAAAATACTGATTGTGATCCTGGCGGTGCTGGTGGGCGGCGTGTTGTCAGCCAGCGTGGTCTTACTGCGAGCCGCATTCCATCGCGGCATCAGCGGGATCGATGTGCTGGAAAGAAACGGTATCAGTGTATACGTCACCGTACCGCTATCCCTGTGGCAGCAGAAGCGCAACCGTAGCCAACAACAGCAATTGAGTAGAAACCGCGGTGACAGGCTGCCGATTCTGGCGCGGGAAGAGCCGGGGGATCTGGCGGTGGAGGCCTTTCGCAGCCTGCGTACCAGCTTGCATTTCGCCATGATGGAAGCGAAAAACAATATTCTGATGGTCTCCGGTGCCAGCCCGGCCAGCGGCAAGAGTTTTACCTGTAGCAATCTGGCGGTGGTGATCGCACAAGCTGGCCAGCGGGTGTTGCTGATAGACGCTGATATGCGTAAAGGTTTCCTGCATCGCTGGTTGAACATCCGCGGTGAGGACGGGTTGTCGGATATGTTGGCGGGGCAGATCGCCCCCGAATATGCGATCAAAGCTACCGATATTCCCCATCTTGATTTTGTGCCACGCGGGCAGGTGCCGCCGAACCCATCGGAGCTGCTGATGCATCCGCGTTTTGCCGATTTCCTGCGCTGGGCCGGGCAACATTACGATCTGGTGCTAATCGATACTCCGCCGGTGTTGGCGGTGACCGATGCCGCGATTATTGGCCACCATGCCGGAACGGTGATGATGGTGGTGCATTTTGCCGTCAATACCCTCAAGCAGGTCGATACCAGCCTGCGGCGCTTTGAGCAAAATGGTGTGCTGGTCAAAGGGGTGATCCTCAATGGCGTGGTAAAGAAAACGGCGGCGGAAACCGGTTATTACCATTTTGCCTATCCGAGCCACTCGGCAGCGGCGAAGCCGGGCGGGGATGCATAGCTGCATGAAGGCAATCCTCGTCAATACCCTGTGGCTGATGCTGGAGCGAGTCTCGCTCAGCCTGTCGGGGATCTTTGTATCGATCTACGTGGCACGCTATCTGGGGCCAGCGCAGTTCGGCACACTCAACTACCTGCTGGCAACCGTCGCGATTGTGGTGCCGCTGGTGCAGTTGGGAGCCGACAGCATCATTTTCAACCGCATCGCCCGGCGGCCACACAGCGGTATCCGATTAATGCTGGCGTCGATGCGCTTGCGTCAGCGGTTGTTTTTGCTGGTAACGCTGCCCTTGCTGGCGTGGAGTGCCGCGACTCAGGCGCTACCCCAGCAGTTGATGACGCTGTTGTTGCTGGTCAGCGTCTATTTCTCCATTCAGGACGTGTACAAGATTTACTACGACGCCAGATTGCAGTCGAAACGCAATACCTTGATCAACAATCTGGCGCTATTGCTCTCCATCGCCCTCCGGCTGTTACTGGTGAGCGCGGCTTTGCCGCTGGTGTGGTTTGCCGTGCCCTATATCCTCAGCAGTGCGCTGCCTTATCTGGTGCGCCGCTGGCTGTTTCAGCGGGAACAGCCAGCAGAGGCAACGTTTTCACGCCGCCAGGTGCGAGGCTATGGCCGCTATCTGCTGTCGGTTGGGTTGCCACTGGCGATCTCCAGCCTATCGATCGTGATTTACATCCGCATCGATCAAATCATGCTCGGCAACCTGATGGACGATCGGGCCGTTGGCTGGTATAGCGCGGCCATGACGCTGAGCCAGGGTTGGGTGTTTGTGCCGATGGCGTTAATCACTTCGCTGATGCCGGGCATTGCGGGCTGCCGTGAGCCACAAGAGCAGGAAGATCGCATCCGGGCGTTGTATCTGTTGGTGCTGGTGCTGTCTGTGCCGGTGCTATTGGTATCGCTGCTGTTTGCCGGGCCGATCGTCGAATTACTGTACGGCGAGGCCTTCCAGCAGGCGGCGGATATTCTGGCCATCGGTGCGCTGACTTCGCTGTTTTCGCTATTGGGAACGGTGTCCTACCGCAGCATCGTCCTGTTCTCCGGCTACCGTTTTATCGCTATCAAGATGCCGCTGGTGGCGCTGGCCAATGTGCTGATGAATCTGGTGCTGATCCCACGCTACGGCCTGACGGGGGCAGCGGTTTCCACGTTGCTGGCTGAATTCCTGTCATTTTTCGTTCTGAACAGTTTTTTCCGTGGCGGAAAGATTACCCGGCTGCAACTGACCTGTTTTTACTGTCTGCCACGTCTTATCAGCAAGCTTAAGGAAAGAGCATGTTAAGTACATTAGTTAAAAGCATTGCTAGGCGTTTGCCTGATGCGCTGCATCATCAGGTTAAGTACGCGATGTTTTACAAAAGGCTCCCTCGTTTTGCACATCCCGTCGGCTTCAGCGAAAAGATCATGCGTCGTAAGGTTTACCCGCGCAGCATCTACACCACGCTGTCAGACAAATACAAAGTGCGAGAATTTATCGCGGGTCTGTGGGGGGAAGAGTATCTGGTGGAACTGTATGCCCATGGTGATGAACTGAGCTATGACACCTTCAGCAAGCTGCCTCAGGCCTTTGTGCTGAAAGCGAATCATGGCAGCGGCTACAACAAACTGGTGTTTGATAAAAGTCAGGTCAGCTACGCCGAACTGTACGATCTGGCCTGCCACTGGATGTGCAGCAATTTCTATCATCAAAGCCGCGAAAAACATTATCAGGGCATTGAGCCTTGCATCATGGTGGAGCGCCTGCTGCTGGAAAACGGCGAGGTGCCTAAGGATTTTAAATTCCACTGTTTTAACCGCGACGGCGAAATCCGCTTTTTCATCCAGGTGGACTATCAGCGCTACGGCTCTCCTCGCCGCGATATCTTCGACGTTAACTGGAATCGGACCGAGATCCGCCTCGGTCTGCCGAATGCAGAAATACCGGCGGAGTGCCCGAGTCGGTTGGATGAAATGCTGTTTCTGGCGCAGCAGGTAGCAGAGCAGTTCTCCTATGTGCGAGTGGATTTTTATCAGATTGACGAGCGGGTTTATTTCGGTGAACTGACGTTTACTGCCGGTGCCGGGTTATGCAGGCTGATGCCGAAGAATATCGAGCAGGAATGGGGCAGCTATTTTACTGAGTAATCACCTATGCAGAAAATACTTTCCAAACCGATATTTGTAACCCGGTTGTTGGATCAATCGGCACAAACTCAGGTAATGCCCGCAGTGGTATTTACTTTTTTGTTGAGTTTTTTCTGTAAAACGTTCCTGACTTCCGGGGCATTTAATAATGTTTTGGTGAGTGAGGTGGTAAAGGGTTTTAATGG
>JBAQHZ010000140.1:0-11928 GCA_049288585.1 Chania sp.
ATCCTCCCGTTTTGCCAAGATCCCGCGTCATAACCCATTAAGGTTTTCTTAAGCCGGAATTATTACAGTAGTGTTATTCTTTACCGCCAATGAGCTACAGCGTGAACACGTCGAAATCCTCAGAACCCTCATTAAATCAATCCTCAACAGCTATGCAGATAAAGACTGATGTCCTTTACTCCCTGCCAACATCCTTTTACCGTTGGCAGGTTTTTGGCTTGCTTGTGACCGGAATGGTATTGATCTGGTTATCACGTAATGAACAGTTGGACTGGGCGCTCAGTAATTACTGGTATGACGCCGCAAGCCACCGTTTTCCTTGGCAGAACAATTACTGGTTGGATCTGATCAATCACCGGCTCTTGAAGATCGGGGTTATCACTGGTGCAGTACTCGCGCTTTTTTGGGGTATTTACCACCGCAATACGCGTTTGATCGTCACTATGTTACTGGTTGGTGTCGGGCCATTGGTTGTCGGTATGTTGAAAGCGGTCAGTGCCCATTCTTGCCCGTGGGATCTGCTGGAATACGGTGGCAAAGCCATGTCGTTTCCGCTGTTTGGCTCTACACCCGCTTTTCCAGGACCGGGCCGTTGTTTTCCTGGTGGTCATGCCTCCAGTGGTTTTGCCCTGATGGCGCTGTTCTTTCTGTTTTATCCGCAACGTCCGCGCCTCGCTTACTGGTGCTGGTTGGGCGGTATCGCCTGCGGCATGCTGATGGGGTTTGGTCAGATCATGCGCGGAGCTCATTTTCTTTCCCATAACCTGTGGGCTGGGTGGTGGGTCTGGTTCAGCCAACTGGCTGTTTATTGGTGGGTTAGCGGCTATTTCAGCCGCAAGACGAGGTAATACATCATTATGGATCAATTGAACTATCTTCTTTTCGCCTGGATCAATGCCACTCCGGCCAGCCCGGAATGGTTGATCGATCTGGCCACATTTTTTGCACGGGACCTGATCGCCATTATCCCGTTACTGATGTTCGCTTTGTGGTTCTGGGGGCCGCAGCAGCAATTACATTCGCAGCGAGAAGTGGTGGCTAAGGCGACAATTGCTCTGTTATTTGCCATGAGTGCCTCTGCCTCTATTGGTATGTTACTGCCACACGAACGGCCATTTGTGGTCGGTGTTGGCTATACCTTCTTGGCGCACGCACCAAGCAGTTCTTTCCCCAGCAACCATGGCACCGCCATCTTCACTTTCGCGCTGGCGTTCCTGTGCTGGCACCGTACCTGGTCAGGTATTCTGCTGATGGTTGCTGCGTTAGCCATCGCCTGGTCACGCGTATTCCTTGGCGTTCATTGGCCGTTGGATATGGTTGGTGGCTTCCTTTTGGCGCTTGTGGGTTGCCTGTTCGCACAACTGGTATGGAATCTGTTTGGTGAGGCGATCGCTAACCTGCTGACACGCCTGTATCGCTTCCTGTTTGCTTTCCCGATCAGCAAAGGATGGGTGAAAGAGTAATACCTCCACAGGCGGGGCCACGTGCCTCTGCCTGTCTCCGCTTTATCTCCCTTAACGTGAGTACAGGGCTGATGTTATTTAAATAACATCGGTGAGCTATCATCTCTCTAACCCCCAGTAACAGCAGCTATCAATCAGCAAAACTGAATGTTAGGATAATCACATTCAGCTATACGTTAACGACCTCAGAGGGATCACTATGACCACCGAACAGATTGACTATGCCCACTATATCGACCACACCCTTTTGGCGATGGATGCCACCGAAAGCCAAATAGCCAAACTGTGCGAAGAAGCACAATTGCATAACTTTTATGCCGTGTGCGTAAACTCCGGCTATGTTCCGCTGGCGGCACACCTGTTGCAGGAAAGCGAAGTGAAAGTCTGCTCAGTCATCGGCTTCCCGCTGGGCGCAGGTCTGACGGTCACCAAGGCGTTCGAGGCCAAAGCGGCCATCGCAGCAGGCGCTCAGGAGATCGATATGGTCATCAACGTCGGTTGGTTGAAAAGCGGCCTGCTGGACGACGTACAAGCCGATATCGCCGCAGTGCGCGAGGTTTGTGCGGCAATTCCGTTGAAGGTTATCTTGGAAACCTGCCTGCTCAGCGATGAGCAAATCACGCAAGTATGTGAGATGTGCCACGAACTTGACGTTGCTTTCGTTAAAACGTCTACGGGCTTCAGCACCGGCGGTGCGCGCGAAGAGCACGTCAAACTGATGCGTGCCACCGTGGGCAGTGAGATGGGCGTGAAAGCCTCTGGAGCGGTACGTGATCGTGCCACCGCCGGGAAAATGATCGCCGCTGGCGCTACACGCATCGGCACCAGCTCAGGCGTGGCAATTGTTTCAGGCGACAGTGCCGTAGCCGGTAGTTACTGAATATCGACACCGAGATTGATGCGGGGTAGCGCTGCTCGTGCGCCCCGCATTGTGGTGTGGAATGCTTAGCAACAGGAGAACAGATGGAAAAGCGGCGTGAAGATCGTATCAACCGGTTAATTCAGGCATTAAAGCGTTCCGACAAGATCCATCTAAAAGAAGCTGCCGCGCTGTTAGGCGTCTCGGAAATGACCATTCGCCGCGATCTCAATGCCGAGCCTGCCGCCGTAGTTTTGCTTGGCGGCTACGTGGTAGCGGAACCGCGCAGCCATGGCGTAACCCACTATTTTGTCTCTGACCAGCAGGCTAAGCAGGTAACTGAGAAACAGCGCATCGGCATGCTGGCCGCGCCATTGATCAATAAAAATGACACGGTATTCTTTGACTGTGGCACGACTACGCCAGCCATCATTAACGCGATTGCGGACGACCTGGCCTTCACTGCCGTATGCCATTCACTCAATACCTTTCTAGCATTGCAGGCTAAACCCAACTGCAAGGTGATCCTGTGTGGCGGCGAGTTCAAGCCGAACAACGCCATTTTTGCCGCGGTTGGCCAGCATAATGAACTCGAACACATCTGCCCCAACATTGCCTTTATCTCTGCGGCGGGTATTAACCTGCAACAGGGCGCTACCTGCTTCAACTTTGACGAACTGGATATGAAGCACAAAGCCATAGCCATGGCGCAGCAAAAAATTCTGGTGGTAGATCACAGCAAATTTGGTCAAACCAGACCGGCCTGCATCGGCCCGCTGGCACAGTTTGATCGGATCATTACCGATCGCAAACCTGAAAGCGAGTTCGCCAAATTCTTCAGCGAGCAGGCGATCGCTATCCGATTTTAGCTCGCGCCTCGTGATTTTCTGTACGAATTAACAGCAATCAAACCTAAGAAATAGCTTATTATCCATAATTGCAGGTTAATGAATTGCAACAGCTTGCCGTGGTTATTATTTCGTACGAAATAAAATTGCCGAAAATTAAGTCAAATCCCTCCGAGTGAGAATATTATAACCCGATTTTAAACCATGATATCCGCTTCACTTTTCTGCGTAAAATATCGGCAATCATCTTTATTTATATGACAAATAAATATGCGTTTTTACCCGCTCTAAATTTCCATTATTTGACTCTACAACCCAACCTTGATTTACATTAATTCCCTAATAAACAAAAAATTAAGCCAAGACGGCCCGTGCTTTAAGCACGCCAGATAAGATGAATATGACTTTCAACCAAGCCAAAGCAATACATTAAAGCATATCGCTAGACCTGATATAATAAGCAGTTTTTTATCTGGCAAAACACCATGAAATCCGGTTCAATCACACAAGTTCACTTAGCGCGCTTCCCGCATAAAACCTCTTACAACTGTGCAACATATGCACGAAAAAACAATAAAAAAACGCCTTAATGCACAAATAACGCATTTGAGAGTGCGATCACAGTTGTTTCTGCTGTAAATCGTTATCTTGCCGACAACAAAAATCGGTAGGCAACGATCTTCCGGCAGAAGTCACGGTTTCCAGCGATTAAACAGCAGAAAACCATTGAGCCAGTTATCCGGTAAATAATGCCAACGGTAATTAGCATAATAAACAACCAGGGGTCGTCATATAACCTCATATCACTCTTTTCGCTGAAGAAGCTTCATATTTCTCCAGCAGGTTTAATCCTTAAATTTTTCGTTTAAATTCAAATTAACGTGTTCACCTCGGAGATATTTATGGACACTACACAGACCGGCACTATCGCCTCTGCGGCTTCGGTTTCCAGCAGTACCTGGCGCAAGTCTGACACCATGTGGATGTTGGGCCTGTATGGCACAGCCATTGGCGCAGGCGTGCTGTTCCTGCCCATCAACGCGGGTATCGGTGGTTTGATTCCTCTGATTATCATGGCCATTATCGCCTTCCCAATGACGTTCTTTGCCCACCGTGGCCTGTGCCGCTTCGTACTGTCAGGGAAAAACCCTGGCGAAAATATCACCGAAGTCGTAGAGGAACACTTTGGTATCAGCGCCGGGAAGCTGATCACCCTGCTCTACTTCTTCGCGATCTACCCTATCCTGCTGGTTTACAGCGTGGCGATCACCAACACCGTTGACAGCTTTATTACCCACCAGTTGGGGTTGGTCTCACCACCGCGCGCTGTTTTATCCCTGCTCCTGATCGTTGGGCTGATGACCATCGTGCGCTTCGGCGAACAGGCGATCGTCAAGACCATGAGCATCCTGGTATTCCCGTTTGTTGGTGTATTGATGATGCTGGCGCTGTACCTGATTCCTAACTGGAGCGGTGCCATCTTCGAGAACGTTTCTCTTGCAGGCTCCAGCAGTGGTTTGGGGCACGGCCTGGTGATCACGCTGTGGCTGGCGATCCCGGTGATGGTATTCTCCTTTAATCACTCACCGATCATCTCCGCTTTCGCAGTGGCAAAGCGTGAAGAGTATGGCGCGGGTGCCGAGAAAAAATGCTCACGTATTCTGGCTTACGCACACATCATGATGGTTCTGACAGTGATGTTCTTCGTCTTCAGTTGCGTATTGAGCCTCTCTCCGGCCGAACTGGCCGAAGCCAAAGCACAGAACATCTCAATCCTGTCTTATCTGGCCAATCACTTTAACAACCCGATGATCGCCTATATCGCACCGGTGATCGCCTTTATCGCCATCACCAAATCGTTCCTCGGCCATTATCTGGGTGCCCGTGAAGGCTTTAACGGCATGATCATCAAATCCATGAAGAGCCGCGGCAAAACTATCAGCAGCAATAAGCTGAACCGTATCACGGCGATCTTCATGCTGGTGACCACCTGGATCGTTGCCACACTGAACCCAAGCATCCTGGGGATGATTGAGAACCTCGGTGGCCCAATCATCGCTATGCTGCTGTTCCTGATGCCGATGTACGCCATCCGTAAAGTTCCTGCCATGCGCAAGTACAGTGGGCACATCAGTAACGTATTCGTGGTCGTTATGGGGCTGATTGCCATTTCCGCCATCCTGTACACCCTGTTCGGTTAATCACGCTCAACCGGCGCTGTATGGCGCCGGTTTTTCGATGTCACCCTTTCTATTACTCAAGCCTGTAACCTGCAGAAGATGGTTAAGACTATGATCAGCGTTTTCGATATTTTCAAAATTGGTATCGGCCCATCCAGCTCCCATACCGTCGGCCCTATGAAGGCTGGCAAACAGTTTACCGACGATTTAATCGCCCAAGGGCAACTGTACGACACCACGCGGGTAGTGGTTGATGTTTACGGCTCGTTGTCTCTGACCGGTAAAGGCCACCATACCGATATCGCGATTATCATGGGCCTGGCGGGGAATCTGCCGCATGACGTGGATATCGATAGCATGGCCGGTTTTATCCGCGACGTGGAACAGCGTGGCCGCCTGCCGTTGGCCAATGGCGAACACGAGGTGGATTTCCCACGTCAAGGTGGTATGAATTTCCACAGCAACAATTTGCCGCGGCATGAGAACGGCATGCGCATTAGTGCTTATGCTGGTGAGCTGTTGTTGCGCAGTAAAACCTACTACTCTACCGGCGGCGGTTTTATCGTTGATGAAGAACATTTCGGCCAACCAACCAGCAATGCCGTGTCAATTCCCTACCCTTATCGTTCCGCGCAAGATTTGCAGCAGCACTGTAAGGATGCCGGGCTTTCACTTTCTGGGCTGGTGATGCAAAACGAGCTGGCGCTGCGCAGTAAAGCCGAAATTGAAGCGCATTTTACCGAGGTGTGGCAGGTGATGCGCACCGGGATTGAGCGCGGGATCAATACCGAAGGTTTACTACCGGGCCCAATGAAGGTTCAGCGCCGCGCCGCAGCTTTGCGGCGTATTTTGGTGACCGGTGACAAAAATAATATCGACCCAATGAACGTGGTGGATTGGATCAATATGTTCGCTTTTGCGGTGAACGAAGAAAACGCCGCCGGCGGCCGTGTTGTGACCGCACCGACCAACGGTGCCTGCGGCATCATCCCCGCCGTATTAGCCTATTACGACCAATTCATCCGCCCGGTCAATACCAACTCTTATAGCCGCTTCTTCCTGGCTTCCGGGGTGATTGGCACATTGTACAAGATGAATGCGTCGATCTCTGGGGCTGAAGTGGGTTGCCAAGGGGAAGTGGGCGTCGCCTGCTCCATGGCGGCGGCCGGGCTGGCTGAACTGATGGGTGGCAGCCCGGCACAGGTGTGCATTGCCGCAGAAATCGCCATGGAACACCATCTGGGGCTAACCTGCGACCCGCTGGCCGGGCAAGTACAGGTGCCTTGTATCGAGCGTAACGCCATTTCTGCGGTGAAGGCCGTCAATGCCGCACGCATGGCGCTACGCCGCACCAGCGAACCACGTGTGTGCCTGGATAAGGTGACCGAAACCATGTATGAAACGGGCAAAGACATGAATGCCAAGTATCGTGAAACCTCACAGGGCGGCTTGGCGATCAAAGTGGTGGCGTGTCATTGATTTGAGCGGGGGCCACTCATATGGCCCCGTTTATCTTCAGCCAAAAATGCCGCCAAACCACTGGCTCAGCTTCATCATGACAAAATCCCACATGCGGCTTAAGAAGTTCCCTTCTTTCACTTCCTGCATTACCACCAGCGGATGTTGCTCTATGGTTTTGCCGTCAAGCAGGAAATCGATAGTCCCCACCACCTGATTTTTCGTCAAAGGGGCTTCCAGCGTTGGTTCATTGAGCTTGTAACTGGCTTTCAGATTCTTCATCTGCCCTTTCGGGATGGTCACCGCAGCGTCTTTAGCGACCCCTAGCGGCACTTCACCCACGTCGCCAAACCAGACTTTCTGGGTGACAAAAGCTTTGTCGGCCTTAATGGGAATGGCGGTCTCATAGAAGCGGAAACCCCACGCCAACAGCTTCTCGCTCTCGCTGAAACGCACGCGATCGCTCGGTGCCCCCAGCACCACCGAAATCAGGCGCATTGGGCCATCGGTCGCCGACGCTACCAGATTATGCCCGGCACCGCTGGTATAGCCGGTTTTGATCCCGTCTACGTTCAGATTCGTGCTCCACAACAGACGGTTGCGGTTGATCTGGCGGATTTTGTTAAAGGTGAACTCTTTCTCTTTATGCAGCGCATATTCGTCCGGCACGTCACGGATCAGCGCCTGACTCAGCAGCGCCATATCACGCGCGGTGCTGTATTGCCCTTCGGCATCCAAGCCATGCACCGTCAGGAAATTCGTATTCTGCAGACCCAGAGATTTAGCGTAGTTATTCATCAGCCCAACGAACGAATCCTGGCTACCTGCCACAAAATCCGCCAGTGCGATACTGGCATCGTTACCTGATTGAATGACAATACCTTTATTCAGTTCCGACACCGGCACCTGATCGCCGGGTTTGATAAACATCAGCGAAGAACCACGCAACGCCGGGTTGCCGGTAGCCCAGGCATCTTTGCCCACGGTGACCAGATCATCCGGCTTGACTTTGCCCGCTTTCATCGCCTGTCCGATCACATAGCTGGACATGATTTTAGTCAGGCTGGCAGGATCGAGGCGGGTATCAGGATTGCCTTCTGTGAGGATCTTACCGCTGTTGTAGTCCATCAGCACATAGGCTTTGGCATCCACTTGCGGTACGGCTGGCGCCTCTGCCGCCTGAACGGCGGGAACAACCAAGAACATGACGCCTACGCCGAGGGTCAGTTTTTTAAAAGAGGTGGAAAAGTTTTTTTTCATCATGACGTCGCCAGAATGTCCATTCAAACCATTGAAATAGCGTTAACCTTCAAACTTGTTTACGTTTTCGGCCAACCAGCGAGAGTGGCTCGATGCAACGCTGCCAACCATAAAACCTACGCGACTCCCGTTTGTGCCTGCGTTGTACCGAAAGTGCCTCTGCAGTGAGTTTATTCGGTTTCTGTTATTCTTGCAGGGATTGGCCTGATTTTTCTGCACTTTTACATAACTGTACGCTTTAGCCGGTGAATTGGCTAAAAATCATGCCATTCGCTTTCATAATGGCGTGCTAGCTTAGGCAAACATTCAACAAACTGTCGCCAAACGGTCATCCATGTTTCTTACGCTCTACGCTGTTTCACCGCCCTTATCGGAGGATAATGATGGATCTAGCCCTTTTCGACCTGGATGAAACCCTGATCGATGACGACAGCGCCAGCCTGTGGATCCGCTGGCTAGTGGCAGAGGGATTTGCCCCTGCGGATTTGGAACAGCAGGAACAGCAACTGATGCAGCTCTACTATCAGGGCAAATTGCCGATGGAAGATTACATGCGGGCCACGCTGGTTCCCTTGACGGGGCTGAGTACCCAGACCGTAGCTGGTTGGGTACAGCGCTATATCCGTCGCGATATCCTACCGCGCGTCTACCCCGCCGCGCGTGAGCGCATGCTGTGGCACCGTGAGCGTGGTGACTACATTCTGGTCATTTCTGCCACCGGCGAACACCTGGTGGCCCCGATCGCCGCGCAACTGGGGGCCGATGGCGCACTGGCGATTGGCGTTGAAGTGGTTGATGGCCATTTTACCGGCAACACTTACGGCACCATAACCTATCAGCAGGGCAAAGTGATCCGCTTACAGCAATGGTTGCAGCAGCATCCTGAACTGAAGTTTGAGCACAGCCATGGCTACAGTGACTCCATCAACGACCAAGCTATGCTGGAGTTTGTCGACAGCGCCACGGTAATCAACCCCGGCAGCGATCTGAACAAACTGGCCGTCCTTTCTGGCTGGGAAGTGTGCCACTGGGGGAGCGCTGACGATTTGCGTATCACCTAGCAAAAAATGCCTTTCGGTGTGACAAAAACCGCTTTATCGCGTAGGTATTAACGCGACTTTATCAAATACACGAAGAGGCGTTTTATGTTGACCATTTGGGGCCGTGCAAACTCTAATAACGTAAAGAAAGCACTCTGGTGCGCCGCTGAACTGGGTCTGAACTACGACCATATCAATGCGGGTGGCGCTTACGGCAAGGTGAATGAACAGCCGTACCGCTCACTCAACCCCAACGGGCTGGTGCCGTTGCTGCAAGACGACGATTTCGTGCTGTGGGAATCCAATACCATTGTGCGCTATCTGGCGGCCAAATACGGTCAAGCACCTTTTTATCCGCAAGATTTGCAAGCACGTGCCGCCGCAGAAAAATGGATGGACTGGCTCACCTCAACCATCGCAGCACCATTCCGTACCCTGTTTTGGGGCATGGTCCGTACCCCGCCCGAACAGCGCGATCATGCGGCTATTGATGCGGCGATCGCCGAGTTGGAACAGCACTTTGCTACCGTCGAACAAACTCTGGCACAACAGCCCTACCTTTCTGGCACCGCATTCGGCATCGGTGATATCCCGCTGGGCAGCTTTATCTATGCCTGGTTTGAACTGCCGATTAAACGCCAGCCGCGCCCGCATCTGGAGCGTTGGTATCAGCAACTGTGTACCCGCCCCGCCTACCAAAGTGCGGTGATGATCCCTCTCACATAAAGCTATGCACCATGGCGTTTAACCCATTGAATTTAAAAAATTCGCCGCTAAGCTGAAGTAACCCCCAAGGAGGAAACATGAATATCACCGTAACAGATGCCCTGCATGCAGAGGATACCGAAGAAATCCGCAATCATTTAAAAGATTACAATCGCACATTCGTTGGCGACATCCTGAACAAGAACATCGGGGTTTTTGTCTTGGATGATCAAGGCAATAAAATGGCCGGGTTGACTGGCAGCACCGTAGGTCATTGGTTGAACATCGATCTGTTATGGGTTTCCGAGGCACTACGAGGCGAAGGCGTTGGCAGTAAGCTCATCAAAGCGGCAGAGCAACAGGCCATGGCTGATGGTTGCAAATTCGCGCGGGTAGATACCTTCAGTTTCCAGGCTCGGCCTTTCTACGAAAAGCTGGGCTACCAGTTACAGATGATCTTGCACAATGCTCCAGTGGAGCATGAGCGCTACTTTTTCACCAAATCTCTCACGGACTGACAGGTAACCGGATGGAAACCCAAACCATGGTGGTAAACAGCGTCGCGTACAAAGCGGGTAAGCGACTGGGCGACATCACTATTGATGATATCAGTGAGGTGGTTAAAGAGCCGGACACCTTCGTCTGGCTGGGACTATGGCAACCCGAAGATGCTTTCATGCGCAAGATCCAGGAAGAGTTCGGCCTGCACGATCTGGCGATCGAAGATGCGCTGTGTGCCCACCAGCGGCCAAAAATTGAAACCTATGGTGACTCACTGTTCATCGTGGTGAAAACCGTACAATGGGAGAATAACGAGGTGGAGTACGGCGAAACCCATTTCTTCGTCGGTAAAAACTTCCTGATCACGGTGCGTCACGGTGCCTCTTCCAGCTATGCCCCAATCCGGGCCAAAACGGAAGAGAACCCCAAGCAGCTGTGCCATGGGCCAGGGTTTGCACTCTATTCAGTGCTAGATTTTATCGTTGACAATTACCGCCATATCGTCGGCAAATTTGAAGAGATGATCGAAGGCATCGAATCCAATATGTTCAAGTCGGAGTTTGATGAAACCGCGATTGAAAACGTCTACAGCCTGCGCCGCCATCTGCTCGGCCTGCGCAACGCGGCGCTACCAATGGATGAGATCTGCAATCAGTTGATTCACCTGCATGATGATGTGATCCCCAAAGAGCTGCGCGCCTATGTGCGGGACGTACAGGATCACGCCCGGCAGGTCGCCAGCACTCTGGACGACATGCGCGAAATGCTGACCAACGCCATGCACGTTAACTTGGCGCTGGTGACCGTAAAACAAAATGAAGTGGTCAAACGGCTGGCGGGTTGGGGGGCAATTCTGGCCATCCCAACGGTGATCTTCAGCCTGTATGGCATGAACTTTGCCGATATGCCAGAACTGAAGTTCCCTTGGGCCTATCATACTACGCTGGGCGTGACCATCATCGGCTGCGCTCTTCTGTATAGGAAACTCAAACGTTCCGGCTGGTTATAAGCCCGGCACCTATCCCAACAAAGCGGCCTAACCGAGTAGCGGCCGCTTTTTATTGACACCTCAGCACATAACTCGCTTTCATGCCGCCGCGCCCCGCATGATTAAAAAACGTACTCAAAGCCACGTTTTTATCCATTTAGCAACTTTTTTGTGCGAACCCACCTGAATAGATTACACATTCGAAATTATTGATTAACAAAATTAACCTCAGCCGCATTTTGTAACAGGAAATTTTCAAAATGAAGGGTTCACCTGTAAAACTCGTCATCGCTCTTTTGATGCAAAAAAACCTATCCCATTGTAAATAAATAAATTTTCATCCTTGCCACCCTTAGTTTCTTAGTCAGGTGTTTTATAATAAAGCATTAAGTTTCATCACACTTTCATATAAGGAATGTCGGAAAAAACTCGCAATCCCCCTCTTATTCCGGTAATCTCGGTTGCGTTTGTGCTTGGTTTACATGGATTCAGTACCAAACATCTTAAATGTGTGCGTTCATGCACATTTTCAGTGGTAACTGATTGTCCTGTCAGCTTGCGCCGATTAGTCTCATTTCGTTTGGCATTTTTCAGATAGCGACTTTTGTCGTTAAGGACTTCAAGGG
>JBAQHZ010000141.1:0-4374 GCA_049288585.1 Chania sp.
GGGATGCTGGGCGGGCAACTGACTACGAATATTCAGGCTACTTATTACCCAAACAGTAAATATCTTTCGCTCACTGAGTACGTCGATACGCAAGCGGAAGATCCTGAATATCCCTTTATGTCAGAGATGTATGCCAATCGTAAATATCAGTTGGAAGCCAGTTTGCAGTATAACCTGCAACAAGGTTCGCTATTCAGTTCCCTTTCGAACAGTTGGGATCGCACTGGGCAGAGAACCACTATGCTCAATACTGGCCTCACGGTCTTGCACAAGGGCATCAGCTATTCGGCATTTATGACCTATATGAAGAGCAGTAACTACAGTGAAGATCGGATCATTAATTTCAGCGTAGGTATTCCGCTCAGCATTTTTGAAAATAACAATATCAGGCTACAGCCTGGGCTGAATTCCAACAACGGCAAGATCAGCAAATCGTTGATGGTCTCTGGTTCGGCGCTGCGCGATTCAAGCTTCAGTTACAGCGGCAGCGTTGATGAGCAATATCATCAAACCGCGGCTTTCGCCAACTACCAGTACAGCGCGGGTGATACAACGTTACGCTACACCCAGGCTCCCGATCGAGAGAGGGTAACTTACAACCAAACAGGCAGCGTGGTTCTGCATTCTCAAGGCGTGACCCTGGGGCAACGCGTGGGGGATACCTTCGGTATTGCCTGCATTGAGCAAACGCCCGGCATTGGCATCATTAATCAGATTGGCTTGACCACCAACAGTCAAGGATGTGCGGTGGTAAGCAATTTAGCTGCCTATAGCGATAACCGCATTGCCGTTGATCAAACGACATTACCAGCGGGGAAAATCGTTGCTAACGATGACAGTATCTATCCGGCTGAAGGTGCCATTGTGCTGAGAAAATATCAGCTCAAGGCGATGCCATAGCTTGAAGTTGCAGCGCTATTGGCCTGCAACTTCAAATACCGGGCTTGTTTTCTGCCCGGTATGACCACAGTGTTTCCGAGGCGCAACCTAGGCAGTAAAAAAGCCGGTCACCTGCTGGTTGAACAGCGCCGGGCAAGCCACGTTGGAGATGTGTGAAGCGGGCAAGGTGGCCAGCTTTGCATCGGGGGCGTTGGCAACCAGCCATTGAGCGTCTGCCACGGTAGTGACCGGATCGTGCTCCCCAGCAATCACCAGCATTGGGGCGGCCATGCGCGGCACTTCAGCCCGCAGATCGGCCTGCGCCAATGCTTGGCAGCAGGCGGCGTAGCCTGCCGCATTTCCCTGTGCCAAGGTTTTTACCAAGCTGGCGACCCGTTGCGGTTGTTCGCGCTGGAAATCCTCGGTAAACCAACGGGCAGGAGAGGCTGCGGCGATAGGTGCCAGCCCATCTTGTTGCACCTGTTGTGCGCGCTGTTGCCAACCTTCCGCGTTGCCGATCCGCGTGGCGGTGTTGGCCACCGCCAGCTTATGGAAACGCTGCGGGTGGTAACGGTTAAGCCACAGGCCGGTCAGCCCGCCCATCGAAATACCGCAAAAATAGGCGCGTTCCACATCCAGCGTATCGAGCAGGGCGATCACGTCCTGGCCCAAAATCTCAAGCGTTAACGGAACCGCGGGCAGCGGCGTAGCACCGTGCCCGCGCTGGTTATAGCGCAGCACGCGGAACTGTTGGGTCAACGCCGCCATTTGCGGTTGCCACAGTTCAAACGTGGTGCCCAGCGAGTTAGACAGCACCAATAAGGGTGCTGTGCTTGGGCCATCCAGGCGATAGTCGATATTCATTTCATACCCTCTCGATAATCAGGGCAATGCCTTGGCCGACGCCGATGCACATGGCGCATAAACCATAACGGCCGCCGGTTTTTTGCAGTTGCCAGGCCGCATTCATCACCAGCCTGCCACCGGAAGCCCCTAAAGGATGGCCGAGGGCGATAGCACCGCCGTTCGGGTTCACCTGCGGCGCGTCGTCCGCCAGCCCCAGTTCGCGCGTGACCGCCAGCGCCTGTGCGGCAAAAGCTTCGTTAAGTTCGAAAACATCCATCTGATCCAGCTTCAGTCCGGCAAGATTCAACACTTTGCGTACCGCTTGCACCGGGCCAAAGCCCATAATGCTCGGTTCAATACCGGTTACGGCACTGGCGACGATGCGCGCCAGCGGTTGCAGGCCGTGCTGCTGAATACCGCGTTCGCTGGCTAACAGCAATGCACAAGCGCCGTCATTTAGGCCGGACGCGTTGCCCGCGGTGATGGTTCCCTGTGGGGTGACTACCGGTTTCAGTTTTTCCAGCGCCTGAAGCGTGGTTGCCCTAGGGTGTTCATCCTGAGTGAACAGCAGCGGCTCGCCCTTTTTCTGCGGAATACTGACTTCCGTCAATTGGCTGGCGAAGAAGCCGCTCTCTTGTGCGGCGGCGGTGCGCTGCTGGCTGCGTAGGGCAAAAGCATCCTGATCGTGGCGGTTGATGCCAAACTTCAGCGCGACGTTTTCCGCAGTCTGCGGCATGGATTCCACACCGTACAGCGCTTTCATCTGCGGATTGATAAAGCGCCAGCCCATGGTGGTGTCTTCCAGTTGCATGCTGCGGCTGAAGGCGCTTTCCGCTTTGCCCATCACAAAGGGGGCACGCGACATGCTCTCTACGCCACCGGCGATCAGCAAATCGCTTTCCCCGGTTTTGATCGCGCGTGCGGCCATCGCCACGGTATCCAGGCTGGAGCCGCACAGGCGATTAACGGTGCAGCCGGGCACCGACGTTGGCAGGCCCGCCAGCAGCAGCGCCATACGCGCCACGTTACGGTTATCCTCACCGGCCTGATTGGCACAGCCCAGCAGCACATCGTCCAGCGCGTGCCAATCCAGCGTGGGGTGGCGCTGTTGCAGTGCCTTCAGCGGCAGGGCGGCCAGATCGTCGGCGCGAATAGTGGCTAAGCTGCCGTTAAGCTTGCCGAATGGGGTACGGACGGCATCACACAGATACGCTGGATTCATGCTGTTTCTCTCCATGCTGAAGGGCAAAAGTCAGTTCGACTGGGGTGATTTCCTGTAGTTGCTGCGGCGTCAGGCCACCAAATATTTCACGCACCACCAAACCTTGCGGCGTAACGTCGATCACCGCCTGATCGCTGTAGATACGTTCAATACAGCCGATTCCGGTCAGAGGATAAGTGCACTCTTTGACGATCTTACACTCGCCTTTCTTGGTCAGGTGTTCGGTCATCACAAATACCTGACGTGCGCCGATGGCTAAATCCATCGCGCCACCTACCGCCGGAATAGCACCCGGTGCGCCGGTGCTCCAGTTGGCCAGGTCGCCACGTTCTGAGACCTGATAGGCCCCCAATACACAGATATCCAGATGCCCGCCGCGCATCATGGCGAAAGAGTCACCGTGGTGAAAAAAGCAGCCGCCAGGCAACAGGGTAACCGCCTGTTTACCTGCGTTGATCAGCTCAGGATCTTCTTCACCAGCGGCCGGTGCCGGGCCCATGCCGAGTATACCGTTCTCGCTGTGCAGGAAGATCTCTTTGTCGGCGGGCAGGTAGTTGGCGATCTGGGTCGGAATGCCGATCCCCAGGTTCACGTAGGCCCCTTCAGGGATATCGCGCGCAATCCGCTCGGCCAACTGCGCATGAGTGAGTTTTGACATAACTATTCCTTAAGCTGAAAGCTGCTGGTTGTTAGCGGGGGAGGTCACCAGGCGCTGCACGAAGATCCCTGGGGTAATCACGGTTTCTGGATCCAGTTCACCCAGTGAAACCTGCTGATTAACCTCGGCGATGGTGCAGGTGGCGGCCATCGCCATGATCGGGCCGAAGTTGCGCCCGGTTTTGTTGTACACCAGGTTGCCCCAGCGATCGGCGCGTTCAGCCTTGATCAGCGCGAAGTCGGCCTTCAGCGGCAATTCGAATACGTACTGGCGGCCATCGATCTCGCGGGTTTCTTTATTTTCGGCCAGCAGGGTGCCATAGCCTGTCGGGGTATAAATTCCCCCCAACCCAGAACCCCCGGCTTGGATGCGTGCGGCCAGGTTGCCCTGTGGGATCAGTTCCAGCTCCAGTTCGCCACGGCGGTAGAGATCGTCAAACACCCATGAATCTGACTGGCGCGGGAACGAGCAAATCACCTTGCGCACGCAACCAGCCTTCAGCAGCGCCGCTAGGCCAAAATCACCGTTGCCCGCGTTGTTGCTGATCAGCGTCAGTTCGCGCGGGCGGCGGCGGATCAGCGCATCCAGCAGGGCATAAGGTTGGCCTGCCGGGCCAAAGCCCCCCACCATCAGGGTAGCGCCATCATGAATATCGGCCACGGCGGCGTCGGTGGAAGGCATGCTTTTGTTGATCATTTCTTCTCCTGAATATGCGGTTGATTAGGGTGCCAAGATGTTTGTCTTGCTTTAAATTAGTGGATGAAAAATC
>JBAQHZ010000142.1:0-3892 GCA_049288585.1 Chania sp.
CTTCTGAACGTTATAATTTTATCAAGGATTATGATGACTACTCCAAAAACACCGCCATTGATCGAAGCACGCGTTATTGACTTTATTCCCGAGAATGAACGCCACGGTAAACCATTCAGCCAATTTACGCTCTGGTTCGGTGCCAACCTGCAAATTACCGCTATTGTTACCGGTGCGCTTGCTGTGGTACTAGGCGGGGATGCTTTTTGGTCCATTATTGGCTTAATGTTAGGTCAGTTAATCGGTGGCGCTATTATGGCGTTGCACGGTATGCAAGGGCCAAAACTTGGCTTACCCCAGATGATTTCCAGCCGGGCGCAGTTTGGTGTGCTTGGGGCATCCATTCCCATCGTGCTGGTTTGTACGTTATATATGGGATTCAATACCACCGGGTTGATCCTGGCAGGGCAAGCCATCTCCCAGTTGGCGCACGTTAGCAGTGCCGCCGGGATCTTAACCTTCGCCGTAGTCATTATTGTTTCTGCGATGATCGGTTACCGTTTTATTCACCGTTTAGGCCGTGTTGCCACGGTGCTTGGCATCATCGCCTTCACTTATCTTTTTATTCGTCTCCTGACGGTTAATGATATTTCTCCGTTACTGGAAAATCGCCATTTTGCCTGGGATAAATTCCTAATCGCGGTTTCACTTTCTGCATCATGGCAGATTTCGTTTTCGCCATACGCATCAGACTACTCACGCTACCTTCCCAGCAAGACCTCCTCACCAAAGATTTTCTTTGCCATCTGGTCAGGCTCAGTGATTGGCTCGCAAATATCTATGGTGTTAGGCGTGTTTGCTGCGGCACTGGCTGGGAGCCAGTTTGCGGGCAATGAGGTCGGTTATATCGTTAGCCTGGGTGCCAATGGGGTTATGGCTGCCCTGCTCTATTTCAGCATAGCCTTTGGCAAAGTGACTATTTCAACGCTGAATGCCTATGGTAGCCTGATGTGTCTAACCACTATTATCAGTGGGTTCAAGGGAAATATCAGTCACAGTAGATATCAGCGGCTGGCCATTATTATCTTTATTGTCGGCGTATCTACCTGTTTGGCATTCTTGGCTAAAGATGATTTTTTACGCGCGTTCAGAGCTTTTCTGCTTTTCTTACTGACGTTTTTCACCCCTTGGGCCGCTATTAATATCACCAGCTTCTATTTTGTTTCTAAAGGCCACTACGATAATGCCTCGTTAATGGATTCTGATGGATGCTATGGTCGCTGGAACTTCCTGGGTATTAGTATTTATTTCATCGGCGTATTGATCCAAATCCCTTTCATCTCTACCACCTTATATACGGGGCCAATATATCATTGGCTAGGTACGGATATTTCTTGGGTTGTTGGACTTATGATCCCCGCCACGCTCTATTATGCTTTTGGCAAACAGAAAGCTAACGTGTTGAGAACGCTTGAAAACAGTCATTAGCATGGAAATAAGGAACTCGCTGAGGCGGAAACATTGCCGCAGCGAGCCACTATCGTCGTCAACCTGCTACCAAACCAAATAATGCCCCCACGCCGGATGATACCCCCATGGCGAGCGCACTCCAGAATGTGATGCGGATAATGCCTGGGCCGATAGGGGCTCCCCCGGCTTTAGCCGCAATGCCGCCCAGGATCGCCAGCGACAACAAAGCCGATAGCGCGATGGCTGGGATCGCCCACTGCGTAGTCACAATCAGCGCGACACAAAGCGGCAGTATCGCTCCAGCGGCAAAGCTCGTTGCCGAAGCCAGCGCCGCCTGCAATGGGCGCGCGGTAGTGATTTCTGAAATACCCAGTTCATCGCGGGCATGAGCCCCCAGAGCATCATGCTGCATCAGCTTTTCTGCCACTTGCTTGGCTAACGCCAAATCCAGCCCGCGATGCACATAAATAGAGGTTAACTCGCGGTGCTCGCCTGGATAATCAGCGTGCAGTTCAGCATGTTCTTCTGCCAGCGCGGCACTCTCCGTATCGGCCTGGGAAGAAACCGAAACATATTCCCCGGTCGCCATCGACATCGCCCCTGCTACCAAGCCTGCAATTCCCGTCAGCAAAATGCTGCTGTGGGTGGCGTTGGCTGAAGCAACGCCCAATAACAGGCTGGCGGTAGAAACAATGCCGTCATTGGCACCTAAAACGGCGGCTCGCAGCCAGCCGATCTTTTCTATGCTGTGGCGTTCTCTGTGCATCAGGGCTTTCCTTTTATTATCACTTCTGTTTGCTGGCCGCCAGTGTCTCACCAATGGCATAGAATTGCCCGCCGGCAATGTAGTGCAAACTGCGCAGTGATGGATCTGCGGTTTCATAGTGCCAATACCCCTGTTTGAACACGCGCGTATCTGCCCATGCACCGATCACTTCGCCAATAAACAGGTCGTGGGTTTGCTGATTGTGCGGCTCCGGGATTAAGCGGCATGCGAGCCAGGCAGCACACCCGGTCACAAAAGGCAGATCGTAGCCGTCGATGCTAAACAGTGTCACCCCGCAACGCGCCAGTTTCTCAGGCTCAGTGAACAGACTGCGGTTACCCACTTCGTAGGTTAATTGCAGTTGCGCCACCGTAGGTACCTGCACCACAAAAGTGCCACTGCCCTCGATCAGTTCGCGAGTTTTAGTCGATTTATCCAGCACTACGCTTAACTTCGGCGGTGAGAAATCGAGCCCGCAAGCCCAGGCTGCGGCCATCACATTATCGACCTGCTCATGGCGAGCAGAGACCAGGATCGTCGGGCCGTGGTTGATCAAACGATAGGCCTTTTCGAGTGCAACGGGGGCAATGTGTTTATCCATGAAATCTCTTAAAGTTGATTGATGTTCAGCGAGTTAACCCTACTTCGCTCGGCACATTTGGGGGGGATTATTTCATCAACCCCGCCCAACCATGGTATCCCATGTAGATACCGACAACGGCGATCAACACGCTTGAAAAATAAGGCGCTCTACGCGCCAGCGTGTTGAAACCGCTCCAACGCTGTGTCGCTCGCTCGACGCTATAGGCTGCGGCAACACCGACGGCCACCAAAGTGAGTGCCAGCCCGATACTGAAGCACAACACCAGTGCGGCACCCAAGGTGAATGCTTTCACTTGGATGCACAACAAAAGTACCGTGATAGCGGCTGGGCATGGGATCAAGCCACCGGTCAGGCCAAAAAGGACGATTTGACCGGTGGTGACGTTACGATTGGCAAAACGCCGTTTGATATCGCTGGCATGTGCTTTTTCGTGAGCGTCCTGATATTCCTGAGAAGAGACATCCAGCCCTGTCAGTTCCGCGTGATCGTGCTCCTTGAACATGACCTCGTAATCATGTGAGTGCCCGCCATGTGTCAACGATAAACGCGCGGTGAAATGGTGAGGTTCAGGGATCGGGTGTACTGACTGTAAAAAGTCCCCGTGTTCTTCAAACTCAAAAAGCTGCGGAGGCTCGTTTTCCCTCAACGTGGTGACGGTAACCTTTTGGGCTCCCCAATGTTGTCCTGATAGATTTTTTAAACGCCAGTGAGGAGGCATGCCCTGTTCAAAAATCGATAACTCAACCTGCCCGTGCCCCGTATCAATCAGCTGGGATTCATCATGTTCATGCGGCTCATGCCCGGCCTTCCATTGCTGCTCTCCGCGCCAGGTGCGCCAAAACATCCATAAGGCCGTGGCCAAAATAATCACCGCAGAGATAAGTTGGAAATAGGGTTCACTGGCTTCTGCGGTGAATTGGCGGCTCAGGTACATCCCGCCAAAGGCGATCAACCACACAACAGTCGTATGTGACAGCGTGGCAGCCAACCCCAACAGGACTGCCTGTTTTATGGTGCCCCGGACGGCAACGATAAACGCAGCCATCATCGTTTTGGAATGCCCGGGTTCCAGGCCGTGCAGTGCGCCAAGCAAAATGGCACTGGGGATAAAT
>JBAQHZ010000143.1:0-2246 GCA_049288585.1 Chania sp.
GATGTTGAAGCCATTGAAGGCGCTGAACGCAGACACGGCGCATAAGCGACCGCGCCACGGACGGCGCGTTCATCACATTGCCAATGTGTACACAATATGTTTAGCGACCTAAATAAACACTCATTCCACTATCTCAAGATGTGAGCAAGAGACAGCCAAAGGAGAGGGAACTGGTTAGCCTTAACTGACAAGCATTAGGACAACTCGCTAAATTTTAACTTTGCTTTGCCACTTTGGTTATTTTGCCCGTCGAACCGGTTCGCAGATACTGAGGGAAATCCCTCACTGCGAGCCGGAAAATGTCTTCAAATCACTCACACAGTGTTTATCTGCACGGCGCACAGCGCGTCTGGATCCAACAGCTTGCCCGGCAATGGTCTTGGCGGCTGGAATTGCCAACCTGGGGCATCATCGCGCTGGTGTATGGCAGTTGGTTCGGCGTGGTGTATTACTGGCCACTGCTGGGCCCCTGGCTGGGCACGCCGCTGCTGATCGTCGCCACCGCTGGTTATATGTCGTTACAGCATGAGCTGATCCACGGCCATCCGACGCGCTGGCCGCGGCTGAATCATCTGCTTGGCCTGCTGCCGCTGGCGGTGTGGTATCCATACGGGGTGTATCGCGATTCCCATCTAAAACATCACCGCGATCAACATTTAACGCTGCCGGAAGACGATCCGGAAAGTTATTACTTCAGCCAGGCACAGTGGCAGCGCTGGCCCATCTTGTTGCCGCTGTTGACCAAGGTACGAAATACCCTGATTGGGGGGATAGTGCTTGGTCCGGCGCTGGACATTGCATCTACGCTGATCAACGCGCTGAGAGCCATTCTGGCGGGGAATGTGCGTACATTAGCGATGTGGCTGGTGCATGGCGCGCTGCTGGTACCGATGTTGTTATGGCTGCAAGCGCACGGCCTTTCTGCTGGTTTTTATCTGCTGGCGGTGAGTTATCCGGCGCTGGGTCTGACGAAGGTTAGATCGTTTTTTGAACATCGCGCCGTAGAAGCCCCACAGGCACGTTCTGTTATTAATGAAGCATCTTGGCCATGGCGCTTGCTGTTCCTCAATCTGAACTATCATTTAGTGCACCATGATTTACCCGGCTTGCCGTGGTACGGATTGCGCAAAGTGTATCTGGCGGAGCAAGAGGCTTACCGCCAGCGCAGCCAGGGATTTGTGGTAGCGGGATACGGCGTATGGTTGGCTGAATATGCGTTTACGCCGGTTGCCGTTGAGGTGCATCCGTTTGCCGCTAAGAATTTTGCAGAGGGTGTGCAGAACGGCTGGCCAACCCTATCGCTTGCGCGCTGGGCCGGTGCTGCTCAGGATTTTCCAACCGATCCGGCGAAATAGCCGGAAAGTCTAATTGAAGAGGAACAGGCATGGCGATTAGCTCATTACGTGGACGTTTTCTGGCTTTGGCGCTGACCATGCTGACGGCGGGTGCCGCGCAGGCGGCGGATACGGTGCGCGTTGGCTCCAAGATTGATACCGAAGGATCGTTGCTCGGCAACATCATCGTGCAGGTGCTGGAAGCTAACGGCATCAAAACCACCAATAAACTGCAACTGGGCACCACCAAGGTGTTGCGCGGTGCGATCGCCGCCGGCGAAATTGATATTTATCCGGAATATACCGGCAATGGGGCTTTCTTCTTCTCAGACGAAAAAGATCCGGCGTGGAAACAGGCCAACGCCGGATTTGAGAAGGTGAAGAAGCTTGATTACGACAAAAATCATATTGTCTGGCTGGATGCCGCCCCGGCGAACAATACCTGGACCATTGCTGTCCGTCAGGACGTGGCGGAGGCGCATCATTTGAAAACCCTGGCGGATCTCAGCCAGTGGATCAACGCTGGCGGTAAATTCAAACTGGCTGCGTCGGCAGAGTTTATTGAACGCCCGGATGCCTTACCGGCTTTCCAGAGCGCCTATGGCTTTAAGCTCAATCAGGATCAGTTGCTGTCGCTGGCCGGTGGCGATACGGCGGTGACCATCAAGGCGGCGGCAGAGCAGACTTCGGGGGTGAATGCGGCGATGGCCTATGGCACCGACGGCCCGGTGGCGGCTTTGGGGCTGCAAACCCTGCAAGATCCAAAGGGTGTGCAACCCATCTACGCACCGGCTCCGATTATTCGCGAAGTCACGTTGAAAGAGCATGCCAATATTGCCGAGCTGTTGAAGCCGGTTTTCGCTACGCTGGATGGCCCAACGCTGCAAAAACTGAACGCGCAGATCGCCGTGG
>JBAQHZ010000144.1:0-10098 GCA_049288585.1 Chania sp.
CGGATGCAATAATTGCATCTAAAGCACGCCCAGCTGCCGCTTTAGAAATATCAGCGCCTGCGGCAATTTTGTCGATCAGTTGTGACTTATTCACTCTATCATCCCCTCTAGAATTCAAACGTCGCACCGGAAAATCCCTACGGCTGCGACAGCGCAGCTGTTATATCAATCCTGTCGAGCCTTGGCAAGCCACCAAACAGCGGCGAAACGTGGCACGACAGGGCTCTAACTTAGCGGCACAAAAAAATACTGGCAAGTCCGAAATGGCTTGCCAGCATAAGTTTTCTCAGTAGTTTTTGCGATCCATCACTATTTTACTGCGACAGGCAGTGCACCGAAGGCCGGGTTCTGCAATGCGATGTTCAAAACTTCATCAATTTTCTGCACCGGATGAATCTCCAGGTCAGCAATGACGTTATCCGGAATCTCTTCCAGATCGCGCTTATTCTCGTAAGGAATCAGCACAGTTTTGATACCGCCACGGTGTGCCGCCAGCAGCTTCTCTTTCAGGCCGCCAATCGGCAATACCTGACCACGCAGCGTGATCTCACCGGTCATCGCCACATCGGCACGCACCGGGTTGCCAGTCAGGCAGGAAACCAGAGCGGTACACATGGCAATACCTGCGCTTGGGCCATCTTTCGGCGTTGCCCCTTCCGGAACGTGCACGTGGATGTCGCGTTTTTCATAGAAATCCGCGTTAATGCCCAGTTTCTCGGCACGCGCACGCACTACGGTCAGCGCTGCCTGGATGGACTCTTGCATCACCTCGCCCAAAGAACCGGTGTAGGTCAGCTTGCCCTTGCCCGGCACACAGGCGGTTTCAATGGTAAGCAGATCGCCGCCCACTTCCGTCCATGCCAGACCGGTAACCTGGCCAACGCGGTTTTCCGTATCGGCACGCCCGTAGTCGACACGCTGAACGCCCAGGTAATCTTTCAGATTATCGCCATTAATCTCAATGTGCTTGAGCGTTTTATCCATCAACAGCGATTTCACCGCTTTACGACACAGCTTGGAGATTTCACGCTCCAGGCTACGCACCCCAGCCTCACGGGTGTAATAACGGATAATGCCGGTAATGGCACTATCATCAACCGTCAGTTCGCCTTTCTTCAGCGCGTTACGCTCAAGCTGCTTCGGCAACAGGTGCTGTTTGGCAATGTTTAGCTTTTCGTCTTCGGTATAACCAGAAAGACGGATCACTTCCATACGGTCCAGCAGCGGTGCCGGAATGTTCATCGAGTTCGAGGTCGCAACGAACATCACGTCAGACAGATCGTAATCCACTTCCAGATAGTGATCGTTAAACGCTACGTTCTGTTCTGGATCCAGCACTTCCAGCAGTGCAGAAGCCGGATCGCCACGCATGTCGGATGACATCTTGTCGATCTCATCCAGCAGGAACAGCGGGTTTTTCACCCCAACCTTGGCCATTTTCTGGATCAGCTTACCCGGCATGGAGCCAATGTAAGTCCGACGGTGACCGCGGATTTCCGCTTCGTCACGCACGCCGCCCAACGCCATACGCACATATTGGCGGCCAGTGGCACGGGCGATCGACTGCCCTAGCGAGGTTTTACCCACGCCCGGAGGCCCAACCAGGCACAGAATCGGGCCTTTGATTTTGCTGACGCGGCTCTGTACTGCGAGGTACTCAAGGATACGGTCTTTGACGCGTTCCAGGCCGTAGTGATCGGTATCGAGCACTTCCTGCGCCTTGACCAGGTCTTTTTTCACCTTGCTGCGCGCATTCCACGGTACCTGCAACATCCAATCGATGTAACCACGCACCACGGTGGCTTCCGCTGACATTGGCGACATCATTTTCAGCTTTTGCAGTTCCGCTTCGGTCTTCTCGCGCGCCTCTTTGGGCATTTTTGCCGCTTCGATCTTACGCTTCAGCGCTTCGTGCTCGTCTGGCGTATCATCCATTTCGCCCAATTCTTTCTGAATGGCCTTCATCTGCTCATTCAGATAGTACTCGCGCTGGCTTTTTTCCATCTGCTTCTTGACGCGGTTACGGATGCGCTTCTCAACCTGCAACAGGTCGATCTCCGACTCCATCATCGCCATCAGGTATTCAAGACGTTCGGTGATGTCGAACATCTCCAACACCGACTGCTTGTCGCTGAGCTTCAGCGGCATATGCGCAGCAATGGTATCCGCCAGGCGTGCAGCATCGTCGATGCTGTTCAATGACGTCAGCACCTCCGGTGGAATTTTTTTATTCAGCTTGATGTAACCTTCAAACTGATTGATTGCAGTACGCACCAGAACTTCTTGCTCACGCTCATCGATCGCGGGTGATTCAAGGTATTCGGCCTTGGCGGCAAAGTGCTCACCGCTGTCAGAAAGCGTAGTGATCCGCGCGCGCTGCAAGCCTTCGACCAGCACTTTCACCGTGCCGTCCGGCAGCTTCAGCATCTGCAAAATCGACGCTACGGTACCGACAGAGAATAAATCGTTAATGCCAGGTTCATCCGTTGAGGCCTCTTTCTGTGCCACCAGCATGATCTTTTTATCGTGATCCATTGCGGCTTCGAGGCACCGAATCGATTTTTCCCGGCCAACAAATAACGGGATCACCATGTGCGGATAAACCACCACGTCGCGCAATGGCAGAACGGGGATTTCAATGCGTTCGGAACGCTCAGGGTTCATAGAGCTCTCTCTTAGTTTAATTTCCGCCAGGTTGAGGGGGAATCTCATGAGACGCCAGCATCAAACGTTTCACAAAATCTGGATTATGAGTATATGGGGATGAATCTCTTACATTCAACGGCAAGAATGTATGGAAAAAGAAATGGGGGATAAAATCCCCCATTTTGCTAATAACTTTCTGGTTTAACTGGCTAATTATTCGCCAGATGCCTGTGCTTCCGGTTTACCGTAAATCAGCAGCGGCTTGGAATTGCCGGAGATCACCGACTCGTCGATCACCACTTTGTCCACGCTCTCCAACGAAGGCAGGTCATACATGGTATCCAGCAGTGCACCTTCAACTATCGAACGCAAGCCACGAGCCCCGGTTTTACGCGTCATCGCTTTCTTAGCAATGGCGTTCAGCGCTTCATCGCGGAACTCCAGTTCCACACCTTCCAGATTGAACAACGCCTGATACTGTTTTGTCAGGGCATTTTTAGGCTCTTTCAGGATTTGGATCAGCGCTTCTTCGCTCAGTTCGCTCAGCGTTGCGACCACTGGCAGACGGCCGATAAACTCAGGGATCAAACCAAATTTAATCAAATCTTCCGGTTCAGCCTGCAACAACAATTCGCCTTCGGTCGCTTTTTCAGCTTCACCCTTAACGGTGGCACCAAAGCCAATACCGGTACCGGTATTCACCCGCTGGCCGATCACTTTATCCAGGCCGGCAAAAGCGCCACCACAGATAAACAGGATCTTGGAGGTATCAACCTGCAGGAATTCCTGCTGCGGATGCTTACGCCCACCCTGCGGCGGCACAGCAGCAATGGTACCTTCAATCAGTTTCAGCAGTGCCTGCTGCACACCTTCACCCGATACGTCGCGAGTGATGGAAGGGTTATCTGACTTGCGGGAAATCTTATCGATTTCATCAATGTAGACAATACCACGCTGGGCTTTCTGCACGTCATAGTCACATTTCTGCAACAGTTTCTGGATAATATTCTCCACGTCCTCACCCACATAACCGGCTTCGGTCAGCGTGGTGGCATCGGCCATGGTGAAAGGCACATCCAGAAGGCGCGCCAGGGTTTCTGCCAGCAGGGTTTTACCGCTACCGGTCGGGCCAATCAGCAGAATATTACTTTTGCCTAATTCGATGCCGTTACTGCTATCACCATTGCGCAAGCGCTTGTAGTGGTTGTACACCGCCACCGCCAAGACTTTCTTCGCCTGTTCCTGACCAATGACATAATCGTCCAGATGATGGCGGATTTCGTGCGGCGTTGGCAATGAGTTGCGCTCGCGATGCGGGGCAACTTCTTTAATCTCTTCGCGAATAATGTCGTTACACAGATCAACACATTCATCGCAGATATACACTGACGGCCCGGCAATCAGCTTACGCACTTCATGCTGGCTTTTGCCGCAGAAAGAGCAGTACAGCAACTTTCCTGAACCGTCTTTGCGCTTATCTGTCATGAGTAAAACCTCTTATTTTGTCTTTGTCCCGCAGGAATTTACGGCGGCAGTGCACCCAAACTTTATACCGGGAACGCCGATAACACTATTCAGAGCGAGCGTAGCTCACTCTGAATACTATAGTCTATCAGCTCGCACTTATATTTCGCCCTAGCTGCGGTGCGTCAGAATACTGTCTACCAGACCGTATTCTACCGATTCTTCTGCGGTCATAAAGCGATCGCGCTCGGTATCGCGTTCAATCTGCTCCAGCGATTGGCCGGTATGCTGTGCCATCAGCTCATTCATGCGAGCTTTCACCTTGAGGATTTCGCGCGCATGGATTTCGATATCCGTCGCCTGCCCCTGATAACCGCCCAGCGGCTGGTGAATCATCACGCGTGAATTCGGCAGGCAGAAACGCTTGCCTTTAGTACCTGCGGTCAACAGGAACGAACCCATTGAACATGCCTGGCCCATACAGATTGTGCTAACGTCCGGTTTGATAAACTGCATGGTGTCATAAATTGACATGCCAGCAGTAATCACGCCACCCGGTGAGTTGATATACAGGAAAATGTCTTTTTCCGGGCTTTCTGCTTCGAGGAACAACATCTGCGCCACGATCAGATTAGCCATATGGTCTTCTACCTGACCGGTCAGGAAGATAATACGCTCTTTCAGCAGGCGGGAATAAATATCGTAAGAACGCTCCCCGCGTGAAGTCTGCTCTACCACCATTGGCACCAGAGCCATGTTAGGTGCAAATTGATCTCGTTCGCCACTGTATGACATTACCGTCTCCTAATAGAAATTGCCTTGGCGCCATTGTCTGTCGATTCTACTTGAGAACGCTCACCGTGACTACGTTCAAGCTGACGACAGGCTCCACGCTAACCTGACGGCGTGATCATCAAAACAGCCCATGCTGTTGTAGAAGTTGGGGCCACAGACAGAATTTCAAGCCCGGTGAACTATTTTCACCGGCATCCCTATGTGGCAAGGCTACGATGACAAGCTTTCCGCCACCATCTGCAACCTATAACAAAATAAATATAGTGCATATTGCCACAGTGAACTTGAGATTAATCAGTCATGTGGCAAAAGAAAAGCCCGTAACCGGAGTTACGGGCTTTTCACAACGTAGGATGTCAACACGCTGACACCATAGGCACAACAGGTTGCGCCCCTACGTTCAACCGGCATTACGCCTGTTGAGGCTGGTTCATCAGTTCGCTGAAAGTGGTGGTTTTTTCAGACACTTTCGCTTTTGCCAGCAGGGCTTCAACCGCTTGCTCTTCCAGAGCCACGTTACGCATGTTGTTCATCAGCTCTTTGTTTTTGCTGTAGAACTCGATAACTTCACTTGGATCTTCGTAAGCAGAGGCCATTTCTTCGATCAGGGCTTTCACACGATCTTCATCAGCTTTCAGCTCGTTGGTGCTGATCACTTCGCCCAGCAGCAGGCCGACAACAACGCGACGCTTAGCCTGCTCTTCGAACAGTTCACGTGGCAGTTCCAGCGCTTGCTTCTCGTTACCGCCGAAACGCTGTGCAGCCTGACGACGCAGAACGTCGATTTCGCCGTCGATCAGTGCAGCAGGTACGTCGATTTCGTTAGCACTGACCAGACCGTCAATAGCCTGAGTCTTGATACGGTTACGCACGGCGCCTTTCAGTTCGCGTTCCATGTTTTTACGCACTTCAGCACGCAGACCTGCGATAGAACCATCAGCCACGCCGAAACGTTTGATGAATTCTTCAGTCAGTTCTGGCAGTTCGCGCTCTTCAACTTTCTTCAGCACGATAGCAAACTTGGCTGCTTTACCTTTCAGGTTTTCTGCGTGGTAATCTTCTGGGAAGTTAACGTCAATGGTGAACTCTTCACCCGCTTTGTGCCCAACCAGACCCTCTTCAAAACCTGGGATCATACGCCCCTGCCCCATCGCCAGCACGAAATCAGACGCTTTACCGCCTTCAAACTCTTCGCCATCGATAGAACCGGAGAAATCAACGGTCACACGATCTTCAGCAGCCACTGCACGATCGGTCTCTTTCCAGGTTGCCTGCTGCTTGCGCAGGGTGTCCAGCATGGTGTCAACATCAGCATCGTTAACATCAACCACTGGCTTCTCAACTTCGATGTTTTCCAGGCCTTTCAGCTCAACTTCTGGATACACTTCGAACTCAACCGTGAAAGCGAAATCTTCGCCTTCTTTATAATCGCCCGGTACATAGTTTGGTGCACCCGCCGGGTTAATTTTTTCTTTGATGATGGCGTCAACAAAGTTGCGCTGCATCAGTTCGCCCAGCACATCCTGACGAACTGAAGCACCATAACGCTGTTCAACGATGTTCATCGGCACTTTGCCTTTACGGAAACCGTCGATACGCACGCTTTTCGCTGCGTTGATCAGCTCTTTCTTCACCGCTTGCTTGATAACATCAGCGGGTACAGTAATAGAGAGACGGCGCCCAAGGCCTTGAGTGGTTTCTACTGAAACTTGCATCTTGTTACCTCAAAAAAATCACAGTGCTCGGTCAACTCCGTTCCAAGAACCAGGACGGCTACATTACAGAACCGAGTTCCCTGATGTCAGAAGTGCCCGAAACCATTCCGGAAAAATAAGACGCGACATTATAGCGGCGCATGCGTAGCGAGTCGAGGATGGCAAGGCGGTACTGGTGCGTTAAAAATCACACTTTTGCCGGTTTTTCGCCAAAATAGCGTCAAACCAAGACCATCGGAACTGCATTCCACATCGGCTTTGTCGTCATCAAAAACAGCAACGGCCCGTAGGCCGTCGCAAAATTCGTCAGTAGTAATACCTTAAATCGTGGGGAAAGTTCCACTGATACCGTAAATTTTAGCCATCACGCCACTGTCCCTGCGCCACGACAAGGCGGTGAAGCCAGCACCGTATCCTGCAGCTCTTCCCACTCTTTGAGGGTATAAGTATGTAATGCCAGCGCATGTACGCCGTCCGCCAACTCCTGCGCTAGCACGGCATAAATAGAACGATGGCGCGTCAGAAAGCGCTCGCCGACAAAACGATCGCTGACAATAACGACTTTGAAATGGCTCTCTGAACCCGCCGGAACATTATGTCTATGGCTTTCATTAACCACATCCAGATGCGCGGGCTCAAATGCAGCCCTTAATTTTGTTTCTATTTGCTCGCGAATCATAGATTCTCCTTACAACACTGGCACTATTTACCTGCCCACCCAGTTCAATATTAGCCGCTTCTACTCCCGCCAGACTCTTCACTGGCGTAAATTTATCTGCCCTCTGCTGAGAAAAATACCAACATAATGTAGCGCTTGGAGTTTATCTGATTGAGCTGGACGAAAAAGCATGTTTTTATCAACGCCGGGTAAAAATTTATCACTCGGCCACGTTCAACGCTTCCCCCCGTTGGCGACAATGCTATGATGTCGGCAATTTGTTGTTGACTCTAGCGCTTTGATTACTAAGCGCCCATAAACTAATAACCACGATTGATGAGACAGTCATATGTTAAAAAAACTTTTTCTTCCACTGCTGGCTGCATTGATGCTTGCCGGTTGTGCCGCTAGCACCAATACGCTGAACGTGACCCCAAAGATCGTTCTTCCTCAACAGGATCCGACTCTGCAAGGCATCACTATCAGCATCAATGGTGCCGATCAGCGTCAAGACCAGGCGCTGGCTAAAGTGAACCGTGATGGCCAGTTAATTACCCTGCTCCCTTCACGCGATCTGCGTTTCCTATTACAGGAAGTGCTGGAAAAACAAATGGGCGCACGCGGCTATATGATTGGCCCAGCTGGCGCGGTGGATCTGCAGATCGTCGTGAACAATCTGTTTGCTGACGTCTCTGAAGGTAACCTGCGTTACAACATCACCACCAAAGCGGATATATCCATCATCGCTCAGGCGAAAAACGGCAGCAAACAGGTGAAAAACTACCGCTCGACCTATAACGTACAGGGTGCCTTCACCGCAACGAACGAAAAAATCACCAATGCGGTTAACACCGTGCTGGGCGATGTCATTGCCGATATGGCACAGGACACCAGCGTCAACGAATTTATCAAGCAAAACGCACGTTAATCCGTTAATGCCTTGTGCTGCCTGATTTTTCGGGCAGCGCAAACAAGGACCTCATGTCTAAACAGTATCTGAATATTTTTACTCAGCGTAACTCCATTATGCTGCTAGTGCTGGGCTTTGCCTCAGGGCTGCCACTGGCATTGACTTCCGGTACGCTGCAAGCCTGGATGACCGTCGAAAATATCGATCTGAAAACCATCGGGATCTTCTCGCTGGTGGGTCAGGCCTATGTCTTCAAATTCCTGTGGTCACCGTTTATGGATCGCTACACCCCGTCATTTCTCGGGCGGCGGCGTGGTTGGCTGTTAATCAGCCAGTTGCTGCTGGTGGTAGCGATTGTCGCCATGGGGTTTATGAACCCAACGCAACATTTATGGTGGCTGGCCGCACTGGCGGTGGTGGTAGCATTTTGCTCTGCCTCGCAGGATATTGTTTTTGATGCCTATAAAACGGATCTACTATCGGCGGAAGAACGCGGGGCTGGTGCGGCAGTTTCGGTACTGGGTTACCGCTTGGCGATGCTGGTTTCCGGCGGTTTGGCTCTGTGGTTAGCCGATCGTTACCTTGGTTGGCAGGCAACTTATTGGCTGATGGCCGGGTTGATGCTGATCGGCATCGCCGCAACCCTGATGGCGCCAGAACCGGATAACAGTATTCCTGCACCACGCACCATGGAGCAGGCGGTAGTGGCACCGCTGCGAGATTTTTTCGCCCGCAATAACGCTTGGCTGATCCTGCTGCTGATCGTGATGTACAAATTGGGTGATGCGTTTGCGGGTAGCCTGAGCACCACTTTCCTGATCCGTGGCGTGGGGTTTGATGCCGGCGAAGTTGGGCTGGTAAACAAGACGCTTGGGCTGTTTGCTACCATCGTCGGTGCACTGTTTGGCGGCGTATTGATGCAGCGCCTGACGCTGTTTCGCGCTCTGATGCTGTTCGGTATTTTGCAGGCTGTTTCCAATATCGGCTACTGGCTATTGGCGGTTACCGATAAAAATATCATCACCATGGGCAGCGCTATTTTCCTGGAAAACCTGTGTGGCGGCATGGGCACTGCGGCGTTTGTCGCCCTGCTGATGACCCTGTGTAACAAATCTTTTTCCGCTACCCAATTTGCCTTGCTCTCGGCGTTTTCAGCCGTCGGGCGTGTCTACGTTGGCCCGATCGCTGGCTGGTTTGTCGAGGCTCACGGCTGGCCGCTGTTTTATCTGTTCTCCATCGTCGCGGCTCTGCCTGGCTTACTGCTGTTGACCATTTGTCGCCAAACGCTGGAATATACCCAGCAGACCGGCAATTTCATGCCACGCACCGAGTTCCAACAAAGCTATCGTTGGGCGCGACGCCTGCTAGCTACGGGCTGTTCGCTGCTCGCTCTGTGGTTGCTCTTGCTGATCACCAACGCACTTGATTGGACACAGTGGCCAAATCTTGCCGTCCAGATATTGCAAACGGGGGCTCTGCTGAGCCTGGTGGGTATTGTGATGGGTAGCACGCTGGACTATCTGGCTCTACGCCGCACAAGGTTAGTCTGATTTTTTGTCGGCCAGCCGAAATGCTTGCCGACAAAAATGCATCAGAGAAATGAATTTATTTCGTTGAAAAAATAATATTGACGCGGAAATTATTTTTTACCCGAGTGCCTTACTCGGGAATAAAAATAAATTCACTTTTAAAAAACAATTATTTTACATTAAATATACTTTTCACTCATATTTGAAAGCGGATGATTTACCAATATCCTCCAGCATACCGTTGGTTTTCCTTGAAATACCGCCTGCCCAGCACGATTCAGCCCGCCAACACATTGTTGCAATTAGTAAATTGTCACCTGACGTTACATGTGTGACCCCCTTAACAGAAAGGGTCAACAAGACACTGACACTCCCTTAAGC
>JBAQHZ010000145.1:0-2129 GCA_049288585.1 Chania sp.
GCCTGAAAAACGCGCTTAGGCGCTAGCACCTTTGACGGCTTCACGCGCCAATTCGGTAATGCGGGCGTAGTCACCTTTTTCCAGCGCATCGGCTGGCACCAACCAGGAACCACCGATGCACAGCACGCTCTTCAGTGCCAGGTAGTCACGGTAGTTGTTTGGGGTGATCCCACCGGTCGGGCAGAAACGGATCTGCGGGAATGGGCCGCCGATCGCCTGCAACGCTTTAACGCCGCCATTGGCTTCCGCCGGGAAGAACTTGAACTCGCGCAGGCCGTGATCCATACCCAGCATCAGTTCAGAAACCGTGCTGATGCCTGGGATCAACGGAATAGTGCCTGCGGTCGCGGCCTTCAGCAGGCTATCGGTCAAACCTGGGCTGATAGCAAACTGCGCTCCGGCTTCGGTTACTTCGTGCAACTGCTGTGTGTTAATCACCGTTCCCGCACCGATAATGGCGTCCGGGACTTCTTTGGCGATCGCACGGATTGCCTCCATTGCGCAGGCGGTACGCAACGTCACTTCCAGTACGCGTACGCCACCCGCAACCAGCGCTTTAGCCAGCGGCACCGCATGTTCCAGTTTGTTGATCACAATAACCGGAACGACTGGGCCTGCCGTCAGGATCTGTTCTGCGCTGGTTTTCCAGTTTTTCATCGTCGTTATCTCCACTACTTTCGGTTTGTGTATGGCACGCCCCTGCCACAGGGCTCCGCATCACTGCGGATTCCGACCGTACCGCTAGCCCGCCTGAAGCGGGTAAAAAAAACCGGCAGACCCGCTGCCGGCAAAGACTTTACTCGAACTCGTTCCAGGAACGGCCGTCGCGGGTGATCATCGCCACGGAGGCCACCGGGCCCCAGGTACCGGACTGATAAGGTTTAGGGGCTTCGTTGTCCGCTTTCCACGCATCCATGATGGAATCCACCCATTTCCAAGCCTCTTCTACCTCATCACGGCGCACGAACAGCGCCTGGATACCGCGCATGGTTTCCAGCAGCAGGCGCTCGTAGGCATCAGCCACGTGTTCCTGGTTGAAGGTTTCTGAGAAGCTCAGATCCAGCTTGGTGGTTTGCAGGCGGTGTTTGTGATCCAGACCCGGCACTTTATTCAGCACCTGAATTTCGATCCCTTCATCCGGTTGCAGGCGGATGGTCAGTTTGTTCTGCGGCAACTGCTGGTACGAATCACGGAACAGGTTCAGCGGCGGGTTCTTGAAATACACCACCACTTCCGAGCATTTGGTTGGCAAACGCTTCCCAGTACGCAGATAGAACGGCACACCGGCCCATTGCCAGTTGTCGATATCCACACGGATAGAAACGAAGGTTTCGGTGTTGCTGCTCTTGTTAGCGCCTTCCTCTTCCAGATAGCCCGGCACTTTTTTGCCCTGCACAAAACCGGCCGTGTACTGACCGCGCACGGTGGTTTCACGCACATTGGTCTGATTGATACGGCGCAGCGAGCGCAGCACTTTCACTTTCTCGTCACGAATGCGGTCAGTGGTCAAATCCGCCGGCGGTGACATGGCAATCATGGTCAGGATCTGTAGCAGGTGGTTCTGGATCATGTCGCGCATCTGCCCGGCCTGATCGAAATAGCCCCAGCGCCCTTCAATCCCCACCTCTTCTGCCACCGTGATCTGCACGTGATCGATGGTGCGGTTATCCCAGTTTGACGCAAACAGGGAGTTGGCAAAACGCAGCGCCAACAGGTTCAGTACCGTTTCTTTACCCAGATAATGGTCGATACGGTAGACCTGACATTCGTTAAAATATTCCGCTACCTGATCGTTGATCACCCGGGAAGAGGCCAGATCGGTACCCAGCGGTTTTTCCATCACTACGCGCGCAGGCTCTTTGTTCAGCTTGGCTTCGCCCAGCCCTTTGCAGATGGCACCAAAGGTGCTTGGCGGCATGGCAAAATAGTTAATGGTAGTGCGATGTTTCTGGTCCAGCATTTTGCCCAGATTGGCGAAATGTTTGCTGTCATTCACATCCAGATTGCAAAAATCCAGGCGAGCACTCAGCGTGGCCCACAGCTCATCGTTCAATTCTTCTTTCATAAAGGTGCCAAGCGCTTCCTTGACCACCTTGGTATAAGCTTCTTTATCCCACTCGGCACGACCG
>JBAQHZ010000146.1:0-4909 GCA_049288585.1 Chania sp.
GCCACACGCTCCACCAGCGCAAAACGCTTCGGCTGCACATGCTGAATGATCGCATCGCTGATATCCGCATAGCTCAGGCAATGGTTCACATCGTCACTGGCCGCCGCTTGGCGGTTATCCCAAGCCATTTCGATATCGAACACCAGCTTCTGCTGAATGGTTTGTTCCCAGTCATAAACGCCAATGGTGGTGATTACGGTAAGCTCTTCGATAAATACGATATCCATCACGTCATTCTCAGTTTTTGGCCCTGCCGGATACCACTTCCAGCGGAATGTGCGTATTATCCATAGATATTGCGAGTAAAACGACCATTATTAAACGGAACCGCGTTATGAGTGCTACCGCGCTTGGCATGATTATCTTCGCGTATCTGTGCGGCTCAATTTCCAGTGCGATCCTGGTTTGCCGGATCGCCAGGCTGCCGGATCCGCGTGAACATGGATCAGGAAATCCCGGGGCGACCAACGTCCTACGCATTGGTGGCAAGCTAGCCGCAGCAACCGTGCTGGTGTTTGATATTCTGAAAGGGATGTTGCCGGTCTGGCTGGCTTACGCACTGAATGTTCCACCGCTGTACCTTGGCCTGACGGCGATCGCCGCCTGCCTCGGCCATATTTATCCGGTGTTTTTCCACTTTCGCGGCGGTAAAGGCGTTGCTACCGCGTTCGGTGCCATCGCCCCGATCGGCTGGGATCTCACCGGCCTGATGACCGGCACCTGGCTACTGACGGTGCTGCTGAGTGGTTACTCCTCGCTGGGCGCGATCGTCAGTGCGCTGATCGCACCGTTCTACGTCTGGTGGTTCAAACCGCAGTTTACCTTCCCGGTGGCGATGCTTTCATGTCTGATCCTGATGCGCCATCACGATAACATCCAACGCCTGTGGCGCGGGCAGGAAGGCAAGATCTGGGGTAAATTACGCAGGAAGAAACAAGACGCGGCGGAGCAGCAAGATCATAAAGAAGAATAATTAAGGGCCGGAGATTTCCGGCCCTTGGTTTTTATACCGCGGGCAATTCCGCCAACGGCCAGCGTGGGCGCACAGAAACGCTCAGCTCGGGATTAGCACCACTTTTCAGCCGTATCAGCCCCGCATAGGCGATCATTGCACCGTTATCGGTACAAAATTCCGGGCGGGCATAGAATACTTCCCCGCCGCGCTTTTTCATCATTTCAGCCAATTTGGCGCGCAATGTGCGGTTGGCGCTGACGCCACCGGCCATCACCAAGCGTTTAAACCCGGTTTGTTCAAGAGCACGCTTACATTTGATCGCCAAGGTATCCACCACCGCATCCTCAAAAGCCCGCGCAATATCGGCACGCGTCTGATCGTCGTTACCGTTGGAACGGATGGTATTGGCAGCGAAGGTCTTCAGCCCGGAGAAGCTGAAATCCAGCCCGGGGCGATCGGTCATCGGGCGCGGGAAGGTAAAACGCCCTTCGGTGCCCTGCTGTGCCATTTTAGACAACATCGGGCCACCGGGATAATCCAACCCCAGCAGCTTGGCGGTTTTATCGAAAGCTTCGCCGGCCGCATCGTCAATGGATTCGCCCAATAATGCATATTCGCCGATGCCGGTCACGCTGATGAGCTGGGTATGCCCGCCAGACACTAGCAGCGCCACAAACGGGAACGCCGGAGGATTATCTTCCAACATCGGTGCCAACAGATGGCCTTCCATATGATGCACCGGCACCGCAGGCACGTTCCAGGCAAACGCCAGCGCGCGGCCAATAGTAGCCCCCACCAGCAACGCCCCCACCAGGCCAGGACCTGCGGTATACGCCACGCCGTCGATGTCCGCGGCGGTCAGGTTCGCTTCTTTCAGCGCTGCCTGGATCAGCGGCACGGTTTTACGCACGTGATCGCGGGAAGCCAACTCCGGCACCACGCCGCCGTAATCGGCATGCAGTTTCACCTGGCTGTAGAGTTGGTTGGCTAATAAACCGGCTTGATCGTCATACACTGCAATTCCGGTTTCATCGCAGGAGGTTTCTATACCCAATACTCGCATTACATTTCCCATCATTCACGTGCGGCCGCCAGTTTACCATAATTGCGACCATTTACCGCCACTCTACGCTATGTTGATGATTCACAAAGACGCAGCGAGAACGATTAAAAACAAGCAATTCTCCCTGATTAGTCTATAATCCACGACCAATGCATAATTGCGCGAATTTGCCAGAACGTGGCATGTTTCAATTTGCTATGGTGCTTTACAAAGCAGCATCCATTGAAGTAAAATTCCGCACCATTTTGAAAAGGCTGGCGCTTGGCCAGCAGCAAACCGAATTCCATTGAGGTGAGAGGCACATGCCGGTAATTAAAGTACGTGAAAACGAGCCATTTGACGTTGCACTGCGTCGTTTCAAGCGTTCCTGCGAAAAAGCAGGTGTTTTAGCTGAAGTTCGTCGTCGTGAGTTCTATGAAAAACCGACTACCGAACGTAAACGCGCTAAAGCTTCTGCTGTAAAACGTCACGCGAAGAAATTGGCTCGCGAAAACGCACGCCGCACTCGTCTGTATTAATCCTTCGGGGGTAACCCCACCGCGTGATTTTTTCTTTTTCAAGAACACGCAGACTGAGTAGTTGCATACGAAGGCCGTGCTTTCCGAAAGGAATGCACGGCTTGTTCTCGTTTATAAGCAATCGAACAGGGGCTTATGGCTGGACGAATTCCGCGTGTATTTATCAATGACTTGCTGGCTCGCACCGACATCGTCGATCTGATCGACGCCCGGGTAAAGCTCAAAAAGCAAGGCAAGAATTATCACGCGTGCTGTCCGTTCCACCACGAAAAAACGCCTTCATTCACCGTTAATGGCGAAAAACAGTTTTATCACTGTTTTGGTTGTGGTGCGCACGGCAACGCCGTTGACTTCCTGATGAATTACGACAGGCTCGAGTTTGTCGAAACCATCGAGGAGTTGGCCACCATGAACGGGCTGGAAGTGCCTTACGAGGCAGGTACCGGGCCGACGCAGATTGAGCGCCATCAGCGCCAGAGTCTCTATCAACTGATGGAACAGCTTAGCGCGTTCTATCAGCAGTCACTGCATCAATCCAACGGTGCGCAGGCGCGCGATTACCTGCAACAACGTGGGCTGAGTGAGCAGGTTATCCAGCATTTTGCCATCGGTTTTGCACCTGCCGGTTGGGATAATGCATTAAAACGCTTTGGCCGCGACGCCGGCAGCCGTGCAGCATTGAACGATGCCGGAATGTTGGTGACTAACGATCAGGGCCGTACATACGATCGTTTCCGTGAACGTGTCATGTTCCCCATTCGCGACAAACGCGGGCGGGTGATCGCCTTTGGTGGCCGCGTGTTGGGCGACGGTATGCCAAAATACCTGAACTCGCCGGAGACCGAAGTATTCCACAAGGGCCGCCAGTTGTACGGCCTGTATGAAGCACAGCAGAGCCACCCTACCCTGCAGCGTTTGCTGGTGGTGGAAGGCTACATGGACGTGGTGGCGCTAGCGCAGTACGGCATCGATTATGCCGTCGCCTCACTCGGAACCTCGACCACGGCGGAACATATTCAGCTCCTGTTCCGCGCCACCGATCAGGTTGTCTGCTGTTATGACGGCGACAGAGCCGGTCGCGAAGCGGCCTGGCGCGCGCTGGAAACCGCACTGCCCTATCTCAACGACGGGCGCCAGTTGCGGTTTATGTTTTTGCCTGACGGCGAAGACCCGGACACGTTAGTCCGTAAAGAAGGCAAAGACGCATTCGAACAACGGATGGAGCTGGCGCAGCCGCTTTCCACTTTCTTGTTCGAAACGTTGATGCCGCAGGTCGATCTGAGCAGCCCAGATGGCCGCGCCAAGCTGAGTACGCTGGCATTGCCGTTGATTACTCAGGTACCGGGCGAAACCTTACGCCTGTATCTGCGCCAACAGCTCGGCAGCAAGTTAGGCCTATTGGATGACAGCCAGCTCGACAAGCTGATGCCCAAACAGGCTGAAAATGCGAATACTTATCAAGTGCCCCAGCTAAAACGCACAACCATGCGTATACTGATAGGGTTACTGGTACAAAACCCGCGTTTGGCTACACTTATCCCTTCACTGGAAGGATTAGAGCAGACCAAGCAGGCAGGACTACCGCTGTTTGTTGAACTGGTGCAGACCTGCCTGGCGCAACCTGGCCTGACAACTGGCCAACTGCTGGAGCTGTATCGCGACAACAAATTCAGCCAGCAGCTTGAAACCTTGGCGACATGGAACCATATGATCGTTGAGGATATGGTTGAACAGACCTTTTTAGATACGTTGGCCAGCCTGTATGACTCGGTGCTAGAGCAGCGGCTGGAAACACTGATCGCCCAGGCCAGAACACACGGTCTGAGCCCTGAAGAACGTGAAGAAGTTCATTCACTGAATCAGGTGTTAGCGAAGAAAAACTGAATACCAAACGGCTTAAGTGCCGATAAATGCGAGGGTCAAACCCTGCAATATGCCGCCATAGTGGGCCGCGGCAACAACTAAAACGCCCCAAATGCTATTGTTGGCGGTTTCGCCGACCGACACCAACCCAAATACTCTGAAGTGTGGATACCGTCTTATGGAGCAAAACCCGCAGTCACAGCTAAAGCTACTTGTCACCCGTGGTAAGGAGCAAGGCTATCTGACCTATGCTGAGGTCAATGACCATCTGCCGGAAGATATCGTCGATTCCGACCAGATCGAAGACATCATCCAGATGATTAACGACATGGGCATCCAGGTACTGGAAGAGGCACCGGATGCCGATGACCTGTTGCTTGCTGAAAACTCAAACAACACAGACGAAGACGCGGAAGAAGCTGCAGCTCAGGTGCTCTCAAGCGTTGAATCCGAGATTGGCCGTACCACCGACCCGGTGCGCATGTACATGCGTGAAATGGGTACCGTTGA
>JBAQHZ010000147.1:0-7504 GCA_049288585.1 Chania sp.
CAGATCGCTTCTTCCGTTCGGGGGGAGAGGGTATCATCATCGCCAGTCATCCCCGCACTTGCAGAGATAAGGCCAATACTGATGCGTTTGGAAGTATTTTGCGAAGACCGTCTCGGTCTCACTCGAGAGTTACTCGATCTCCTGGTGTTGCGCAGCATCGATTTGCGCGGCATCGAAATTGATCCTATCGGCCGTATTTACCTGAATTTTTCCCAGTTGGACTTTGATACGTTTCGCGCCCTGATGGCCGAGATCCGCCGCATTAGCGGCGTCACTGACGTGCGTACCGTCAGCTTTATGCCTTCGGAGCGTGAGCATCGCGCATTGCGCGCATTGCTGGCGTCGATGCCTGAGCCGGTGTTCTCCATCGACATGAAAGGCAAAGTGGAACTCGCCAACCCGGCGGCGCTTGCGCTGTTTAATTTCAGCGAAGACAAGATCCGCAACCAGACGGTGACGCAGCTGATCGGTGGCTATAACTTTGGCCGCTGGCTGGAAAGCGAGAATACCGCGCCGCACTCTGAACGGGTGGTGATCCGCAGCCAGGATTTCCTGATGGATATCACGCCGATCTATCTTGAAGATGAGAATCAGCAAAGTTCTACGGTGGGTGCCGTGGTGATGCTCAAATCCACCGCGCGTATGGGCCGTCAGTTGCAAGATTTGTCGGTGAATGATGATACCGAATTTAACCATATCGTGGCCGTCAGCCCGAAAATGCGCCATGTGTTGGAACAAGCACGCAAGCTGGCGATGTTGGATGCGCCGTTGCTGATTGTTGGTGATACCGGCACCGGTAAAGATATTCTGGCGCGTGCCTGCCACCTACGCAGCCCGCGCGGCAAACAGCCGTTTCTGGCGCTTAACTGCGCCGCCTTGCCGGACGATGTGGTGGAGAGCGAACTGTTCGGTCATGCGCCAGGCGCTTACCCAAATGCGCTGGAAGGCAAAAAAGGCTTCTTCGAGCAGGCCAATGGCGGCTCGGTATTGCTGGATGAGATCGGCGAGATGTCGCCACGTATGCAAACCAAGCTGCTGCGTTTCCTCAATGACGGCACCTTCCGCCGTGTGGGGGAAGAGCATGAGGTGCATGTGGATGTGCGGGTGATCTGTGCCACGCAGAAAAACCTGACCGAGCTGGTTCAGCGCGGTGAATTCCGCGAAGACCTCTATTATCGGCTCAACGTACTGACCATCACCATTCCGCCGCTGCATGAACGCACGCAAGATATCATGCCGCTGACCGAACTGTTTGTGGCACGCTTTGCCGACGAGCAGGGCGTGGTGCGGCCGAAACTGGCCAACGATCTCAACAGTTTTCTCAGCAAATACGGTTGGCCGGGCAACGTGCGTCAACTGAAGAATGCCATCTACCGCGCGTTAACACAGACCGATGGCTATGAACTGCGCCCGCAGGACATCATTCTGCCGGAGTTTGAAGTGGAGATATCGCTGGGGGATGAAGTGCTGGACGGTTCGCTGGATGATATCAGCAAGCGCTTTGAACGTTCGGTGCTGACTCGCCTTTACCTCACTTATCCCAGCACGCGCAAACTGGCCAAGCGTTTAGGCGTTTCTCATACCGCGATCGCCAACAAACTGCGCGAATATGGCCTCAGCAGCCGTAAGCCAGCGGATGAGAGCGAGGAGTAGTTTTTAGCTCATAAAAAAAGCCCGGTTCACACACCGGGCTTTTTCACATCAACAGACTGATTACAGCGCAGCGAGTGCCGCATCGTAGTCGGGTTCAGTGGTGATCTCATTCACCAGTTCGCTGTACAGCACCTTGTCTTGACCATCCAGCACTACCACGGCACGGGCAGCCAAGCCAGCCAGTGGGCCTTCGGCGATTTCCACGCCGTAAGCGGATTTGAATTCGCCGCCGCGCAGGGTTGATAACATCACTACGTTATTCAGGCCTTCTGCACCGCAGAAACGGGACTGGGCAAACGGCAGATCGGAAGAAATGCACAGCACCACGGTATTTTCCAGGCTGCTGGCCAGTTGGTTGAATTTGCGTACTGAAGCAGCGCAAACGCCGGTATCAATACTTGGGAAAATATTCAGAACTTTGCGTTTACCTGCAAAGCTGCTCAGCGTGACGTCTGACAGGTCTTTGGCAACCAGTGTGAAGCCTTTAGCCTGTTCGCCCTGTTGTGGCAATTTGCCTGCTACAGTGACAGGATTGCCTTGAAAATGTACGGTCTGAGTCATTGATTTATTCCTTTCAACGAAGTTTATACAAAGATTCAAATCTAATTAACATTAGATTCACACCCTATGATCAGTTTAAGGCAACGGTTGCGACTTAGATATATAAAGTTTGCTAAATAATTGTATATATTAGAATACCCCTGCGCAGTGGACTGACTTTATGCGCTTTTTTTGTTCAGGAGCCGTTATGAGAAGCATGCGTTTTTACCCGGAAACCTGGCCACTGCATACGGCGTTTGTGATTGCCCGTGGCAGCCGTACGGAAGCCAAAGTTGTGGTAGTGGAAATTGAACAGCAAGGGGTGTGCGGCATAGGGGAATGCACACCTTATCCCCGTTACGGCGAGAGCGAAGCCTCGGTTATGGAACAACTCGCTAACCTAATGGCCGCGGTGGAGCAAGGCATCTCGCGGGAAGGTTTGCAGCGGCTGATGCCTGCTGGCGCGGCGCGCAATGCCATTGATTCGGCCCTCTGGGATCTGGAGTGCAAAATTAGTGGCCAGGATCTGTGGCAGCGCTGCGGCGTTGAAGCACCACAGCGTATTGCGATGGCGCAAACCGTCAGTATCGGTACACCGGAAGCGATGGCGTTTGCGGCTAAAGAGTTAGAGCAACAGGGGGCTACGCTGCTCAAAATCAAGCTCGACGATCATTTTATCAGCGAAAGGCTGGTGGCGATCCGGGCCGCTGTGCCGGAAATAACGCTGATCGTCGATGCCAACGAATCCTGGCAGGCTGAAGGGCTGGCTGCGCGTTGCCAACTGCTGGCCGACTTGCGGGTAGCGATGCTGGAACAACCGCTACCGGCGGCCGACGATAGCGCTCTGGAAAACTTCATCCATCCATTGCCAATTTGTGCCGATGAAAGTTGCCACACCAGTGCTGATCTGGCGCAGTTGGCCGGGCGCTATCAAATGGTCAATATCAAACTGGATAAAACCGGTGGCCTGACCGAAGGGCTGAAATTGGCCGCACAGGCGCGGGCGCAAGGTTTCGCTATTATGCTGGGCTGTATGCTGTGTACTTCAAGAGCGATCGCCGCCGCATTGCCGCTGGTACCCGGTGCGCGCTTTGTCGATCTCGATGGCCCCACCTGGTTGGCTAAGGATGTGGAACCCGGTTTGGCCTTTGAATGCGGCGCAATCGACCTTTAACCGCGCCGCAGACTGCTTTAGTTCTGGTACGTCAGCAATTCCACCATCGCTTCCAGATAGGTTTCGCTGGCCGCGTCAGCAGAAATCGGTGGGAGTTCGGCAGTGATGCAGGGCAGTGAGAGATCGGCGCACCAACTGCCAAATGAGCCGGGCGTTTCGTAACCCACGCTGGTTACCAGCGGCAGAGTAAACTGATGCGCCAGCCAAACGCCCAGCTTGGTGCTTTCCGGATCTTCAACACAGGCCAGTGGCTCATGGAATGACACTACCCAACGCGGCTTCAGGCTGTGGATAAGGCGACACAGCGCCTGTGTTTCCGGTTCGGAACCCGGCCTGCCGCCGGTGGAAAGACGCACATCGCGTGCCTGTGCGGCGCTGTTCCAACGGTAAACCGTGTCGCCAGAGCGCCAGTTGGCGGCTGGGAAATTACGATTGAGATCGACACCGTTGGCATTGGAACGTAACCCGAGTTGGCAACCATCTGGATTAACCGCCAGGATCACGTGGTGGCGCAATTGAGAAGGCGCGATGCTGCGTAATGCGCACGACAGCGTCACAATCGCAGCGGTTTCATCGCCGTGGGTGCCAGCAATCACCAACCCAGTTTCCGGGCTACGGTGCGCGGCCGGAAAGTAGAGCAATGGAGCGCCTAATAACGACTTACCGTAACTTTCACCGGCAATGGCCAGTTGGCCACGCTCACTGCGCGGTTTGTGTTGGATCATGGTGTAGTCCCTTCATGCCAAGGTATTCCTTCGTACCGGAGATTGCAGCGGTGCATTCCTGCAACATCGAGTAAGACGTGATTGCTAATTTATTCAGTGTATTACGTTTTAACTTATCTTTCCCAGTGTCTATGCGAATAAAACCACGGCTGTTGTTATACTATCGGCAGAAGTTAATCATAAAGAGGATTTAACATGCCAGTTGCCAGAATAGTTGCTCGCTATAGCGAAAACGCCAAGGATACCATCACGCTGCTGTGCGGCGTGGATGCGGAAAACCAGATCCGTCAGGGTGAGTGGTTTGGTGTGGTGAAAAACGACGACGGGCGTGGGGATGAATCCAACTATCCGTTTACCTTGCACGTTGATCATCAGAAAGGCGAGTTCTACCTCGACTATGGTTATGATGATGCCGACTCGCGCCAGCTACAGAAAACTGACATTCAGCTCAACCCGTTAGTGGAAAAGAGTTATTTCACCATTTTTGACGAGGAAGAGGGTGAAGAGTTTAGCTATCAGATCGTGAGCATTCATCTCTACGATTGATCCTCGCTAATGAATAACGCCCGTATTGCGCCTGCCGTCATACGGGCGTTTTTTTATCGTCTGACGCCCAGTTTTTGTAATCTTGTCTGTGCTGGGCTAGGGGGGAAGCGTATCTTGTGCTATATGATAGATAATTCAGATGGTTAACTGGGGTAGATCAAGATGGCGATAAGCAAGATTCAGCAGAGTTTCCGGTTGGCGCTTTGCGCAGCGGCAATCGGCGCAGGGTTCAGCGGTGCAATAGCGGCTCAGGTTCCCCCAGGCACCGTGTTGGCGGAAAAACAGGAGATTGTGCGCCATATCAAAGATGAACCGGCCTCTCTGGATCCGATTAAAGCGGTCGGGCTGCCGGAAGCCCAGGTGGCGCGCGATCTGTTTGAAGGCTTGGTGAATCAAGGTGCCGATGGCAAAGTGATCCCCGGTGTTGCGAGCCGTTGGCAGACATCCGATAACCAAATTTATCTGTTTACGCTGCGCAAAGATGCGCGTTGGTCAAACGGTGACCCTGTCACGGCTAAAGACTTCGTTTATAGCTGGCAGCGGCTGGTCGATCCGAAAAACCTGTCGCCATTTGCCTGGTTTGCCCAGTTAGCCGGGATCCAAAATGCGGATGAAATCATCGCAGGTAAATTGCCTGTCGATAAGCTGGGCGTGACGGCGGTAGATGCCCATACGCTGAAAGTACAGTTGAATAAGCCGGTGCCGTATTTTGTCAGCTTGACCGCCAACTTCAGCCTGTTCCCGGTACCGCAGGCCACCGTGGAGAAATTGGGTAATGATTGGACCAAAGTGGGTAATCTGGTCGGTAACGGCGCATTCAAGCTGCAAGATCGGGTAGTCAACGAGAAACTGGTTTTGGTGCCGAACGAACATTATTGGGATCACGCCCGTACCGTGCTGAGCAAAGTTACCTTTGTGCCGATTAATCAGGAATCTAACGCCACCAAGCGTTATCTGGCGGGGGATATCGACATCACCGAATCCTTCCCGAAAAACATGTACCAGAAATTGCTGAAGGATATTCCGGGCCAGGTATATACCCCGGATCAGCTCGGCACCTATTATTACGCTTTTAATACCCAACGTGCGCCAACCAATGATGTGCGCGTGCGCAAGGCGCTGTCGTATGCCATCGATCGCAAGATTATTGCCGAGAAAGTGTTAGGCACCGGCGAAAAACCGGCTTATCACTTCACGCCGGATGTCACCGCTGGCTTCCAACCGGAAACCAGTCTGTTGCAGCAGCAGTCACAGGAAGAATTGGATGCGCAAGCCAAGGCGCTGATGCAGGCGGCAGGCTATGGCCCGAACAAACCATTGACGTTGACGCTGTTGTATAACACGTCGGAAAGCCATCAGAAGATCGCCATTGCCGTGGCATCGATGTGGAAGAAAAAGCTGGGCGTGGATGTCAAACTGCAGAATCAGGAATGGAAAACCTATATTGACAGCCGCAATACCGGTAATTTCGATGTAGTTCGTGCTTCCTGGGTTGGGGATTACAACGAGGCTTCAACCTTCCTTTCGTTGTTGACCTCCGCCCACAGTGGCAACATCGCCAAATTTAACAGCCCGGAATACGATAACCTGTTGGTCGAAGCCAGTCGTGAGACAAACCCGGCGGCGCTGACCGATGATTACAATAAGGCCGAACAGATGATTGCTGCGCAGGCACCGATTGCGCCCATTTATCAGTACACAAATGGCCGCCTGATCAAACCTTGGGTGAAAGGTTACCCGATCACGAACCCTGAAGACGTGGCGTATAGCCAGGAAATGTATATCCTGAAGCACTGATCCTCAGGTTCTTATTGCATTCAAGGCCCCGCTAAAATGTGGGGCTTTTTTGTCTAAGCATAAAAAATATTGTTAAAGTTGACGCTTGAGGAAGCGCTGGCCTGGCGACAGGCGGTTGCCGGATTTTTGTTAAACAGCCGAATAGAGAGGGTATTGAATGGATGTCATTGAGGGGCGCGATCTGCAGGTGCCCGACGCGGTATACGCGTATCAACTCGACGGCAAAGGCGGAACGACGCCGATTGACTATGAAGATAAAGTCACCCGTGATGAACCTTGCTGGCTACATCTCGATTATGCCCATGCGGCAAGCGCTGAATGGTTGGCGACAACGCCGCTGCTGCCGGATGCGGTGAGGGAGGCACTTTCTGGTGAAAGTACGCGTCCGCGCGTCAGTCGCTTGGGTGATGGCACCATGATCACGCTGCGCGGTATTAATTTTAATACTGACTCAAGGCCCGATCAGTTGGTCACATTCCGCGTGTATATGACCGATAAGCTGATTATCTCTACCCGGCATCGCAAAGTGTATTCCATCGATGCCGTGGTCAACGAACTGCAAAACGGTTCTGGGCCTGCCAATAGCGGTGATTGGCTGGTGGAGATTGCCGATGCTTTGACCGATCACGCCAGTGAGTTTATTGAAGACCTGCACGACAAAATTATCGATCTGGAAGATGCGTTGCTGGAACAGCAGATCCCGGAACGCGGGCAGTTGGCGTTGATGCGCAAACAACTGATTGTGCTGCGCCGCTACATGGCCCCGCAGCGCGATGTGTTCTCACGTTTGGCCAGCGAGCGCCTGCCGTGGATGAGTGATGACGATCGTCGCAGAATGCAGGACATCGCCGACCGTTTGGGGCGCGGATTGGACGATCTGGATGGCAGCATTGCCCGCACGGCGATACTGTCTGACGAGATCACCACCGTGATGGCCGATGCCATGAACCGCCGCACTTACACTATGTCTCTGATGGCGATGGTATTTCTGCCCACTACATTTCTGACCGGGCTGTTTGGTGTGAACCTGGGAGGGATCCCCGGCAGCGGCAGTCCGCTGGCCTTTGCC
>JBAQHZ010000148.1:0-3547 GCA_049288585.1 Chania sp.
CAGTGCTGCCATGAACGACTGCCAGCCACAGAGCAGCGATAAACCTGGCGGTGGGGATGTTATCTGGTTTCGGGAAACGGCTTTGCCGAATCAAATGATCGGGCTGATTCCGGCCGGGTTCCCTTCCAGTATCTGGAAAGGGACACGCAAGCGCCCGACCACCTGCATTTACGCCGCCACCTTACTCAGCCGTTCGCGTTTCGGGGTATTGGAGCAAAGCGTCAACCCGGGGCCGAAGCACGCATTCTGGTTACAGCGCTTCGATCAAGTGTGGCTGAGCCACCAGGATCATGGCTTGCTGATGGGGCAGGGGCAGGCCCCGGATATCGAGCAGCAGGGTTTGCACTACACCCTGACCGGGGTGGTGTTCAAGATCGTGGAACAGAACGGTAAGTGGACGGGTTACTACTATGTGAGCTATGCCAGTTTCTTCCAGGATAATCTGTGGTTACCGCTCGGCGTGTTACTGCTGTTGCTGGGCAGCGTATGCGGTGGGCTGGCATATTCGCGCTGGTACAACCGCCGGGTGATTGCTCCGGCACAAGAAGCCCAGCGTGAACTGCTGGAAAGTGAGGCGTTTAATCGAACCTTGATACAGACGGCACCGGCAGCAGTCTGCCTGATTGCCCGTGCTGATGGTCATCTGGTATTCGGTAATGCACTGGCGCTGGATTGGCTGGGGGCCACCACCGGCCAACGCTTACCGCCCGGCGCTGCTACCACCAAATTGCTGAGCCAGGTGTTGCTCGCGCGGCAGGCCGGGGCCATCGAACAGCTGGCGGTGGCGGGGGGAAGAACCCTGTACGTTGCCTATGCGCCAACGCGTTATATGCAGCGTGATGTGATCCTGTGCGTTTTTGCAGACGTCAGCGCCCATGCGGAAATAGAGCGCCAACTCGCGCGCGCCAAGTCAGCGGCAGACGAGGCCAGCGCGGCCAAATCCACTTTCCTGGCGACGATGAGCCACGAAATCCGCACGCCGCTGTATGGTGCACTTGGCACTTTGGAACTGTTGTCCATGACTCAGTTGGATCGCCAGCAGCGCCAGTATGTGGGGCGGATCGACGATGCTTCACAAATGCTGCTACAGCTAATCAGCGACATTCTGGACATCAGCAAGATCGAAGCAGGTCAACTGCAACTGGAGGCGGTGGAGTTTAATCCGCGTGAACTGGTGCAGAGTGTGACCGGCACCTTTGCTGCCATGGCTTATCGCAAAGGTTTACTGTTGTTCTCGGTGGTCAGCACCGAGGTGCCCTGGTGGGTTGTTGGCGATCCGGCGCGCATCCGGCAGATTCTGAGCAATCTCATCAGCAATGCGATTAAATTTACCGAGTCCGGCCAGGTGATCGTGCGGCTCAGCCAGATTGCAGGCTCCGCGGCAGAAAGCCGACTGCGGCTGGACGTATGTGACAGCGGGATCGGCATCAGCAAAGCACAGCAGGAAAAACTGTTCACCCCGTTTTATCTGGCCGACGCCAGCCGCGGCACCTTGGGGGGCGCAGGTTTGGGTCTGTCTATCTGCAAGCGGCTGGCTGGCCTGATGGGCACAGAAATTCAGCTCCGTAGCGAGCCGCAGCGGGGCAGCCAATTTTATCTGACGCTGACGCTTGCGGTAGCCGAAGCTAGCGATGTGGCGGAACCGCAACTGCAAGGCAGCATCCTATGGGTACGCACTCCGCATCCTGAACTGACCGATAATCTCTGCGCCTGGCTGCGGCGTTGGGGGGCTGAATCCTCACCGCTTACCACACCAACCCCGTCAAACCATGAGCAAGATATTCTGCTGGATGTGCAAGCGCATCGGCAAAGTGCTCCTATTGAGTGGGAAGGGCGCAGCTTGGCGATTTCCTTATCGGGTGAGGCGGTGAATTATTCTGATATTGATGCTTACAGCCTGAGCAGCATCGGCTTTGGTATCGATCGCCTGCTGCACGGGCAGCCGCTCAACGAGCGGCGCGAAGCGGTGTTACCACAGTTTAAGGCCCGCGTTCTGGTTGCCGAGGATAATCCACTCAATCAGATCACCCTACAGGGGCAGCTCGAACTGTTGGGCTGTGAGGTTACGCTGGCGGACGATGGTGAAGAGGCGCTGGCGCTGTGGGATATTGCGCCACATGATCTGGTGCTGACCGACGTGAACATGCCTTACCTGAATGGCTATGAGCTTGCTCGCAGTCTACGCAATGAGGGGGTCACAGCCCCGATTATTGGCGTTACGGCCAATGCCATGCTGGATGAGGAACGGCGCTGCGTTGAGGCAGGCATGAATGCCTGGCTGGTGAAACCGATCGAGCTGCGAACGCTGGTGGATATTTTGCGTAAGTTTATGCCAGCTGACCAATTGCCGCCTGAAAGTGAGGCTAATGACCATTTTGAACAGCTTGAGCCTAACGTGCTCGATAAGCACCGCGATATTTTCCTCAAAAGCATGGCGGATGATCTGAACCAATTGGAGCAGAGTATCGCTCAAGGGGAGGCCGACAGGGCTAAAAACGCCTTGCATCGCATGCGTGGCGCGTTAGTTCTGGCGCAGCGCCGCGAGTTGGCGGCCAGCATGGAAACGCTTGAGATACATATGCAGACGCATGGCTTGGACGAACAAGGGAAAGCCAGTTTAGCCGTTATTATGGTTGAGATCCGCCAGTTGCTGGCCAGCATCGAATCAACGACATGAAAGGGGTAACACCGTGGAAAAACTACGCGTAGTGCTGGTGGACGATCATCAGGTGGTATTGGCTGGGCTGAAAGATTTTCTGGAACATAGCCCCAATATTGAGGTAGTAGCGACCTTTTCTACCACCTCAGAGCTGGTGAGTTACGCCAAAGCCAATCCGCTGGATGTGATCATTACCGACTACAACATGCCTAACGACGAAGTGCATAAAGATGGCTTACGCTTCGTCGATTTTCTGATTCGCACCTTCCCACAGGTAAAGTTGCTGGTTCTAACGATGATCTCCAATCCGATGATCGTATCCGCACTTTACGACGCCGGTGTGGCTGGCGTGGTGTTCAAGCAGGATCCGCTCAGTGAGGTGCAATCCGCATTGCGCGCCCTGCGTGCTGACACGCGCTATTATCCCCCTTCATTCCAGAGTACCGGCCGCCGTGATGAACGCGAGGTATTTCTACAGCAGCGTATCAATAGCCTGTCTCCCAGAGAGTTTGAAGTGCTGCGCTATTTTGTGGAAGGGGAGTCTATTGGGCATATTGCCGAGCGGCTTAATCGCAGTGCTAAAACCGTGAGCCTGCAAAAGAACTCGGCAATGCGCAAGTTGAACGTAGAAAGTAATCAGGAACTGATCCGCTTCTGCGTCGGCAACCATATTTTTGACTGATGGCCAGCGGTGGAGCCCTGCTTGGCCTTCAGCAAGTAAGCCGTAGCGATATCCGCACCCGGTTCTTGCGGTTTTTTTAATCCATCCGTTACTTTTTAGCTGATTCATCCGCTTTTATAAAAATAAATAGATTTAAATTCCAGCTTACAGGGTGTGAGTAGCTTTTTTAATTTATCGATGCTGGTTTCTCCACGGCTATTTTGAAT
>JBAQHZ010000149.1:0-4432 GCA_049288585.1 Chania sp.
AAACTCAGACTTCTGGATGGCACACTCTGCATAAAAATATTCAATGACAACGGTTACTTTCAGTTTTTTACTGACAGTAATACTATGTTAAATGATAACGCGAGTTTATTTTTGTACATTCCGTTGAGTCTGAAAACTGATGCGATAAACAAGAATATTGATATTATAAAAAGCATTATTAATAATCAAGGTACAATCGAGGAGTCTGATGAACTCGATGAGAAAGAAAAAAGTTACCTGGGTTTTCTGAAGTTTATTGATGATATAAAACAAGGGTTTACACATAAAGACATCGCTTCAGAAATATTTGGTGAGGAACTGGTGAAAAATGAATGGTCATCAGATAGTTGGCTCCGGGCCAACATTCGCTATCGGTTAAAAAAAGCAAATAATCTGATTAACAACGGTTATCTTGATTATATCTAGTCTGTCATACCCTATGGGCTAAGGATGGCCTCTTGTAATTTGTATATTGATTGTTGCATTGGGGGGATTCGGTAACGTTGAACCCCGTTTTTTTGTCAGTGTTCCATATTACCCCTCTGGTTTTAACCGTCGACACCTCATCAGCCCCGTAGGGGGAGTGACGAGGTATCGCACCGTTCTGTTCAGACGTAAATGTCTACTTCACCGTCACATCAATATCACCAAAATACTTCTTCGACAGCTCGGTAATGGTCCCTTGTTGCTTCACTTTGGCGATAGCTTCGTTCAGCTGTTTCAGCAGCGCAGCATCGTCTTTACGTAAGCCGAAAGCGATCCCTTCGCCCAGGATTTTGTCGTCCTGAACTGCATTACCAACAAAGGCAAAGCCTTTGCCGTCCGGGTGCGCCAGGAAACCGCTCTGCCCGGCAGGAGCCATGATCAGCGTGGCATCCAGGCGGCCAGAGGTCAGATCAAGATACACCTGGTTCTGGTCTTGGTAAGACACCACGTCAACGCCCTGCGGAGCCCAGTGCGCATTGGCATAGTTTTCCTGAATCGAACCTTGTAAAACCCCTACGCGCTTACCGGCCAGTGATTTGGCATCCGGCAGCAGGCCGCTGTCGGCTTTGGCGATCAGCCGGTTAGGTACCTGATAAATGGAATCTGTGAAAGCAATCGCCTGGCGGCGTTGATCGGTGACGTTCATCGCCGAGTTGATCGCTTCGAACTTACGCGCCTGCAACGCCGGGATCAGGCTGTCGAATGATGTTTCTACCCAACTGCACTTCAGTTTTGCGGCGGTACACACGGCGTTGCCCAGATCGATATCAAATCCTTCCAACTCGCCGCTGGCGGATTTGGATTCGAAAGGCGGATACAGGGCTTCAATACCAAAACGCAGGCTGTTTTCTGCGGCAAAGGTGGATCCAGCCGCCAACAGGCAGCCCGCAGCGATCAGCGTGTTCAATGTTTTTTTCATCAATGCCTTTTCCCATGGTCAAAAATCAATGGATTACACCTGGCACAGGCGGCGTGCGCCTTCCAGCAGGGTGTCATTATCTTTCGAGAAACTCAGCCGGATAATGCCGGTATTGGTGCCATCGCTGTAAAACGCCGACAGCGGGATGGTGGCCACCTTGGCTTCACGGATCAAACGCACCGCAAAGTCATTGTCACTTTCGCTGCAAAAGCCGCTAAAGCGAGCCAGCATAAAGAAACTGCCATAGCTTGGCAGTAATTCAAAGCGCGAATTCTGCAAGGCGTTGGCCAGTAAATCGCGCTTCTGCTGGTAGAAATCTGCCAGCCCCAGATAGCTTTGCGGGTGATTCAACGCGGCGGCAAAGGCATACTGCATCGGGGTATCGGCAGAGAACACCATAAATTGGTGCACTTTACGGATCTCATCCATCAGCGCCGCCGGTGCCATGCAATAACCCACGCGCCAGCCGGTGACGTGATAAGTTTTGCCGAACGAGGAAACAATCACGCTGCGTTCCGCCAAGGCCGGGTGGCACGCCATGCTGTGGTGGATACCGCCGTCGAACACCACGTGCTCGTAGACCTCATCAGACAGAATGACGATGTCAGTGTTATGCGTCAGCGCGGTCAGGCGTTCGATATCATGTTCGCCGAACACGCTGCCAGTGGGGTTATGCGGGCTGTTGACGATGATCATGCGCGTTTTGCTGTTGATCGCTGCGGCGACTTCGTCCCAATCGATCTGCAAATCTTGCAGCGAAAGCTTGATGGCGACCGGCGTCGCGCCCTGCAAGCGGACGATCGGCGCGTAGCTGTCGAAGGCCGGTTCAAAGTAGATCACCTCGTCGCCAGCGTGCACCAGCGCACTGATGGCGGAATACAGCCCTTCGCTGGCGCTGGCAATCACCGTAATTTCGTCGTCAACGTCATAACGCGCACCGTACAGGCGTTCAACCTTTTCCGCTAGGGCATGACGCAACGCGGCTACGCCGCTCATCGGTGCGTATTGGTTATGACCTGCGCGCATGGCTTGGGCAACGCCTTCCACCAGTAGCGGATCGCAGGCAAAATTCGGTGCTCCCTGGGACAGATTCAAGGCCTGGTGTTCGGCACTCAGTTGGCCGATCACGGTGAAAATGGTGGTGCCGACGTCTGGCAGTTTCGAGCGTTGAGAGCAGGCGCTCTGCATGATGGGCTCCGGGCAAAAGAATGAAGTGTGGAATGATTAAGCATGAGTTAGGATCGGCGAACAAGAGAAAGTTCGTCATGCCAGCCATGTGTTTTTCTCATGCCTGAGCAGAGGTTTTGCGTTAATAAAGAGGTTAATGTATGCAGACATCGCTGCCGTCGCTGGACGTGTTGAAAACTTTTGTGGTGGTAGCGCAGCGCCTCAATTTCACCCACGCTGCGCAGGCACTGCATCTGACGCAGGGCGCGGTCAGCCGTCAGATTCTCGGCCTGGAGCAGCAATTGGGCTATCCGCTGTTTAGCCGCAGAGCGCGTGGGCTGGTGTTGACCGCGCAGGGTGCGTTGTTGCTGACGCCGGTGCAACAGGCGTTGGAACAACTGGGTGAGGCATTGGTGCGTGTTGGAGCGCAACCGGGCACGCTGCGGATTAAATGCCCGACCTGCGCGATGCGCTGGGTGCTGCCGCGCATTATCCGTCTACAGAATGAGCGGCCGGAGATGCATATCGAACTGACCGCATCGGTATCGCACGGCGTGGATTTCGGCAGCGAGCATTTTGATGCCGCCGTGGTGTTCGGTGAGCCGCAGAGAAAACGGCTGGTGGTGCAGCATCTGTTTGACGAAATCCTGACACCCGTCTGCACTCCCACTTATCTGCCAACGCTAGATCGGCCGCCGGTGCCCGCCGATCTGGCGCAGAAAACCCTGCTGCACCCAACGCGCGATCGCCGCGATTGGCTGCTGTGGCTGAAAGCGGCCGGGCATGAGGCATTGCCTTCCGCCAAAGCACAGCATTTTGATACGCTCGATCTGGCGACGAGCGCAGCGTTGCAAGGGTTTGGCATTGCGATTGGCGATCTCTGCCTGCTGGAAGAGGACATTCAGGCCAACCGCATCGTCACGCCGTTCCCGCTTAGCGTGCTCAGCGGCGCGGCCTACTATCTGGTTTATCCTGAACGCGCGGTAATACCGGCTGCATTGACTGAACTGGTGGATTGGCTTGGGCAAGAGGCGCAGGCTAGCCGCGCCAGATTGGAAAAATACCGCCCTGTAGCCCCTTTACTCTGACAGGGTAAAGAAGCCTATCAGCCGCTACTTCTTCATCATCGCTTTCAGATTGGCGAACGGGTTATGTGTTGCTAGGCCAACATCTTTCTGCGCGTCTTCGCCAGCAATAACCGTTGTGCCGTACTGATCGGCTTCGGTGTATTTGGAGTGTTCGTGATCGTGGCAATACAGGCACAACATCTCCCAGTTGCTGCCATCTTCCGGGTTGTTGCTGTGGTCATGATCGATATGGTGAACCGTCAGTTCACGCAGGTTGGAATAAACAAATTCCCGCGAACAACGCCCGCATACCCACGGGAAAATCTTCAACGCTTTTTCGCGATAACCCACTTCCAGCTTCGCGTAGTTTTTTGGAATGTATGCCATGTGATGCCTGCTGTTGAGAACAAAGTTATGGTTAATATTATCACAAACGGTCGGGTTGCCGAGTGTCGTCATCTTTGCTGAGGCATGTGGAAAAACTGGCGGTTTTTATGACGGCCCCACGTAAGAAAACCACCTTTATTGGCATAATGCCGGTGACTTAAGCCAGGAAAAACATAACAATACGCTACGATCTTTAAGGTGTGAGGCAAGGATGACATTGCGCGATCGGTTGTTGGCGTTGCTGGTAGTGATTATCTGGGGGATGAATTTTGTCATTATCAAATACGGCTTGCAGGGGATGCCGCCGTTTTTGTTGGCCGGTTTGCGCTTCTTACTGGTGGTGTTTCCCGCGATATTCTTTGTGCCCAAGCCTAAACTGCCATGGAAATGGTTGGCACTCTACGGC
>JBAQHZ010000150.1:0-1567 GCA_049288585.1 Chania sp.
CACTGGTAAGCATCAGTTCTAGCTGTTTCATCAGTACAGGAAAAGCCAGGTCGAGATGGCATAAATCCGCATCACTGAACTGACCGTTAAAGCTGGCGCGGTCAGCCAGGTAATGCAACTGGTTATCCTCCTGTACAAGGCGGGCACTAAGACACGGTGAGAAATCGCGTCGGAGTCCCCACCACGGTTCAGCAATATCCTGAACTGCAATCTTTCTTTTATTCTGCATTTTTGCACTCCTTAAAAAGGTTAATTCAGGGTCACGCTACGCAGGCTGACATAAGGCCCGTTGCGGTCCTGACGACGCTCAGCAAAGACAGCCAGTACCCCGTTGATGTTTTGAACCTCCCTGCCGTAATAGTGGCAGACGCTGCCGTACCACTGATATTTCCCGGTACAGAAGCGAAATAACCGCGACTCAGGGTGCTGTCGGTATATCGCCATCGCCTGACGTTTACTGATAATTTTCATTAATAATCTTCCTTTAAAGCCAGCCACGTTCAGCAAACGAGACAACATCCATTCCGCCCACCACCAGGTGGTCGAGCAGACGGATATCCACGAGAGTCAGGGCACTCTTCAGCCGTTTCGTTATCTGCCGGTCGGCATGACTAGGTTCCGCCTGACCGGAGGGGTGATTGTGTGCCAGTACGGCTGCTGCCGCATTGTGCTTCAGGCCTGACTTCACTACTTCGCGGGGATGGACTTCAGTACTGTTGATGGTGCCTTTAAACAGAGTTTCGTGAGCAATCAGGCGGTTCTGGTTATCGAGCCAGAGCAGCATAAACGCTTCCCGCTCGAGTAATGCCATCTGCAAGCGCAACCAGTCCCGAACTGAACTACTCGATGTAAATGACACGCCGGGCTCACGCAACTGGCTTTCCAGCAAAGTTAAGGCACGTTTAATGGCACGCTGCGTGGCGGGAGCCAGCTCAGCAACAACAGATAATGAGTTTGTTGTGTTCATGGTGAGGGTATCTCCTCTAATTTAAGTGGCTAACATTAGTGGTCAAACAGTGCCAGCATGTTTTCGGTCATCACCCACAGGGCGCGGTTGAGCTTCACGTCTCCATCGATGCCGCTTACGGCGCGGGTCCGGTTGCGTTTACCTTGTGCGGTACGGCCACTTAGCCCGCCTTTCAGCAGGTTTTCCTGAATGCGCTGGTAAGTGGTCCACAGGTCATCGCTCTCGTCCTGCCAGCGGCGAGGTGCAAGAATTTGTGCTTCGGTTACTGGCTGGTACTCTTCCCCAAAACGGTATGTCAGCGCCGCTTTAGCCAGAGCATGTTGTGCTGGTGGCGGTAGTTGCACGGACTGCATGGTGTCGCGTTTCTCTTCCACCCGGTCAAAGACGCTGAGAACCTCATAGGCCCCCTCAAACACCTTTCCGACAACATCCCCCCTGTGTGGCACACGAATCTCACCAAACGACTGTCCGCAGACGAGCGAATTGGTGCAGACACTTCGGAATATCCCTGGCAGTAACTGAAAACTTGATGCGCCATCGTGCGAATTCAGAATGATGATTTCCGGCACCTGCTGGCCGTTTATCTGACCGGCACGACGC
>JBAQHZ010000151.1:0-6259 GCA_049288585.1 Chania sp.
TAACCAAGCAACGCAGCAATCTGTGCGCCGCCTTTGATACTAGCAGTTTGAGGTACGGCTTAACACCGCATCAACCTGCGAAACGCTGCGCATTTCTGTCATGACTCCGCCAGCGATGCTTGATAAATGCTACTATCGGGCGCATATAGCTTGATTCACTAAGGAGAGGCGATGAGTGAGAGTACACTGCGCAAGCTCAGTATTTCCGTTGGGCAAAAAATGCAGGCCCGCGGCCAGTGGATCACCTGTGCAGAGTCTTGTACCGGTGGGGGAATTGCCAAAGCCATTACCGATATTGCGGGCAGTTCGGCCTATTTTGATCGTGGTTTTGTCACCTATAGCAACGCGGCGAAGCACGAATTGTTAGGGGTGGCTGAAGCTACCTTGATGACGCACGGCGCGGTGAGTGAGGCGGTGGTGTGCGAAATGGCGCAGGGAGCACTTCATGCCGCCAAGGCCGATCTGGCGCTGTCGGTAAGCGGCGTTGCTGGCCCTGATGGCGGCAGCGCTGAAAAACCTGTGGGTACCGTCTGGTTTGGTTTTGCCGAACGTTCTGGCCGCGTGCTGGCGCGTAAAATGCAATTTGCTGGCGATCGTGATGCCGTGCGGCTGCAAGCAACGATTTTTGCGCTGCAAACGGCGCTTGATGAATTTTTGTAAAATTAGTCTTGATACTGTATGACCATACAGTATAATTAGCGACATTTCCTGCACAACATACATTCAGTGGCAGTGTGGGGTAACACCGGCATTGCATAACGAGGAGCAAACATGGCTATTGATGAGAACAAGCAAAAGGCGTTAGCTGCGGCACTGGGCCAGATTGAGAAACAATTCGGCAAAGGCTCCATCATGCGTCTGGGTGAAGACCGTTCAATGGACGTAGAAACGATCTCCACTGGCTCACTGTCACTGGATATCGCACTGGGTGCGGGCGGCCTGCCAATGGGCCGTATTGTCGAGATTTATGGCCCAGAATCTTCAGGTAAAACCACTCTGACCCTGCAGGTTATCGCCTCCGCTCAGCGTGAAGGCAAAACCTGTGCGTTTATTGATGCCGAACATGCGCTGGATCCTATCTACGCCAAGAAATTGGGTGTTGATATCGACAACCTGCTGTGTTCTCAGCCCGATACCGGTGAGCAGGCGCTGGAAATCTGTGATGCCTTGACCCGCTCCGGCGCGGTTGACGTGATCATCGTTGACTCCGTTGCGGCTTTAACGCCAAAGGCAGAGATCGAAGGTGAAATCGGCGACTCACACATGGGCCTCGCGGCGCGTATGATGAGCCAGGCGATGCGTAAGCTGGCCGGTAACCTGAAAAACGCCAACACGCTGCTGATCTTCATCAACCAGATCCGTATGAAAATTGGGGTGATGTTCGGTAACCCGGAAACCACCACTGGGGGTAACGCGCTGAAGTTCTACGCTTCTGTCCGCCTGGACATCCGCCGTATTGGTGCGATCAAAGAAGGTGACGAAGTGATCGGCAGCGAAACCCGCGTAAAAGTGGTGAAGAACAAGATTGCTGCACCGTTCAAACAGGCCGAGTTCCAAATCCTGTATGGCGAAGGCATCAACAGCCGTGGCGAATTGGTCGATCTGGGCGTGAAGCACAAGATGATCGAGAAAGCTGGCGCATGGTACAGCTACAACGGTGAGAAGATCGGCCAGGGTAAATCAAATGCCTGTAACTTCTTGAAAGAAAACCCAGCTATTGCCGCTGAGTTGGATAAAAAACTGCGTGATCTGTTGCTGCACAGCAATGGCGAACCGGTTGCCGCTGTTGCTGAAAACTTGGATGACAATGAAGCAGAAACCAGCGAAGAGTTTTAATCTTTGCCGGTAAGCAGGCGCACCCTCGGTGGTGTGCCTGTTGAGCTCTAAGGTTGTATGGTATGAATGATGGCGTTTCTCCACCCCCACGCAATGAATTTAATGCCTTGATAAGCCGCGCGATGCGCTTATTGTCTCAACGCGACCATAGTGAAGCTGAACTGCGCCGCAAACTTGCGGCGCAGCCGTTTGTAGCGAATGCCAGATTTGGCGCGAAATCCCCAGTAAATCCCCCCGAACAACCCGTTGACCCCGCAGTGATTGAGCAAGTGATTGCCTATTGTTATCAGCATAATTGGCTGGATGACCAACGTTTTGCCAATAGTTTTATCGCCGGACGTAGCCGTAAAGGCTATGGAGCACAGCGCATTCGCTCTGAACTGATGCAGAAAGGCGTAGAAAAAGAGATTGTGCAGACGGCGCTGGCAGCGTGTGACATTGACTGGTGTGAACAGGCTAAGCAGGTCGCACAGCGTAAATTTGGCGATCCGCTACCGGTAGAATGGAAAGATAAAGCCAAAGTTCAACGTTATCTGCTTTATCGTGGCTTCTTTCAGGAAGAAATTCAGTCAATTTATCGTGATTTTGCGCAATGAACGCACACGGGGTTTTACTTCCCTCTGAAGAAAATTTATCTTATTCACACTTTTTGTTCGTGAGCTAGATGATATCGTCAGGATGTCGTGCTTCTTGCTCACGTGTCGTTATTCTAGCCTTTCCAGGAAAATTATGAGCAAGAGCACCGCTGAGATCCGTCAAGCGTTTCTCGATTTCTTTCATAGTAAAGGTCATCAGGTCGTAGCAAGCAGCTCTCTGGTGCCTAACAATGATCCGACATTGCTGTTTACCAATGCCGGGATGAACCAATTTAAGGATGTTTTCCTGGGGCTGGATAAGCGAGCCTATTCTCGTGCTACCACTTCACAGCGTTGCGTTCGTGCTGGTGGTAAACACAACGATTTGGAAAACGTGGGGTATACCGCACGTCACCATACTTTCTTTGAGATGCTCGGCAACTTCAGTTTTGGCGACTATTTCAAGCATGATGCTATCAGCTATGCGTGGGAACTGTTGACCGGTGAAAACTGGTTCAACCTGCCAAAAGAGAAGCTGTGGGTTACCGTGTATGAGACCGATGACGAAGCTTTCGACATCTGGCAGAAGCAGATAGGTGTTCCGGCTGAACGTATTATTCGCATCGGTGACAACAAAGGCGCGGCATTTGCTTCCGATAACTTCTGGCAGATGGGTGATACCGGTCCGTGTGGCCCGTGTACCGAGATTTTCTTCGATCACGGCGATCATATCTGGGGTGGCCCTCCAGGCAGCGCGGAAGAAGACGGTGACCGCTATATCGAGATCTGGAATATCGTGTTCATGCAGTTCAACCGCCAGTCCGACGGCACCATGCAGCCGCTGCCGAAACCTTCGGTGGATACGGGGATGGGCCTGGAGCGTATTGCCGCGGTTCTGCAGCATGTAAATTCCAACTATGACATCGATCTCTTCAGCACCCTGATTGCCGCCGTTGCGGACGTGACCGGTGCCACCGACCTGAATAATAAATCACTGCGTGTTATCGCCGACCATATCCGCTCGTGCGCATTCTTGATCTCCGATGGCGTCATCCCTTCGAATGAAAATCGTGGTTATGTGCTGCGCCGCATCATTCGTCGTGCTATTCGCCATGGCAACATGCTGGGTGCGAAAGATACCTTTTTCTACAAGCTGGTTGCGCCACTGATCGGGGTGATGGGTTCAGCCGCCGATGAGCTGAAGCAACAGCAAGCGCTGGTCGAGCAGGTACTGAAAACCGAAGAAGAGCAGTTTGCTCGCACGCTGGAGCGTGGTTTGGCGTTGCTGGACGATGAGTTGGCCCAATTGCAGGGCGATACCCTGGATGGCGAAACCGCATTCCGTCTGTACGACACCTACGGCTTCCCGGTTGATCTGACGGCCGATGTTTGCCGTGAGCGTGGCTTGAAGGTTGACGAAGCTGGCTTTGAGCAGGCAATGGAAGCACAGCGCCGCCGTGCGCGTGAATCAAGCGGCTTTGGTGCTGATTACAACAGCATGATCCGCGTCGAAGGGGCTAGCCAGTTCAATGGTTACGACCGCGACGAGCAACAGGCGAAAGTGGTTGCATTGTTCCGCGATGGTCAGCCAGTGGATGCGATTAAAGCAGGTGAAGAAGCGGTTGTGGTCTTGGATGAAACCCCATTCTACGCAGAGTCGGGCGGCCAGGTGGGTGATAAAGGTATACTGAAAACTGCCGATAGTAAGTTTGTGGTCAGTGATGCACAGAAATATGGTCAGGCGATTGGCCATCAGGGCAAACTGGCGGCGGGTACGCTGAAGCTGAATGACCGCGTTGACGCAATGATTGATAGCGCACGCCGTGATCGCATTCGCCTAAACCACTCGGCAACTCACTTGCTACATGCGGCGTTACGCCAGACATTGGGTGATCATGTCGCACAGAAAGGTTCGTTGGTGAATGACAAGTATCTGCGTTTCGACTTCTCGCATTTTGAAGCGATGAAGCCGGAGCAAATCCGCGCAGTCGAGGATTTGGTAAACCAGCAGGTACGGCGTAATTTACCGGTGCAAACTGAGGTTATGGCGCTGGACGATGCCAAACAGAAGGGCGCGATGGCGCTGTTTGGCGAGAAGTATGACGATAACGTGCGCGTGCTGAGCATGGGTGATTTCTCAACCGAACTGTGTGGTGGGACTCACGCCAGCCGTACCGGGGACATTGGCCTGTTCCGTATTCAGAGTGAGTCGGGCACTGCTGCGGGTATTCGCCGTATTGAAGCGGTGACCGGTGAAGGAGCAATTGCTACCCTGCACCAGCAAAACGATCTGTTACAAGACGTTGCGCATTTGGTGAAAGGGGATAGCAATAATCTGACGGATAAAGTGCGTGCGGTGCTTGATCGCACCCGCGCGTTAGAAAAAGAGTTGCAACAACTGAAGGATCAGCAGGCTGCGCTGGAAAGTGTTTCACTGTTGAGTAAAGCGAAGCAGGTCAAGGGTGCTAAACTGTTGGTCTGCCAGTTGGATAACGTGGAACCGAAAATGTTGCGTACCATGGTTGATGATCTTAAAAATCAACTGGGTTCTGCAGTGATTGTTCTGGCCACGGCAGAAGAAGGAAAAGTCAGCCTGATTGTTGGTGTTACTAAAGATCTCACTGACCGGGTGAAGGCCGGTGAGTTGATTGGCAATATCGCGCAGCAGGTTGGTGGTAAGGGCGGTGGCCGCCCAGATATGGCGCAGGCTGGGGGTAGTGATGTCAGTGCTCTGCCAGCGGCATTAGAGAGTGTTGAAGCTTGGGTGGCTTCGAAGTTGTAAATATAAATAAATAGGCACGTGAAGACACCATAAGATTCTGTAAATTATGGTGTTTTCATACGATGCTAAGACAATGTAGTTATAATTACGGGAACAAAGTTTTTCAGGTCGGCTAAACTTATCATAGTCTGGAGTGACACCAAGTCTGCTTACATTTATTGTGGGCTTTATGACTTACGTTTTCACTGCATATAATGGATAATGGCCGGGAAACTGAGAGACCCGACTCTTTTAATCTTTCAAGGAGCAAAGAATGTTAATTCTGACTCGTCGAGTTGGTGAGACCCTCATGATTGGCGATGAGGTCACGGTCACAGTGCTTGGGGTTAAAGGCAACCAGGTTCGTATTGGTGTTAATGCTCCCAAAGAGGTGTCTGTACACCGCGAAGAAATCTATCAGCGTATCCAGGCCGAGAAGTCTCAACAGACGACTTACTGATTTCTGAGCAGCGTCTCGTGTTACTGCGAGACGCTACGCTCTTGCTCCCTTAGTGACTTCCTTTCCCCCGAACTTTCCTCTGTTTCTTCCAATTATTTTTTCCTGGTGTGCAAACTTTTGCGCCATCTAACCCTATATTTGCTTGTTGATAAAACACTCTTTTTGTCGTGAAATTACGCATGTTGCCTGTGATTTGTGCAAATGAGCATGAGTTGGGAAAAATTGTTTGACTTATAAGTCGGGGAAAGTAATATGTGCGCCACGCAGTGCCGATGAGCTTCTCTAAAGCAAGTTAGGCACAATTCGCAAGAAGCGTATGGTGAGGTGGCCGAGAGGCTGAAGGCGCTCCCCTGCTAAGGGAGTATGCGGTCAAAAGCTGCATCCGGGGTTCGAATCCCCGCCTCACCGCCATTTGCATCCATAGCTCAGCTGGATAGAGTACTCGGCTACGAACCGAGCGGTCGGAGGTTCGAATCCTCCTGGATGCACCATATTTAGCCATATGGTAAAGCGATTGAAGTTGTACCATAAGGCATCAAAAAAGAATTCCTGTGCATCCATAGCTCAGCTGGATAGAGTACTCGGCTACGAACCGAGCGGTCGGAGGTTCGAATCCTCCTGGATGCA